>NZ_JAALDM010000185.1 GCF_014144865.1 Dietzia aerolata | reverse complement strand
GCCTGCCCTGCCTGCCCTGCCTGCCCTGCCTGCGTTGCCTGCAACGCCGGCCTGGCTTGGCTTGCCGGCCTGGCTTGGTCTGGCTACATCGCCGACCCTGCCTGGCCTGGTTACATCGTCGACCTTGCCTGGCTTGCCGGCCTGGCCTGCGCCCGAGCCTGCGCCTGTGTCGGCGGCGAACCTGGTGCGCGGTCCTGCCGCCCGAAGCTTCGTCACGGATGCTGAGTCTACGTCCGGCCCCTGGCGGGCAATCACAGACCCGCCGCCTCGATCCCTCGCCACCCGCCGCCTCATCCCCTCGCCGAGAGGGGTCGGCACACAACGCTCGAGGGGGGTGTGCGGAATCCACTTCTCGTTGCGTCGCGGCTGAATGGATCCGTGGGATCGGGGGCGGACTTCGCATATTGCCCAGCCGATCTGCCTATCGGGTTTCAACTTGCCCATCGGGCTTCGAACTGCCCATCGGGATACGACTTGCCCAGCGGGCCCGCTAGGCAAGTCGGATCCAGATAGGCAACTTGAGCTGAGATGGGCAAACTGAGATGCGATAGGCAACTCGAGCTGAGGTGGGAGTATTCGAGCCCAGAGCCCCGAGCTCAGAGTCCAGAGCCCAGAGACCAAAGCCCAGAGAGTTCAGCGCCCCAAAGCCCGGTGGCCGGAGCCGAGCGTCCGGGCCCCGGCAAATAGCAGCGGGGCCGCACCCTCCACGTGGAAGGTGCGGCCCCACCGGCTCACCGGCTCACCGGCTCAGCGGCCCAGCGACTAACCGGCCCACGGGCTCGCTCGCCGGCTACCGGGTCAGCGCGCGAACAGCAGTGCGCGCTTGACCTCCTGGATCGCCTGCGTCACCTGGATGCCACGGGGGCATGCGTCGGTGCAGTTGAAGGTGGTGCGGCAGCGCCACACGCCCTCGGCGTCGTTGAGGATGTCGAGACGCTCCGCGGCACCCTCGTCACGGGAGTCGAAGATGAAGCGGTGCGCGTTGACGATGGCGGCGGGACCGAAGTACGAGCCGTCATTCCAGAACACCGGGCACGAGGTGGTGCAGCAGGCGCAGAGGATGCACTTGGTGGTGTCGTCGAAGCGGGCGCGGTCGGTCTGCGACTGGATACGCTCACCCGTCGGCTGGTTGCCGGAGGTGATGAGGTACGGCTTGATGTCGCGGAACGACTTGAAGAACGGCTCCATGTCGACGTACAGGTCCTTCTCCACCGGGAGGCCGCGGATGGGGGCCACGGTGATGGTGATGGACTTGCCGTCCTTGGGGAGCAGGTCCTTCATGAGGACCTTGCACGCCAGGCGGTTGACGCCGTTGACCTGCATGGCGTCCGAACCACAGACGCCGTGGGCGCAGGATCGGCGGAATGCGAACGATCCGTCGATGTAGTTCTTGACGTACATGAGCAGGTTGAGCAGACGGTCGGACGGCAGTGCCGGGACCTCGTACTCCTTGAAGCCCGCCGAGTCCGGATCCTCCGGGTTGAACCGGGCGATCTTCAGCGTGACCATGGTGGAGCCGGGCGGCACCGGGCGCTTGTTCGTGCCGTCGGTGGCTTTGGTGGTGTCGACTGCGGAACTCATCAGTACTTACGCTCCATCGGCTCGTAGCGGGTCTGCACAACCGGCTTCCAGTCCAGCCGGATCTCCGAGAGCAGATCCTGTCCGCTCTCCTTGAACGCCATGGTGTGCTTCATGTAGTTGGCGTCGTCGCGGTCCGGGAAGTCTTCGCGGGAGTGACCGCCGCGGGACTCCTTGCGGTTGAGGGCACAGACGACCGTGACCTCCGCCAGCTCCAGGAGGAAGCCCAGCTCGACGGCCTCCAGGAGCTCGGTGTTGAAGCGCTTGCCCTTGTCGGACACGGTGACGTCGGCGTAGCGCTTCTTGAGTGCACGCAGCTCGTCGCGGGCCTCGGTGAGCGACTGCTCGGTGCGGAACACCGACGCCTTGTCGTCCATCATGGCCTGCATTTCCTTGCGGATGTCCGCGGCGTTCTCGGTGCCGTGCGGCGCGAGCATCTGCTCCATCCACTCGCGGACCATGGTCTCCGGAGCCTCGGGCAGCTCCACGAACTCGCTGTTCATGGCGTACTCGGCGGCGGCGATGCCCGCGCGGCGGCCGAAGACGTTGATGTCGAGCAGCGAGTTGGTGCCGAGACGGTTGGAACCGTGCACGGACACGCAGGCGCATTCGCCGGCGGCGTAGAGGCCGGGGACGATGTCCTCGTTGTTGCGCAGGACCTCGCCCTTGACGTTGGTGGGGATGCCGCCCATGACGTAGTGGCAGGTCGGGAATACCGGGACGAGCTCGGTGACCGGGTCGACGCCCAGGTAGGTGCGCGAGAACTCGGTGATGTCGGGGAGCTTCTCCTCGAGCACGTCGGCACCGAGGTGGGTCACGTCGATGTAGACGTAGTCCTTGTCGGGTCCGGCGCCGCGGCCCTCGCGGACCTCGAGGACCATCGAGCGGGCGACGATGTCACGCGGCGCGAGGTCCTTGATGGTGGGGGCGTAGCGCTCCATGAAGCGCTCGCCATCCACGTTGCGCAGGATGCCGCCCTCGCCTCGGACGGCCTCGGAGATGAGGATGCCCAGGCCGGCGAGCCCTGTCGGGTGGAACTGGTGGAACTCCATGTCCTCCAGGGGCAGGCCCTTGCGGAAGACCACGGCCATGCCGTCACCGGTGAGGGTGTGGGCGTTGGAGGTGGTCTTGTACATGCGGCCCGAGCCGCCGGTCGCGAAGACGGTGGCCTTGGAGTGGAAGACGTGCAGGTCGCCGGAGGCCAGCTCGTAGGCGACGCAGCCGGTGGCCACGGGGCCCTCGGGGGTCTCCGACAGGCACAGGTCGAGGACGTAGAACTCGTTGAAGAACTCCACGTCGTGCTTGACGCAGTTCTGGTACAGCGTCTGCAGGATCATGTGGCCGGTGCGGTCGGCGGCGTAGCAGGCGCGACGCACGGGCGCCTTGCCGTGGTCACGCGTGTGGCCGCCGAAGCGACGCTGGTCGATCTTGCCCTCGGGCGTGCGGTTGAACGGCAGGCCCATGTTCTCGAGGTCGATGACGGCGGTGATGGCCTCCTTGGCCATGATCTCCGCAGCGTCTTGGTCGACGAGGTAGTCGCCGCCCTTGACCGTGTCGAACGTGTGCCACTCCCAGTTGTCCTCCTCGACGTTCGCGAGGGCGGCGCACATGCCGCCCTGGGCGGCGCCGGTGTGGGAGCGGGTGGGGTAGAGCTTGGTGAGGACCGCGGTGCGGGTGCGCGGACCCGCCTCGATGGCGGCGCGCATCCCGGCGCCGCCGGCGCCGACGATGACGACGTCGTACTGGTGCTGGTGGACCTGACGATCGGTCATGGGTTTCTCAGTGCTCGCTTTCGAAGTGAGGAAGTCCGCTGACGAACTCTGCCGGCGATCAGATGTCGTAGGCGAGGCCGAAGATGGCGTAGGTGCCCAGGACGAGGACCAGGACGGTCGCCGCGATGAGGATCGCGTTGAGCCAGAACCGGGTGGAGTCCTTGCGCGAGTAGTCCGCGATCACGGTGCGGACACCGTTAGCGCCGTGCAGCTGGGCCAGCCAGAGCATGAGGATGTCCCACGAGGCCCAGAACGGGCTCTGCCAGCGATCGGCGACGTAGGCCCAGTCGATGCGGTGGACGCCGTCGTCGATCATCAGGCCGACCGTGAGGTGGCCGATGGTGAGGAAGACCAGGGCCACGCCCGAGTACCGCATGAAGATCCACGCGGTGCGCTCGAAGTTGCCGCGCGAGCGCAGGCGGGGCGAGCGGGGCTGCGCCAGCGAGGCGGGCCGGTCGTAGGAGGTCTGGAGAACTGGTGCGTCTGCCATTGTGATCGTTCTCCTTAGAGGTGCGAGAAGAGAAGGAAGAGGAGGCGTGCGGTCGCCGCGGCAAACACCACGACCCAGATCGCCAGGACGGCCCACAGCATCTGGCGCTGGTACTTGGCGCCCTTGGACCAGAAGTCCACCGCCACGATCCGCAGACCGTTGAGCGCGTGGAACAGCACCAGGGCCACGAGCCCGATCTCCATGAGACCGATGATCGGGGTCTTGTAGGTGTCGATGACCTCGTTGTAGGTCTCGGGGCTGACCGTGACCAGTGCGGTGTCGAGCACGTGGACGAAGAGGAAGAAGAAGATCGCGACGCCGGAGATGCGGTGCGCGACCCACGACCACATCCCTGGGTCACCCTTGTAGATGTTGGTCTTCTTTGTGGGTGCCGGACGCGCCGGCGCCTGCGCAGTACTCATGGGCTTGTCGTGCCTCCGATTCGTCTGGGCGTAATCCCTGTGGTGCGCGGTTCGGCCGTGG
>NZ_JAALDM010000184.1 GCF_014144865.1 Dietzia aerolata | reverse complement strand
ATGATCCGCGGCCCGTCCTCCATCAGGTAGACATCCGCCGCCAGCAGGTCCCCGTGACCGTCCACGATCCGGCCCGCGTCGATCCGGGACCGCAGCAACGGACCCCGGCCGCGGAGGTAGTCATAGGAGAGCACCGCGATGTCGTCGACGATCTCGCGGGCATCCCGCCCCACCTCGAGTCGGCGCAGGTGCTCGAGCGACTCGGCCCACAGCCCGTGGAGCGTGTCCTGCAGCCCCGCATCGTCGATCTCCCTCGTGCGAGGGCTCTGGTCATGCAACTGCGCGATCTGCCGGGCCACCTCGCCCAGGCCGGCCACGATGTCCGTATCGCCGACCCGGCGCGAGCCGGGCTGACGCTCCCGCACCAGTCGGGCGAGACTGAGACGTTCCGGGAGCCTGCGCATCTCCACGACGTGATCGACGACGTCGTCGTCGTTACCGGGGTTGTCGGGGTTCCTCCCACGGCTGCGCCGCACCTCCAACACCCCGAGGTAGACGTCCGGGGCGAGGCGACTGTTGAGCTCCACCTCGCGGCGGCTCTGCTCCGCGCGGGCCGTCGGGGTGCGGTTGTCGAGGAACCCGAGGTCGAGAGGCTTGCGGATTTTATGAGCCTTGTCACCCCAGAGGAAGATGAGCGCGCCGTGCGTCTCCACCACGACGGGCGGCCCCCACGCCCCGGTCCCGGTCGGCTCGGACATGTCCATGGAACCCAGCCTAGGCAGGCACGACGCGCCCCGCTCCCGGTCCGGCAAAGCGCCCCGAACGACCACATCAGGGAATCGTTAACTGAACCGGCACTGAAGAAATGACCTACTGACAGGGGCCGATCGCACTTGTAGTGTCGCCGACGCACCCACGCCACAGGGCAGGGTTGCCCGCGATGAGACACATCGTGGTCGATGCAGATCGGAGACGTTCAGCAGTGACGAACACCCACCGCAAGACCACCACCCGGACCACCGCGAAGATCGCCGCAGTCGGCGCGTTCGGCGTCGGTGCCGCCATCGCATTCCCCGGCCTTGCCGCCGCGCAGGACGCCCCCGCCGAGAACCCGGCCGCCAGCCTCGAGAACCTCGGTGGCGAAGAGGGCAGCCTCGAGGGTGGTCTCGGAACCGACCTCGCAGTGGATGCCGGCAGCCTGAGCTTCAACCTGAACCTCGACGCCGAGGCCCCCAACCCGGGCTCCGTTGAGTTCGGCAGCCTCGGTGTCTCCCCGAACACCGGCTCCGACCTGATCGACGGCGGCACCGGCTCCGGCGAGGAGGAGGCCCCGGCCGAGGACTCCGGCTCGCTCGACACCGGCTCGCT
>NZ_JAALDM010000183.1 GCF_014144865.1 Dietzia aerolata | reverse complement strand
TGGGCGTCGCCGGTTCCGGGTGGGCCATCCCGCGATCGATGAGCGCTCTGGCCAACGCCGCACCGTCCGGGGTGGCGGTACTGATCACGCCATTGCCGTCCAGGAGTGCGGCAACCTTCGGCGACGGCGTGACCATGGTGACCGGATCACCGCCCACGACCCGCACCTTCTCCCCGCGTCGCAGGATCGTCGTGTGGGGATCGAGCCTGACCAGCGCCGGGCCGGGCGCCGCAGGTGGGCCCGGCGGCGCGGGTGAGTCGGGCGGCGTCATCGCAGCATTCCGTCGTCCGACCCGGGCTGCCAGGCGCCGAGCCGACGGGACGCGTCCGCCACCAGGAGATCCCACAGCCTGCGACCCTCTACTGCTGTAGCGGTGGTGGGATCGCCGAGAACGCCGTTGCTGCTGACCGCCGCGACTCCGCCGGCTCGCATCGCCGGCAGGATCTGCGTTAGCGGGGCGGTGCAGCCGGGTTCGGCCAGGTCGGTGCGGACGAGTTCGGGGTGCAGGTGCAGCATGAGCGAGGTCTCGGCGTGGCCGGCGTGGGTGTCTCCGGAATGTTCGGATGTCCGGCAGGATAGCCATCCGGCGTCTCGACCTTCGTAGCGCAAGCGCGCTATCGCCCGTCGGAGGGCCTCCACGTTGCCGCCATGACCATTGACGATCAGCAGGCGGTCGGCCCAGGTGCTGACCGATCGCCCCAACTCCAGGATCACCTCGGCAAGAGCGTCCGTGCCCACGGACACCGTGCCCGGAAACGACTGGTGCTCCCCGCTCGCCCCGTAGGCGACCGCGGGGAGCACCCTGACGTCACGGCCCGCTGCGGGCGCCGAGCGGCTGGCGGTTTCGGCCAGTTCACGAGCTGTCGCGGTGGCGAGGAGCGTGTCCGTCTCGAACGGCAGGTGCGGCCCGTGCTGTTCGGTGGCCCCGACTGGGATCACCGCGAGCGTCGAGCCGGTGCCCCGGGCGTCCGTGCCGGACGAAGCACGTGCACCGTCCGGGACGGACGCTCCTGTCATCGGCAGATCAGACCTTGATCGCGCCCATGTCGACAGTGAAGGTCGAGGCGGTGATGGTGCGCGAGGCATCCGAGGCGAGGAACATGACCGAGTCCGAGATGTCGTCGGTGGTGGCCATGCCCATGCCGAGGATCGGCGTGAAGTGCGGCAGGAACTGCGGCATGTTCTCGAACACGTCGTGGGCATCCGGATCCTCGCCACCCATCGGCGTGAGCACGCCGTACGGGTGGATGGTGTTGACGCGGATCTTGTGCTCGCCCAGCTCCTTGGCGGCGGTCTGCGCGAGGCCCACAACACCGTGCTTGGACGCGGAGTACGGGGACTGCACCGGCATCGCCTTGAGTCCCGCCACCGAACTGACCAGGATGATCGATCCGCCGTTACCGGCTTGGAGCATGTGCGGGATCGATGCCTTGAGGGTCTTCCAGTACCCGGTCAGGTTGATGTCGATCGTGTCGTTCCACTGCTCCTCGTCGATCTCCCAGACCTTGCCCCAGTTGCAGATGCCGGCATTGGCGATCACCACATCGAGACGGCCACCGAAGCGTTCGACGCCCCGCTTGACCAGGTCCTGCTGGAATGCCAGATCGCGGACGTCCCCGACCTCGGCCATGATCTCGCCGCCCTCGGCTTCGACGCGCTCGATCGTCGTCGCGAGATCGTCCCGGTTGGCCGTGGGGTACCTGACGTGCTCCGACGGCACGTCGCACAGATCCATCCCGATGATCTTGGCGCCCTCGCGGGCGAAGCGGATTGCGTGCTTGCGGCCCTGGCCGCGGGCCACGCCGGTGATGTAGACGACCTTGCCGTCGAAATCTCCCATGAAGGGGTGTCCTTGTCTCAAGCGTTGTTACAAACGTGGGGCGAGCCCCCCCGACCCACGGCGCCCACGGTGAACGCCGCGGGCCGAGGGCCATCATGTCAGAAGTTGTCCGTGACGTGGGGTTTGTCAGTCTCCGAGGCGACGCATGAAGTCATCCGGGATGTAGTAGTCCTCGCGGTTTAGCTCAGAGATCGACGACTTGCTCAGTCCGATGAGGCTCGAATCCAGTCCCGAGCGCATGATGTCGAGAACGTTCTCGACACCAGCCTGGCCGTTGGCCCCCAGGCCCCACAGGTAGGCCCGTCCGATCATGACCGCACGTGCACCGAGTGCGAGTGCCTTGGCCACGTCGGACCCGCGGCGGATGCCACCGTCGAGCAGCACCTCGACCTGATCGCCGACCTCGTCGACGATCGGTGCGAGGCACCGGATCGAGGCCGGGGTGGCGTCGAGGTTATTTCCGCCGTGGTTGGACACCGAGATCGCCGTGACGCCGGCATCGATGGCCCGCTTGGCGTCGTCGATCCTGGTGATTCCCTTGAGCATCACCGGACCGTCGTAGTTCTCCACCACCCACGCGATGTCCTCCCACGTGGCGGGAGGCGTACCCATCCATTCGCCGTAGGCGCCGAAGAAGGTCGGGCCCATCTCACCCTGGTTCACTAGGTTCGGGGTGGTCAGGTCGGGGAACCGCTTGTTCGTGACGACGTCACGTGCCCACTCCATGGCCCACCGCGGGCTCACCGCGATCTCGGGCGCCATGGTGAGCATGGCCTTGGCGTCGAGCTTCTCCGGGATCGCCGGGCTGCCCCAGTCCCGGCCCATCGAGAACGACCAGTCGGTGGTGAGGATGACGCCCGCCGCACCTGCAGCCTTGGCGCGCTCCAGCCGCTCGAGCACCTTTTCCTTGCCGCCGAGCCAGTACACCTGGAAGAAGGTCTGCGGGTTCGCGGCGATGACCTCCTCGATGGGCTTGGAGGCGAACGAGCTCAGCCCCATCGCGGTGCCGCGGGCGGCGGCGGCGCGGGCGACGTCGACCTCACCGTCCGGGGTCACGGCCTGGACGCCGGTCGGCGAGATCATCACCGGGAGGCTGATCGGCTGCCCCATGACGGTGGTCGCCATGTCACGATCCTGCTTGGCGCCGATCACGTGAGGCTTCGGCTCGAGCTCGGAGAAGGCGTCCATGTTGTCCTGCAGGGTCACGCCGGCTTCACTTCCACCGACCAGCGCCATGTACACGCTCTTGGGAAGCTTCTTCTTGGCGCGACGCTGGGCGACGGCAACCGATTCGAACCAGGGATTCTGCCGCCAGGGATTGGCCTCGGCGATTTTGGACAGGCGTGACACTCAGTGTCTCCTTTGTGACAGGGTTGTCGCGGCCAGCGGGTGGTCGGCCGCGCGGGCTAAGCGATTCCGGGTGAAACCAGACGACTCTTCAAGCGCAGAGTCGGGTTCTAGATCGGTGATTCGTCGCAGAGGCTGGTGGGCCGACGCGGCGGGGTGGTGACCAGGGTCAACGGCACCGGGCCGGTGGGCTGCTTGCGGGCGGCGAGCCCCATCGGCCGGGTGTGGTCCTGGGACGGAGCGGGAATGTTGCGCTCAGCGGCGAGCAGTCCCTCGCCGAACCCCTGGACACATTCGGGATCCGGGCCGTCCATGGGCAGACCGGTGAAGAACTTGGCTGCCATGCAGCCGCCGCGGCAGCTGTCGTAGTAGTTGCAGGAGGCGCAGGCTCCGGCGGACTGCGGCTCACGCAGCTCGCGGAACAGCTCGGAGGTCTGCCACACCGTCTCGAAACCGCCGTCGGCCACCACGTTGCCGGCGAGGAACTCCTCGTGGATCGCGAAGGGGCACGCGTAGACGTCGCCGATCGGGTCGATCAGGCACACCACTCGGCCGGCGCCGCACAGGTTGAGGCCGGGCAGCGAGCCCTGACCCTCGCCGAACGCCGACAGGTGGAAGAAGCTGTCGCCGGTGAGGACGTTCTCGCCATGGGCGACGAGCCAGTCGTAGAGGTCCTTCTGCTGCTCGGGCAGCGGGTGCAGGTCGTCCCACACGTCGGCGCCGCGGCCCGATGGCCGCAGGCGGGTGATCCGCAGGGTGGCGTCGTACTTGTCGGCCAGTGCCTTGAACTCGTCCAGCTGGGTGACGTTCTCGCGAGTCACCACGACCGAGATCTTGGAGTCGCGGAAGCCCGCATCCTTGAGGTTCTGCAGCGCGCGGCAGGCCATGTCGAACGAGCCGGGGCCGCGGACCGCGTCGTTGACCTCCGCGGTGGCGCCGTCGATGGAGATCTGGACGTCCACATAGTCGCTGGCGGCGAGGCGCTGGGCGACCTTCTCGTCGATGCGCACACCGTTGGTGGAGAACTTCACGCCCACCTGGTGGCTGGTCGCATAGTCGACGAGCTCCCAGAAGTCGGAGCGGACGGTGGGCTCGCCACCGCCGATGTTGACGTAGAAGACCTGCATCTTCTGCAGTTCGTCGATGATCGCCTTGCACTGTTCGGTGCTCAGCTCGCGCGGGTCTCGTCGGCCGGAGGAGCTCAGACAGTGCACGCAGGCGAGGTTGCAGGCGTAGGTCAGTTCCCACGTGAGGCAGATGGGTGCGTCGAGCCCGCGCTCGAACTGGTCGACCAGCCGGCCGACGGGAGCGGGACTTGCGGGACGTTCGAGCATGCTGGTCATGAAGTCTCCTCGATCATGCGCGAAGCGGCGAGCTGGCCGAGCGCGTGCAGGTAAAGCCGCGCGGTACCCGGGTCATCGATCGCGACCCCGGCGGCGGCGCAGGCGGCGCGCGCGGTGGGGTGATCGGCCAGGGTGCGGACCACTTCGACGATGGTCGGCGACTTGAGAAAGCTGAGCTTGCGGGTGTGGAAGTGGTAGAGCAAAGCCCCGAACGGTTCGGGCCGAAGCGCGACCCCGGGGTGCAGGCGCCAGCCGGCATCGAGATCGAACGCCGCGGGTGCGGATTTCTGCTCGGCGCCGGCCGGCGCTGCTGCGGAGGTCATCTCAGTAGACCCCGCACATGCCGTCGATGGAGACCTCTTCGATGAGGGCCTCCTCCAGCACGACCTCGTTGTTCTGCGTGTTCTCCATTGCGTGTCCTCTCGTCTGCGCATCGGATACCCCACCACAAGATGGTGAGACCTGCATCATATTGACACTTGGTGCCACATGCAACGGTTTCTGATTTAAACTCTGTCCCCATGGAAATGTCGGACCAGCGCGAGGCACGCACACCCGGGCGTCGCCCATCGACGACACGCGCCTCGATCGTTGATGTCGCGCTCGACCTGTTTGAGCGCTGCGGATACGAGTCGACCAGCGTCGATCAGATCGCCGAGGCGGCGCACATCTCGCGGCGGACGCTGTTCCGGTACTTTCCGGGAAAGGCCGCAATCGCCTGGGGCGAGTTCGACGAACAGATCCATCTGATGCTCGACTATCTCGACGCGGTGCCGGACGAGGTGCCATTGCGCGACGCGCTGGCCGACGCACTAGTGGAGTTCAACACCTTCCCCGATTCGCAGACCGACGTGCATCGCACGCGCATGCGACTCCTGCTCGAGGTAGATGAACTCCAAGCACATTCGACGCTCGTGTACGCGGACTGGCGGCGGGCCGTCGCGGGCTTCGTGGCGCACCGCCGCAGCGAGTCCGTGGACGACCTGACTCCTGCATCGACCGCGCACGCCGCACTGGGGATCGCTTTGTCCGCATATCGCCTGTGGGTGCACGAACCCGACGCGGACCAGTCACGCCTGCACGAGCTACTGCGGGAGGGGACGCAGATCCTCGCCTGAATCGGCACACCGCGCTCCCCTGACGCCTTAGATGCCGCACCCACGCCGACCCAACCCAGAATTCACTGTTGCGCCCGACCAGCAACCACGCACAGGCACACGGGGCGGACTCGCCCTAGAAACGGAACTTACCGGCAGGTAACCTTCCTCACATGACCAACAGCTCCGCTGGCCCCCCCGCCCCTGCCGCCTCCGCCGCCGATTCTGTCGCCTCAGCCGCGACCGCAGCTGCGACCACGGCCACCTACAAGCTCTGGCAGAAGACCACACGCCTGCCGTTCGGGTCGCGCCTGTTCACCGCCGCCGTCAGCCTCAAGGCCCCGTACTTCCGCACCGCCCTGCCGCACGTGGTCGAGATGCGCCCCGGCCGCTGCGTTGTCACCGGCCCGAACTGGTGGGGCAACCGCAATCACATCGGCACCTTCCACGTGATCGCCGCGTGCAATCTCGCCGAGTTCGCGATGGGCATGCTCGCGGAGGCAACGGTGCCCGCAACACATCGGTGGATCCCGGTGGGCATGAACGTGCGCTACCCCGCGAAATCGACCGGCGGCCTGACCGTCACCGCCGAGTGGGAGCAGCTGCCCGACTTCGACTCGATCACCTCCGGCCAGGACATCGAGGTGCCGCTGACCTTCGTCGATGCCGCCGGTGTGGAACCGGTGACCGGCAGCATCACCATTCGGGTGTCGCCCAAGAAGAAGCGCTGACAGGGGCGATCGCCCACTTCGATTCGACACGCGACTTCGATCGACCCATCATCTCGCGTCTTGCTTATCACTGCGCGTCTTGCCTACCGGATCACGATCGACATACGCGGACCCCATAGGTCGATCGTGATCCGATGGGCACACCGACGCGAGATGGGCGAATCGAGAACCAGCAAGAACTTTCCGTTGCGGAAACGGAAAGCAACCCCTAGTGTTTCCATCATGGAAACACATAGCGGTCCCCACCCAGACGCCGATTCACGCGAGCCCTACGACCCCCGCGAGGCCCTGGCCGATGCCGAGGCGACCCGCGCCGCCGTCGCCGACAGGCTCATCACGCCCTGGTGGTATCACCCCGCCCTAGGCGCGATCATGGGCGCGATCGTGCTGGTCATGGCCCTCGACCTCAATGTCTTTGTTCGCCTTGTCGTTGCGATCGTCTGCGCGGCCGGCATCGGGCTGCTCGTCGGCACCTACCAGCGCGTGACAGGACTGTGGGTGGACGTCCGCAATCTCGGATCGACCTCCGTGCGATGGTGGGGTGCATACCTCGTGATGGTCGTAGTGCTGGTCGGGGTCGCGATGGTGCCGTCACTCACCAACTGGCAGATCCCCGCCTGGGTGGCCGTGCTGCTCGCCGTACTGATCTTCGTCGGCACGATCATCCTCGGACGTCAGATGGACGAAGCCCTGCGCGCCGAGATCCGCTCCGGTGCCGCGCCCACCCCCCGGGCAAAGCGGTGATGGCCAAGAGACCCGCTCCCGCGTTCGACGAGACCATTCACGCCCCGCACCGGCTCCGCATCTGCGCGCTGCTGGCGCCAGTGGAATCAATGGAGTTCGGGGCGGTGCGCGACGAGCTCGGAGTGGCCGATTCCGTGCTGTCCAAGCAGTTCAAGGCACTATCCGACGCCGGGTACGCCACCGCTTCCAAAGCTCGCGGCGAGACCGGGCGCCAGCGGACCTGGCTGGCCCTGACCCGCCCCGGTCGACGCGCGTTCGCCGGTCACCTCGAGGCGCTTCGTGAACTCGCCGCGGCCGCCGAGAGTGTGCCTGACGGAGTCTCAGACGACGGCTAGGCCGGGCCCGGTCGGCCTAGCCGTCGTCCTGAGAATCAGTCCCGCGTCCGCGCGTCGAAGGCCTTGATGGCGATCGGCGCGATGATCACGGTCAGCCCCACGATCCACAGCAGCGACGAGAGCAGCGGGTACTGCAGCGGCAGCGCGGCTTCCGGGCCAACGGCCGGCGCATTGCCCCACAGTTCGCGCATCGCCTGCACCACCGAGGACAGCGGGTTCCACTCGGCAAAGACCCGCAGCCACTCGGGCATCGACTCCGGGGGCGCAAAGGTGTTGGCGAGGAACGTGATGGGAAACGTGGTGGTGAACATGACGCCGTTCACCGCCTCGATGGTCTTGAGCCGCGAGCCCACCACGATGCCGATCCAGATCATCACGAAGCCGAATCCCACCAGGACGAGGTACCCGAGGATCGCGTCGATGAGCCCGGTGTGGATGCGCCATCCCACGATCAGGCCGGTCAGCGACATCACCACTACACCGATAGAAGAATGGATGAGGCTGGAGGCGCTCCGGGCGATGAGGATCGAGGCCCGTTGGATGGGCAGCGTGCGGAAGCGGTCGATGATCCCCTTGTTGAGGTCATTGCACAGGCCGGAGGCCACGACAAACGAGGAGAACGCCATGGTCTGCGCCATGATCCCGGGCAGCAGCCACTCGCGATAGTTTCCGCCCGACACCGCGATCGCGCCACCGAACACGAACGCGAACAGCAGCACGAACATCACCGGCTGGATGGTCACGTCCGCGAGGTTCTCGGGCTGCCGCCGAATGTGGAAGAGGTTGCGGCGCACCAGGGCCGAGACCTGGCGGCCGAACGAGGGTCCGTCTGGTCGGGGCGGAACGACGAACGCATCCGCCGGCCCCGGGGCCCCCGTGGGTGACGGGGCCACCGTCGGCGCCTGAGTCCCGGTGGGAGCCTGCCCACCGGGAGAAGAAGGGGACGACGACGACGGCGGCGCCGGCTGATTCTCGACGGTGCTCATGCCCGGGCCTCCTCAGTACTCGTAGCCGCATCGGCGTCCGATTGGTCCTGGTCATCGGGTCCGGGCTCAGCTCTGCGCCCCGTCAGGGAGAGGAACACATCGTCCAGGCTGGGGCGTTGCAGGCCGATGTCGTCGAGTTCGATGCCGGCCTCGGTGAACGCCGCGGCGATGCCCGCGAGCGCGGACACCCCCTCGGACGGCGCGGTGATTCTCCGCGAGTCATGGTCGACGTGGAATTCCTCGATCCGTCCTTCCAGCACCTGCGCCGCGGCGTCGACGTCGTCCGGTCGGGAGACGGTGATCACCAGGCTCGCGGCACCGGAGCGGTCCTTGAGCTGGAGCGGGGTTCCTTCGGCGATGACCTTGCCGTGGTCGATCACGATCACGTTGTCGGCGAGTTGGTCCGCCTCGTCGAGGTACTGCGTGGTGAGCAGCAGCGTGGTGCCTTCCCGGACCAGGTCCCGCAGGACGTCCCAGAGTTCGTTGCGGGACCGCGGGTCCAGTCCGGTGGTGGGCTCGTCGAGGAACAGCACGGGCGGCGCCGCCACCAGGCTCGCCGCGAGGTCGAGCCGGCGGCGCATTCCGCCGGAGTAGCTCTTGGCGACCTTGGCGGCGGCATCGGTGAGGGAGAACTTCTCGAGCAGCTCGTCGGCACGGGCCTTGACCTGCTTCTTGGGCAGTCCGTACAGGTCACCGATGAGCCGGAGGTTCTCACGTCCGGTCAAGAGCTCGTCGACGGTCGCGGCCTGCGCGGTCAGGCCCATCGCCTTGCGCACTTCTGCGGGCTGGCGCTGGATGTCGTACCCCGCCACCCGTGCGGTTCCAGATGTGGGCGGGCTCAGCGTGGTCATCATGCGGATCGTGGTGGTCTTTCCGGACCCGTTCGGGCCGAGCAGGCCGAGCACCGACCCGGTGGGGACGGTGAAGGAGATGCCGTCGACAGCGGTGAAGTCGCCGAACTTCTTGACGAGCTTCTCGGCTTCGATCGCGGGCGCCGATGTGTTGGCACGAGCGGCTGGATGTGGTGTGGTCACCTGAAAAGAGTGGACCCCGTCAGCCCCTCAGTCAATAACTGGGCGAACGCATGCGGACAGCCCCTGTCACCTACATCAAACGGGTCGCCGATACCATCGCCGCTATCGCCCCGCGATCCCACACAGCGCTCGCCATTTCGCTCTTCCCCGGTGCTGCAGAACGGCCTTGGGAAGTGTCGGACGGCTCTAGGCTCGGATCATGCCCCGCATCACGATCACGTCCATTCACGTCGACGATCAGGAGCGTGCGCTCCGCTTCTATACAGACGTCCTCGGCTTCTCCCTCAAGTACGACATGCCCGCTGGCGAGTTCCGCTGGCTGACCGTCGTGGATTCGGCCGACCCGGACGGCACGCAGCTACTTCTGGAGCCCGACCAGCATCCCGCAGCCCGCGCTTACGCCTCGGCACTGCACGCCGACGGGATCCCCGCCGCGCAGTTCGAGGTGGCCGACATCGAGAAGGTGCACGCCGAACTCGTCGAGCGCGGTGCCCGGATCGTTCAACCGCCCACCGAGATGGGCCCGGTCTGGACGATGGTGGTGGACGACACCTGCGGGAATCTCATCCAGTTGGCCACGACTCCCGACATGTAGGAACCTGTTCTCGTTGGGGAGATGCTGGCCGCGCCGCGTATCGTGGGGTGGCTACTGAGCGAGACACTGCCGCCACTTGAGCAAAGGATGAACGGTACCGATGAGCCCCACGTCGACAATCCCGCCGACTATCGCCCGTTCCTGGCTGCTTCTGCCGGCGGATAAGTCCGAGCGTTTCGATGCCGCCGTGCAGTCCGAGATGGACGTCGTGGTGCTGGACGTGGAGGACGGGTGCCGCCAGTCGGAGAAGGAGCGCGCCCGCCGCGAGGTCCGGCAGTGGCTCGAGGCCGGCAATCATGCCTGGATCCGGATCAATGACGTCCGCTCCCCCGAGTGGGAGAAGGACCTCATGGCCCTGGGGCACTGCCCCGGCCTGGACGGCGTCATGCTGGCCAAGACCGAGAACCCCGAGCACGTGGCCCTGACCGCGGCGCGCCTGGCTCCGGATACACCGATCGTGGCGCTGGTCGAGTCGGCCGATGGTCTGGCGCAGGCTGCGGAGATCGCCAAGTCGGAGCAGGTCGTGCGGCTGGCGTTCGGTGTGGGCGATTTCCGACGTGACACCGGCATCGGCTCCTCGCAGATCGCGCTCGCCTACACCCGGTCGCAGTTCGTGGTGGCCAGCCGGATCGCGCGCGTGGCGCCGCCGATCGACGGGCCGACCATCTCCAACGACACACATGTCCTCATGGAGGCTGCCGAGCACGCCGTGGAGATGGGGATGACCGGCAAGTTGTGCCTTCGCGTTGACCAGGCTCCGTACATCAACCAGGTCCTCGCCCCCTCTGCCGCGGATGTCTCGTGGGCCGAGTCCGTGATCGACGAGTTGGGCCCCGGCGGGGAGCGCGCCAAGGACGGCTCCGATCTGCCGCGCCTGGCTCGCGCCCAGAAGATCTCGCGTCTGGCGCAGGCGTTCGCCGGGGTGCGCTGAGCCCGCACACTGCCAACGGCGACACGCCAAGGGCCCACGGACTTACAAGTCCGTGGGCCCTTGCTTATTGCCTCATCAGGCCAGGGTCAGCGGGGCGAGTCCCCCGTCACCAGAGGTAGGTCGGGGTTGCCGGCCCAGGCGGTCATGGAGCCGTCGTAGATCGCGACGTCGTCGCGGCCGGCCAGCGCCAGCGCATGGGCCACGCCCGTCGCCGCGATCCCGCCACCGCAGTAGGTCACCACGCGCGTGCCCTCATCGAGCAATCCGGCCTTCTCGAACTCCTCGCGAAGTTCCTCGAGCGGGCGGAGAGTTCCGGTCTCCGGGTCACGCAGAGTGAACACCGGCAGGTTGATACTGCCCGGGATGTGGCCACGACGGGCGTAGGTGTCCACTTCGCCGCGATAGGTGGCCTCGTCGAGGACGTTGACCAGAATGGTCCCCTCGTCCTCGAGATTCGCAGCGATCTCCTCGGTCGACCGGATGAGCTCTGGGCGACGAGTGCCGGTGAAGGTGCGCGGCGTGGGCTCGGGGACCACGTCGGTCACCTCGAAACCCGCGGCCTTCCAGGCCGGGAGCCCGCCGTCGAGGACGGTGACGGAGTCAAAGCCCTCGTAGCGCAGGTGCCACCAGAACCGGGTGGCCCAGAACCCGTCGTGCTGGTCGTACACCACGACCTTCGCCCCGTCGCCGATGCCGAGCGCGCCGGCCGCGGCGGCGAACCGCTCGTAGTCCGGTGCGGTCCACGGCTCGGCGGCCTCGGGGTCGGCGAAGTCGCCGAGCAGGTCGGCGAAGAGCGCGCCGGGGATGTGCTCGGCCCGGTAGGTCTGGGCGCCGGACTCGGGGACGTAGGGGCCGTCGGTGGGGACGGGCAGGTGGTTGGTGGCGTCGACGACGACGAGGTCCTCGTCATCCAGATGTTCACGCAGCCACTGGGGGCTCACACTGAGCGGAGTCATGGGTGGACTTCCTTTCTCGAGGGGATGCTCCCACCATAGACAGATCTGTCTATTCCTGCATTGGTGCAGATCGAGCGGCAGATCTCCTCAGCCCACAATGAAAGCCGGGGCCCCGCCGCCGCTCTCATTGAACGGCGGGCGAGACCCCCGGAAATCCGCACGATCGGTGTGCGACAGTGCTGGTGCTGGCCGGTCAGCCCCATCCCCGGGCGGCCATGCGGTCAGCATTGGCCATCGACATGTTGGCCTCCTGCGCCGCGCGCGCGATGTCCGAAAGCATCGACTGCAGCGCGACAGCCGACTCGTTCCATGCGGTCTGGTGATCGAGGTAGGCCGCGCCGGCGTCGCCTTCCCATTCCTGGACCAGCGGCTGCAGGTAGTTCCCGAGGTGGTCGAGTTTGTCCCGCAGCGCGTCCGAGGCTGCGCCGACCTGGGCCACGAGACCCTCGATTGCACCGTGGTTGTATGTGATCCGTCCGTCGCTCATGTGTCGTCTCCCCTTGGTGGTCGCCGGTAGTTGGTGGCCGGCGATAGGTTGTCGGCTATCAGATTTTCAGCGGTCCGTTGGCGGCCACCCGGCTGAGCTGGGCTGCGGAGTCCTGGTCGGCCGAATCCAGGAAAGAACTGTTGGAACGCAGGGTCTGCGCGATCCCGCTGAGAGCGTCGTTGAGCTTGATGCTCTGCTGCTGCCAGTCGGACATGATCACGGCGAACCGCGCCTGACCGACACCTGTCCAGACCGTTCCCGAGAGTGCATCGACGGAATCCGCAACTTTGCGCAGCAGCCCCGTGATCTCGTCGTTCACCGTGTCCACTCGCCCCGCGGCGGTGTCCATCACCCCGATGTTGGTGTTGAACCGTGACATCTCGTCCTCCCCTGTTGTCGTGCGGATTCCCTCCTGGGCCCGTCACAGTGTTCGACGCACCCGGAGACCGGAACGGTTCCACCCAATCGACAAACACCGGGAACAGGGAGTCAACGTCAGCGCGACGATCCGGAACATTTCGCTTCGGCGACCAGGTCAGGACGGCGCGTACAGGCGGGTCGCCGCCTCCACCGACGCGATCGGAGGAACGGTGAAGGCCAGGAGCCTGGCCCTGTCACAGGCATCGACGATCCGTTCGGCGAGCCGTCCGCGCGCGAGCACCTCGGTCGACCCGGTCCCGGCCTCTCGTCGCCGTCGTCGCACCTCCGCGATCGCCCCGAGGATCCGGGGCACCTCGTCGGTGTCGAATCCGTCGCGGGTGACATCGCGCCGCGGCACGACCGCCCGGTCGACCAGGTTGAGACCGGCGCGGGTGCGCTCGACGAGGCTCACCGTGGTGCGGGACCTGCAGGTTTCCACGCACACTGCCCACCGCGATGACGACGACGACAACGCCTCGGCAGAGGCCAGCGCGGATCGGACAACGCGCGCCTCGACCTGCAGCTCCCTCACGGCGGCCGTGAGTCTGGAGACGCGACTGATTCCCCAGTTACTGGGGGCCAGGATCACGATGGCGTGGTCGGTTGCTCCCGCCCACCGCAATGCTCTGTCGATCGGCGCCGCCAACAGTTCCGCGACGGGCACGGACAATCCCGCCACGTCGACGCGGGCCCGGTGCACGGCCGCGGCGGGGTCGGCGAGGCACTGGTCGGGGAACTGCGCGGCCGCGGCCTCGGACCGTTCCGAGCATTCGAGTCTGTCGCCACCCGGGGGCAGCGAGGAGCCGTCCATCGCGGCCAGCACCGAAGCGGGCGCAACCACCGGATCCAGCACCGCCGACGCCGAGGCGGAGGCGACCGCGAGCCCGGAACAGGACAGGTCCACGGCGAGAACCGAGTCGATGGCCCGACCGGTGGCGGGAATCATGCCGGTCACTTCAGGGCCTCTTCGGAGCCAGTCGACACCGACGGGGTGTCCGCCGACGGCGTTGCCAGGGCCGTCTGCACGAGTCGCACGCCACCGTCGCGCGTGATGAACCGTCCACGCCCTGCGGGTAGCGGGCCCGGACGGACACCTCCGAGAAGCGGGCCCTCCTCCCGGCTGCCGGACATGATGAGACCGGCCCCACCGAGGTCGCGCATCCGGCTGACGAACGGATCGAACATCGAGCGTGACGCCCCCGCGCTTCGGCGAGCGAGCACAACCGACAGGCCGATGTCTCGGGCGTGCGGGAGGAATCGTGTGAGCGGCTGCAGCGGGTTGCCGGTACCGGTGACCACCAGGTCGAGGTCATCGACGAGCAGCGTGATCCTCGGTCCGCTCCACCAGGACCTCGCCCGCAGTTCTTCCGCGGTGACGTCCGGGCCGGGCATGCGTTGGTCGAGGATCTGCTCGAGATGGGCCACCATCGGCTCGAACGCGGTCTCGGTCGCCGCGTACCCCGCCAGGTGCTCACCCTCGAATTCCCCGAGCATGGTTCGTCGGTAGTCGGCGATGACAAGTTTCGCGTGAGCAGGGCTGTTCCCGGTGACCACTCCCCTGGCCAGCGCGCGCAGCACGGAGGTCTTGCCGCATTCGGAGTCGCCGAACACGAGCATGAGCGGGTCGGTCTCGAGATCGGCGTAGGCCACCGTGAGGTCGGCTTCGTCCAATCCGACGGGCAGCTTGGTCCGTCCGCCGTCCCGTCCCGGTCGGGCCAGGCTCGCCATCTGCTCGTACGGCAGGATCGCGGGCAGCATCCGCACCGGCGCAGCAGCCAGGTCGCCCACCCGGGCCCGCCACCGGGCTGCCAGATGTCGCGCGGCCTCGACGGTCGCGTCGGCGATCCCGTCGACGTCGACCCTTCCGTCGAGTCGGGGCTGGTAGACGAGCATGTGCTCGCGCTCGCGGGTGAGTCCACGCCCCGGCACCGCCGGAACACCCATCGCGGTCCGACGGTCGATCATCGAATCGGTCGGGTCACCCAGCCTCAGTTCGACCCGGGTGCCGAGCGCATCGCGCAGAGCCGGCCGCAGGTCCGCCCACCGTGACGCGGCCAGGACCACGTGGATCCCGTAGGACAGTCCGTCCGCGGCAAGCCCGAGGACCACCGCTTCGAGGTCCTCGAACTCGGTCCGTAGCGCCTGCCACCCATCGATGACGAGCAGGATGTCGGGGAACTCGGCCACCGGCCGCCCGTCGCGGTCGACGGTCCGGCGTCGGGCCTGCCCGACCGAGGTGATGCCGGCCTCGCGGAAGGCCGCCTGGCGTCGCCGGCGTTCGGAGTCGACCTCGGCGATCGTGCGCCGGATCCTCTCCGTCTCGCCGCGCTGGGCCACACCGCCGACATGCGGGAGGTCAGCAACTGTTCGCAGCAACCCGCCGCCCAGATCAACAACGTAGACCGACAGCCGGTCGGGCTCCGCCAGTGCGGCCGCCGACAGCACAAGGGTGCACAGCGTCGTCGACTTGCCGGAGCGGGTGCCGCCCACCACGGCCATGTTCCCGTCGGCGCCGGACAGGTCCACCCACCAGGTCGCGCGACGCTGCTCGAACGGCAGATCCACCACCGCGAGCGGGAACCGCAGGACGGATGCGCGGTCCCCACCGGGCTGGGCAGCCGACTGAGCACCGGACGCCGCGATCTCCATTCCGCCGGGCTCTGTTCCGACGACCTCGTCGAGGGGCGCACCCTCGGCGAGCGGCGGCAGCCACACCTCATGGGCGGCCCGGCCGTGCCCGATCAACCGGCCGACCAGGACGTCCAGCAGGCTGAGTGCCTCGTCGCCGCCAGCCGAGCCCGGGGCGCCACCAGGAGCCGACTCGACCCCGGCCCCGGCCCCG
>NZ_JAALDM010000182.1 GCF_014144865.1 Dietzia aerolata | reverse complement strand
CCGAGCACGCCGAGCACGCCGAGCACGCCGAGCGGATACGGGTACGGCGAGCAGGGCGCCGGCGGGTTCGGTGGACACGGGCCGAGCGGGGCTGAGACCACGCGGATCCCGGCGACTCCCCGCGAGGACGAGCCCACCACTTCCGCCTCGGACGAGGCCGATTCCCAGGACTGGTATGGCCCGCGGACCCGGGCCTGGTCTGCTGCTGCGGGATCGTCGACTGGTTCCCCATCGGCGCCGGAGTCCGCGTACCCGGTGTCGGGGGAGAGCCGCCCGCAGCGCGCGGACTCGGACTCGGACACGGGCTCCGGGGCCAGGTCCGATTCCGACTCAGGTGCCGGGTCTGATTCCGGGCCCACCACCCGCGGGTCGGGCTCCCACCGTCGTGAGGACAAGGACCCCGACTGGCGTGCACCGTGGGAACGTGACGACTGACCTTCTGGTCGGATTCGTGCGAGAAGAGGATTGATGACGACCATTGACCACCTGCAATCCGCCGAACCCCGCTCCGTATCCACGGGCCGGGAGTTCGACGCCGAGCGCGCCGAGGCCGCTGTCCGCGAACTGCTGATCGCGGTCGGGGAGGACCCGGACCGCGAAGGCCTGCGCGACACCCCGGCGCGGGTCGCCCGTGCCTACCGCGAGGTCTTCGCGGGGATGTACACCGACCCGTCGGAGGTGCTGGCCAAGACGTTCGACGAGGACCATCGCGAACTCGTGCTCGTGCGGGACATCCCCATCTACTCGACGTGCGAGCACCACCTCGTGCCGTTCCACGGGGTCGCCCACATCGGGTACATCCCCGGCAAATCCGGCGCGGTCACCGGCCTGAGCAAGCTGGCCCGGCTGGTGGATCTGTACGCCAAGCGCCCGCAGGTGCAGGAGCGGCTGACCAGCCAGGTCGCCGACGCGTTGGTGGACCGGCTCGCCCCGTCGGGCGTGCTCGTGGTGATCGAGTGCGAGCACCTGTGCATGGCCATGCGCGGCATCCGTAAGCCCGGATCGGTCACCACCACCTCGGCGGTCCGGGGCATCATGCGGAGCAACGCCTCGACCAGGGCGGAGGCCTTGGGCCTCCTGCGTGGGACGTGAGCGCGGCACACCCGCTTCCCCGCCCGGGCCGCTGCGCGGTCATGGGGGTCCTCAACGTCACCGCCGATTCGTTCTCCGACGGCGGTCGGCACCTCGCCCTCGATGACGCCGTGGCGCACGCCCACCGCATGGTGGCCGCCGGCGCGGACATTATCGACGTCGGCGGCGAATCCACCCGGCCGGGTGCCCAGCGTGTGGACGAGTCCGACGAGGAACTCCGCGTCCTGCCGGTGGTCCGGGCACTCGACGGGATCGTGCCGGTGTCCGTGGACACCATGCGGGCCCGGGTCGCGGCATCAGCGCTGGAGGCGAACGCCACCGTGATCAACGACGTCTCCGGAGGACTCGCGGACCCGGACATGCTGCGGGTCGTCGCCGAGCACCACGCGCCCGTGATCCTCATGCACTGGGTCTCGCCCGACGACTACCTGGCCGGCGCCGGTGGCCGGGCCGACTACGGCGGGGACGTGGTGGGATCCGTCCGCGACCACCTGGCCCGCCGCGCCGATGCGGCACTCGCCGCCGGGATCGATGCCGGAGACGTCGTGCTGGATCCGGGCCTGGGGTTCGCCAAGAACGCCAACGACAACTGGGCGCTGCTGCGCGGCCTCGACCGATTGCTCGAACTCGGCTTTCCCGTGCTGGTGGCCGCGTCGAGGAAACGATTCATCGGATCGCTCCTGGCCGGCGAGGACGGCGAACCGCGCGAGGTGTCCGGACGCGATGCGGCGACCGCGGCAATCACCTCGATCTCCGCCGCCGCCGGGGCCTGGGGAGTGCGGGTCCACGACGTCAAGCCGAGCGCGGACGCCGTACGGGTGGCAGCAGCGTGGACCGCGGGGAAGGCAGGAAGTCACTGATGGCCGACAGGATCGAGCTGAAGGGGCTGAAGGTTCGCGGCCACCACGGGGTCTTCGAGCACGAGAAGCGCGACGGCCAGGACTTCCTGGTGGACCTGGTGCTGTGGACCGACTTCACCGCGGCCGCCGCCTCCGATGATCTCGCCGACACCGTCGACTACGGAGCCCTGGCGGCGTTCGCGCACGACATCGTGTCCGGGCCGGCCTGCGACCTCATCGAAACCGTGGCGTCGCGGATCGCGGACGGAATCATGACCATGGCGCCGACGGCCCACGCCGTGGAGGTCACCCTCCACAAGCCGCAGGCGCCGATCCCCGCCGAATTTGCGGACGTGGCGGTGGTGGCCCGCCGCTCCCGCAGGTCCGACCGCGGCCAGACGGCGGAGCAGGCGGCGGGACAGGCGGCGGGACAGGCGGCGGACCCACGATGAGCTGCCTTGCGGTGCTGTCGATCGGCGGCAATCAGGGAGATTCGCTGGCTCTGCTCCGCGGCGTCGCCGAGGCGGCGGCCGCGGACGGCATCCTGCGCGCGGTCTCCTCGGTATACGCCACCCCGCCGTGGGGCGGCGTCGAGCAGGACGACTTCCTAAACGCGATCCTCGTCGTGGAACACCCCAGCACGCCCGCCGACGTCCTCGAGTGGGGCTTCGAGCGGGAACGCGCGGCCGACCGCACCCGTCAGGTGAGGTGGGGGCCGCGCACCCTCGACGTCGACGTGATCACCGCCGAGGTGGACGGTACGCAGTTGACCTCGGACGACGAGAGCCTCACGCTCCCACACCCCCGCGCCCGCGAGCGCGCGTTCGTGCTGGTCCCGTGGCTGGAAATCGATCCGGACGCGGTGCTCGCCGGGGCCGGTGTCCGGGACCTGATCGACACGCTCGACCCCGCGGATGTGGCGGCGATCCGCCGACTCGATCAGCCGCTGGCGCCCGCGGGATGGTCGAGCTGACATGTCGAAGATCTCCAAGATCACGCTGGTACTGATCGCGGTTGTCGCCGCGGTGGCCGCCTACGTCCTCACCGGCACGTTCCTCGGATCGTTTCCGCCGGTCGGCTTCGGCTGGGTGACGCTGGTCGTGATCGCGGTGATCGACGTGCTGCTGGCACTGCGGGTCCGGAACGCGATCTCGGACAACTCGGTCGGCCAGGACCGCAGCCAGATGCACCCGCTGACCATCGCGCGCAGCGCGGCACTCGGACAGTCCTCGGCGATCCTCGGCGCCGCCGCGACCGGGGTGGGCGCCGGGCTGTCGCTGTTCTTCGCGCTCCGGCTCGGTGACCTGGCCGTGGCGGGGGAGGAACTCCCGGCATCGGTGGCCGTCCTGGTGTCCGGCGCGGTGCTGGTGGGGGCGGGACTGTTCCTCGAGTCGGCGTGCCTGACCCCGCCTGACGACGACGACACCGGCCTCGAGAACGCCGGCCTCGCCCAGCCGACGTAGGCCCGAGTCCGGCCAACACACCGTAGTTACCTGTGTGACTGTTGATTCTGCGGCTATCATGCGGGACATGAGTTCCGATGGCGCGACTGACAAGCCACGGCCCGCGCGTCCCGGTCGTGGTGATGACCGGGGTCTGGCGAACATCGCGCTGGGCGTGCTCCTGATCCTCGCGGTGGTGGCCACCGTGGTCATGGTCTTCACCGACAACCCGGTCTGGATGCGCATCGGCACACTCGCCGCGCTCTGGGCCGCCTTCATCGGCGCCTTCCTGGTCGCCCGCTACCGCCGCCAGGCAGCGGCCGAGGCCGCACGCGTCCGTGACCTGCACACCGTCTACGAACTCCAGCTCGAACGTGAGATCTCCGCTCGCCGTGAGCACGAACTCGTGGTGGAGAAGGATCTGCGGGACGCGATCCGCTACGAGACCTCCGAGTCCGTCTACGCCCTGCGCCAGGAGATCGCGTCGCTGCGGGAGCAGCTCGCCGCGATGGGCGTGAGCCTGCCCGAGGACCGGTTCGCCGTGTCGGGTGGTGGCCCCGCCGGTGAACTCGGTGCC
>NZ_JAALDM010000181.1 GCF_014144865.1 Dietzia aerolata | reverse complement strand
CGAGAATGCTGCCGCCGATCGCGATGCCGATCGCGGCGCCGACCTCGCGCATGGCGTCGTTGACGGCGGCGCCCACGCCCTGTTCGTCGACGGGGATGTCGGAGACGATCGCCGAGGTGGCCGGGGCGGTGGACAGTCCGAGCCCTGCGGCGGCGATGCACAGGGGCCACAGGACGTCCCAGTAGCCGGAGTCCACGCCGAGGCGCGAGAGCAGGATCATGCCCACGGCGATCCCGCCGACGCCCACCACGGACATCACGCGCAGCCCGACCAGCCCCGTGAGCTTGGGCGCGATGAGCGAGAGCAGCAGCACGGGCACGGCCATGGGCGCCAGGGCCATGGCGGCGCCGAGGGCGTCGTAGCCCTGCACGAGCTGCAGGTACTGGACGATGAGCAGGAAGAACCCAAAGATCACGAGGAACTGCAGGGCGACAGAGACCGAGCCGGTGGAGAAGCCGCGCCGACGGAAGTAGCGCACGTCCAGCAGGGGGTCGGTGGCGCGCAGCTCGACCAGGACGAAGGCCACGACGCTCACCGCGGAGACAACAAGGGCGACGACGACGAGGGGTTCGGAGAACGAGGTGTGGGCGCCTTCGATCAGACCGAACACCACGCCTCCCACGGCGAGGGCCGAGAACACGGAACCGAGCACGTCGGGCCGGCCGTGCCGGGACGCGACGGACTCCCCGATGGTGAACGCGGCCACCAGGACGAGCAGCCCGATCACGGAGTTCACCACGAAGATCGACTTCCACGACCACACCTGCAGCATGAGCCCGGAGCCGACCAGGCCCACGATGCCGCCGATGCCGGCGAATCCGGCCCAGGTGCCCACGGCGGAGCCGCGGCGTTCGGGCGGGAAGCTGGCGGTGAGCAGGGACAGGGTGGAGGGCATGACGAACGCGGCGCCGACGCCGGCCACGGCGCGCAGGATGATGAGCCAGAGCGGCGAGTCGAGCCAGAGCGGCAGTATCGAGGAGACGGTGAACAGGGCCAGTCCCACGATGAGGGTGGCGCGGCGGCCGAATCTGTCGCCGAGTGCGCCGGCGGTGAGGACGAGTCCGGCCAGGGCGAGGGTGTAGGAGTCGACGATCCAGGTGAGCTCGGCCTGGGTGGCGCCGATCGCCACGGCGATGTCGGGCAGCGAGGTGTAGAGCGCGGACATCGTGGCCACGACCAGCGATACCGCGACCATGTTGACGAACAGCAGCCAGCGCCGCCGTCCTGCGGTGAGTTCGAGCACGGGTCCTCCCGGGGTCGGGGTGCGACGGTCGGCGCGCCGCCACAGGAAACGATACCGACGGTATCGGATCCCTCCGGACACGGTAACGCACGAGCGGCCCGCCACGGCAGGCCACAATGGACCCATGTCCGCGCCCATCGACCCGCGTCGTGCCCGTTCGAGGGGCAAGCTGCTCGACGCCGCCGCCGACCTGCTCCTCTCGGGCGGCGCCGCGGCGGTGACGGTGGAGGCGGTCACGCGGGTCTCGGGGGTCGCGCGGACCACGCTGTACCGGAATTTCCCGTCGACGGACTCGCTCATCGCCGCGGCCTTCCGTCGGCTGCTGCCCACGCCGGAGGAGCCGCCCGCGGATCTACCGGTACGCGAGCAGCTGGTCCATCTGTGCACGTCGATGGCCCGGCTCATCCAGACGGCGCCCCTGCAGCAGTCGATGCTCGGCTGGCTGGCGATGGGCCGCGGCGCGTCCACAGACGACGAGGTGGGCGAGCTGCGCCGCGGGGTCGTGGACGCCTACGCCGCGCCGCTGCACGAGATCCTCTCGGCGGCGGAGGCCGACGGTTCGCTCGCGCCGGGCGACCGCGATCTG
>NZ_JAALDM010000180.1 GCF_014144865.1 Dietzia aerolata | reverse complement strand
GCCGCGGTGGCCTCCGGGGCCCGGCCCGCCGGCTCGTGGACCTACGAGGCGCTGCGCGCCGCAGCCACGCTCCCGCTGCGCGGCCGGATCGGCGTGGACACCGACGAGAAGACCATCCCGCACGAGGTGAGCAGCTGGATCGGCGCCGTCGCCCAGCAGGGTGCCGTCCACCTCGACAAGGGCTGCTACCGCGGCCAGGAAACCGTCTCCCGAGTGCACAACCTCGGCCGCTCACCGCGCGTGCTCGTCCGGCTGCAGCTGGACGGATCCGTCGGTGATGACTCCGTGGTGACCGGTGCCGAGGTCCGCGCCGGTGGCCGCCCCGTCGGCCGCGTCGGCACCGTGGTCCACCACCACGAGGACGGGCCCGTCGCCCTGGCGCTGCTCAAGCGGGCCGTCTCCCCCGACGCGGAACTGGAGATCGAGGGCGTGGCCGCCTCCATCGATCCCGACACCGTCGCTCAGGACTCCGGACCGCAGGCCGGCCGCGAAGCGGTGAAGCGACTGCGAGGACAGGCGTAGGCAGACCTGGCGGGCTGAGCGGGTCTGGCGGGCCTGGTGGGCTGAGCGGGCCCGGCAGGCTGAGCGGGCCGGGTGGGAAAATTCTTGCCTCGGCTGACCCTGGTCACAGGGGTGTGCGACAACGATTTTCGCGAGCCCCGCGACACCCGGGCGGACATTCCGCGCCGGGCACGCTATCCTGTGCTCAGGCAGATACTCACACTTGCAATGGGCACCCCCGAGGTGGCCCAGCACCGTTTCCGAGGGGGTCAGGTCAATGGGCCGAGGCCGCGCGAAGGCGAAGCAGACCAAGGTCGCTCGCGAACTGAAGTACAACACTCCGCAGACGGACCTTGAACGTCTTCAGCAGGAGTTGTCTGGTGGACGCACGTCCACCAGCGTCGAGGAGGACGACGACCCATACGGGTCCTGGTCCGACGACGACTCCAGATACTGATCGCACACTCGACTGCGACGAGGGCCGGGCATCACGTGCAGTGATGCCCGGCCCCTCTTCGTGCGGTTGAGCGCCTACTTCTGACGCCCCGCTCTGCGCGCCAGGGGGCACGCCGCCGAGCACGCCGTCGGGGTACGCCGCCGGGGCACGCCGCCGGGGCGAGCAGCCAAAGACCGCGGCCCGGCCTGGCACGAGAAGTTCGTGCCGAGCCGGGCCGTGACAGGCCCCTAGTGGGGCCGTTGCGGGTCAGAAGCGGGCGTGGGAGCCCTCGAGGATGACGCGGGGAGCGTCGGCGTCCTCGCCGGACTTCTCCACGTGGCCGATCACCCAGTTGTCCACGTGGCGGGCCGTCAGCACCGCCTGCGCGCGGTCGACGTCCTCGGCGGGCAGGACCGCGACCATGCCGACGCCCATGTTGAAGGTGCGCTCCATCTCTGCCTGCTCGACGCGGCCGTGGTGGGCGATGGTGCCGAACACGGCCGGCACCGCCCAGCGGCCGCGATCCAGACGGGCGACGAGGCCACGCGGCATGACGCGGGCCAGGTTCTCCGCCAGGCCACCGCCGGTGACGTGGCTGAACACCCGCACGTCGGTCTCCGCGATGAGGCTGAGGCAGTCGAGCGCGTAGATGCGGGTCGGCTCGAGGAGCTCCTCGCCGAGCGTGCGACCGAACTCCTCGACGTGACCCTCCAGCGGCAGCCGGGCGAGGTCGAGCAGGACGTGGCGGGCCAGCGAGTAGCCGTTCGAGTGCAGGCCGGACGAGGCCATACCGAGGATGACGTCGCCGGGCTTGACGTTCTCGGCCGACAGGACCTCGTCGGACTCCACGATGCCGACGCCGGTGCCCGAGATGTCGTACTCCCCCGGCGCCATGAGGCCCGGGTGCTCCGCGGTCTCGCCCCCGAGCAGCGCGCAGCCGGCACGGACGCAGCCCTCGGCGATGCCCTCGACGATGCTCGCCACGTGCTCGGGAACGACCTTGCCGATCGCGATGTAGTCCTGCAGGAACAGGGGCTCGGCGCCGCAGACCACCAGGTCGTCGACGATCATCGCCACGAGATCGATGCCGACCGTGTTGTGGACGTCCATCGCCTGGGCGACCGCGATCTTGGTCCCGACGCCGTCCGTGGACGAGGCCAGCAGCGGCTGACGGTAGGTGTTCTTCAGCGAGAACAGTCCGGCGAAGCCGCCGAGACCACCCATCACCTCCGGTCGGGTCGCCCGCTTGGCGTGGGGAGCGAACAGCTCGACGGCACGCTCACCGGCGTCGATGTCGACACCGGCGGCGGCGTACGACGCGCCGGACGGGAGGTGAGAGTTGTCGGTCATGGGTTTCTCCTCGTGGGCCCCTACTCGGGTGCCCGGTCAGGGACGGCAGACAGCGTCCACGTCAGGTGCGGCGGACGACGCCAACGCTGTCGTTCGGGGCCTGGTTCAGGGCATTCCGGGCATTCCGGGAATCGGTGGTCGGTGCTCCGACGGGCGGAGGGGTGGAACTGGCCGGCGCGGCATCGGCGGGGCCGACAGCCAACGAGGGTCCCTCGGACTCCTCGTCGACCTCAGCGGCGAGCGCGCGCACGGCCGCACTCATGGGCGAGTCGTCCGGCAGCGCGATCGGGTAGTGGCCATCGAAACAGGCCGCGCACAACTCATTGCGAGCCTGGCCGCTGGCCTCGATCATCCCGTCCACCGAGACGTACCCCAGGCTGTCGGCACCGATCGCGCGACGGACGCCCTCGAGCATGCCGTCGGTCGCGTCGACCCCGTTGGCGATGAGCTCGGCGGGGCTGGCGAAGTCGATCCCGTAGAAACATGGCCAGCGCACCGGCGGGGACGCGATCCGCACGTGCACCTCGGCCGCGCCCGCCTCGCGGAGCATCCGGATCAGCGCACGCTGCGTGTTGCCGCGGACGATCGAGTCGTCCACCACCACGAGCTTGCGTCCGCGGATCACCTCACGCAGCGGGTTGAGCTTGAGCCGGATCCCCAGCTGACGGATGGTCTGGGAGGGTTGGATGAATGTCCGGCCGACATAGGCGTTCTTGGTCAGGCCCTGGGCGAACGGGATGCCCGAGCCCTGCGCATATCCGACCGCGGCCGGCGTGCCCGACTCAGGCACCGGGATCACCAGATCGCCGTCGACCGGATGCTCCTGCGCCAGACGCCGCCCGATCTCGACCCGGGCCGAGTTGACCGACTGCTGGTTGATCACCGAGTCGGGACGGGCCAGGTAGACGTACTCGAACACGCAGGTCTTGGGCGTGGCCTCGGCGAACCGCCGCGACCGGACGCCGTCGCCGTCGATCGCGATGAGTTCACCGGGCTCGATGTCCCGCACGAACGCAGCGCCCACGATGTCCAGCGCGGACGTCTCCGACGCGACAACCCAGCCGCGCTCCAGCCGGCCGAGGACCAGCGGCCGGACGCCGTGCGGATCGCGGGCGGCGTACAGCGTGTGCTCATCGCTGAAAGCCAGGCAGTAGGCGCCACGCAGGTGGGGCAGCAGTCTGGCCGCCGCCTCCTCGAGGCCGTCCTCGCTCGCCTCGTGCGCCAACAGGGTGGTGACGATGTCCGAATCGGAATGCGAGCTCTCCTCCGAGTACCCCTGGATGCCCAGTGAAGCGGCGTGGCGCTTGAGCTCCATGGTGTTCACGAGGTTGCCGTTGTGGCCGAGGACCACCGAGCCACCGTCGACCGTCGGGCGGAACATCGGCTGGGCGTTGTCCCAGGTGGCCGCGCCGGTCGTGGAATAGCGGCAGTGCCCCACCGCGATGTGGCCGTGCATCGAATCGAGCGTCTTCTCGTCGAAGACCTGACTGACGAGGCCGAGATCCTTGTAGACCAGCACCTGCTCGCCGTCGGCCACCGCGATTCCCGCGGCCTCCTGGCCACGGTGCTGCAGCGCGTACAGGCCGTAGTAGGTGAGCTTGGCGACGTCCTCACCCGGCGCCCACACACCGAAGACGCCGCACTCCTCGACCGGACCGATGCGCTCGGTGTCGATCGGCAGACCTGTCGGACCGGGCGCCGACGGGTCGGGAAGACCCAGCCCCACGGCGGCGCTACGGCCACCGGTGCGGCGGAGTGATCCGGTCGGTGCCGGACGTGACGACAAACTCTCCACCAGCTGGCGCTCCCTCAAGGCTTCAGGGCAGTCCGCACGGACGCCCCCTCGGCGGTACCGCCCAAGTCTACGTACACATGCCCCCTTCACCCCAAGTCCCCGGGGTAGCCCGCCCCTCGGCAGTCACGGCACACGCACCACCGGCAGGCCCGCCGCCACCTCGGACGCCCGCGTCCCCGAGGCCCGCACCCGGCCCGAGTCCACCGCCGCCTCCCAGGACACGCGGCCGGTCGCCAGCAAAAGCCACGTCCGCGGATCGGTCTCCACCACG
>NZ_JAALDM010000179.1 GCF_014144865.1 Dietzia aerolata | reverse complement strand
CCTCGTGACCGATCGACATCCCTTCGCGCTCAGTCTGCCGCGCCGACACGGCGGGATCGTGGTGTCGACCGGGGCCGTCGACCTCCTCGCCGCCGACGAGTTGCGGGCGGTGCTCGCGCACGAGCAGGCGCACGTCCGGCAGCATCACCACCTGATCGCCGCGCTCGTCGATGCGCTCACCGCCCACCTGCGGTGGGTGCCGCTCCTGGCCGCGGCGGCCGACGCGCTCGGCCACTATCTGGAGATCGCGGCAGACGACCATGCCCGGCGCGAGGCGGGCACCTCGGCGTTGGCTTCCGCGCTGCTGGTCCTGGGCGAGGCCGGGCGAGGCGAGGACGGGAGAAGCGAGGCCGGGCGAGGCGCTGATGCCGCTTATGACGCAGGCGGGGTCCTCCACGCCCTCGGGCCCGACCGCGTCCGGCACCTCGTGCAGCCGGTCCGCGGCTATGCCGGGGTGGCCGCCACGATGGTCGGCATCAGCAGCCTGCTCGCGCTCACCGCCCTGGCCGGAGCCGTGCACGTGCCGTACGTGATGGTCGTCCTCAGCGGCTGCGTCTGAGCTGGGCAATCAGGTCCCGGTACCAGTACCAGGAATCCTTGCGGGTCCGCTTCAGCGTGTCGAAGTCCACGTGGACCAGGCCGAAGCGCTCGCCATAGCCGGCGGCCCATTCGAAATTGTCCATCGCTGACCACACGTAGTAGCCGCGCACATCGACCCCGGCGTCGATCGCCTCCGAGACCGCACCGAGATGGTCGCGCAGATACGCGATCCGTCGGCTGTCGCGGACGGCGCCGTCGTCGTCGTCATCAGGTTTTTCGTGGTAGGAACAGCCGTTCTCGGTCACTATCACCGGCGGCAGGCCGGGGTAGCGCTCGTGCAGGATCGTCAGGATCTCCGTCAACCCGGACGGCACGATGGGCCAGTCGAAATCGGTGCGCTCGACCCCCTCGATCCGGACCGGGCGGAACGGCATCTCCTCGGGAAAATCCACCTCGAGCACGCCGGCGTAGTACTTGTCCGGGCGCGGCGACTCGATCACCGTGGGCTCGTAATAGTTGACGCCGTAGTGGTCCAGGGGAGCGGAGATCAGGGCCAGATCCTCGGCCAGCAGGTCCTCGCTGATGTCGGCCGAGGCGGCGATCAGCTCGGCTACCCAGTCCTCCGGATAGCGGCCGCGCAGGATCGGATCGGAGAACATCCAGTTTGTGAGGATGCGGAACAGGTCGGCCGCCTCGACGTCCTCGGCCGACTCGGTGGCGGCGTGGACGGGGAAGTGCTGCTGCACCACGCCCACCCTGTGCTGGTCGCCCGCCCCGCGGATCGTGCGCGTGGCCAGGCCGTGGGCGCGCAGCAGATTGTGGGCGACCGGCAGGCAGTCGAGCCCCATCCCCAGCGCCGGCGCGTGATCGGTGAGCGCATGCCCGTAGAGGGTGTGCACGTTCATCTCGTTCAGCGTGAACCAGTCCGTTACCCGGTCGCCCAGGGCGTCCAGTACTACAGACGTATAGTCGGCGAGCGCGTCCGCCGTGGCGCGGTTTAGCCAGCCTCCGTCCGCCTGCAGCGCGCTGGGCAGGTCCCAGTGGTACAGCGTCGGCGTGGGCCGGATCCCGGCGGCCAGCAGGTCGTCCACGAGCTGGGAGTAGAAGTCCAGACCCGCCTGGTTCACCCGGCCGCGACCGTCGGGCAGGATCCGCGACCACGACAGCGAGAACCGGTAATCGTGCACCCCGAGCTCCGCCAGGTCGCGGACGTCCTCGGCGGCCCGGTGGTAATGATCGCAGGCCACCGACGGGGTGTGGCCGTCGCGGATCCGGCCTGGCTGCGCGGCGAAGTCATCCCAGATGCTCGGGCCCCGACCGTCGGCGGTGGCGGCGCCCTCGATCTGCGCGGCGGCGGTGGCGGTGCCGAGGCGGAAACCCGGGGGCAGCGTGAGGTCATTGATCAGGTGGCTCGGCGAATCGGTGGGCATGGGGTCCTTATCTCACGGATCGAAGGGGGATCAGGCAGAGGGCGGCGACCACGGCGATCGCCGCGCCGACGCCGTACAGGGCCGGGTATCCCGCGGCGGAGACGACCAGCGGCGCGGCGAGGGCCGGGGCCACCACCTGGGGGAGCGAATTGGCGATGTTGGCGACGCCCAGCAGGGTGCCGGACGTGGTGTCGTCGGCGAGCGTGGAGGTGATGATGGCCATGTCGACGCCGATGAACAGGCCCCAGCCCAGTCCCAGGACGGCCGCGGCGATCATCACCAGCGGAATCGTGGTGGCGGCCGCGAGCAGGAGTAGCCCGACCGCCGTGCTCAGCGCGCCGGCCAGGGCGAAGACCCGGCGGCGGGTGAGGCGATCGGAGGCGGCGCCCGTCGCGCCCGCACACACCGCGGACAGGATCAATGTGATGACGGTGACCATCAGCACCGAGCCGGCCACGTCGGTGGCGCCCACCACCTCATCGAGGAAGTAGTACAGGTACAGCAGCAGGATGGCGTTGGTGAGGTTCATCAGGAAGCGCAGGAGCCACGCCCAGGCGTAGTCGCGGGTGGGCTGGAATCTGCGCACGCTTATGACGGCGCGCTTACCCGCAGCCGGTTGCCGGGGGCCGGCCCCGTCGGACTTCGCCGTTGCGCGACCCCGGTCGGCCACCACGATCGCGACCAACAGCACCGGGGTGAGCACGGCCAGCACGAGGTATCCGAGCGGTCCCGAGCCGACGGCCTCGGCGATCACGGTCCCGCCGATCACGCCGACAATCTGACCCACGCCGAACATCGAGCCGGCGATCCCGCGCTGGGCGGTGGGCACCCGGTCGGCGATCAGCGCGGCCAGGACGGCGAACGGTCCGTTGAAACCGAGTTGCACCAACCCCCAGCCGGCGATCATGGCCGGGCCGCTGTCCGCGGTGAACAGCACGACCTGGCCGACGACCCCGATCGCGGTGCCCGCGTAGACCACCGGCATGCGCGTTCCCAGGCGGACCCGGATGCGGTCGGAGATCAGCCCCCAGATCGGCGTGGCCACGAGCGAGACCGCCGCGCCGATGCCCACGATCAGCGCCAGCTGACCCTCGCGTGTGCCGGGTGCAGAGACGAGGTCGACCTGTGCGGGCAGCAGGATCTGCAGCGGACCGAACCAGGAGGCGAAGACCGCCACCACGCCCAAGGTCAGCGCGAGGATCCACCCGGCACCAACCGGCCGGGCGTCGGCGGGTGTGGCCGCGGCGGGAGAAGTCTCAGCAGGCGTGGCCGCGGCGGGCGAGGCCACAGCGTGCGGAGTCCCTGCGGGCCGGTTCCCCGCGGGCGGGTCCGCCTCGGTCACCGGGCGGCCTCCCACGTGGCCGTCCAGGCCTCGGCACCGTTCATCAGCTGACGCTCGAGCTCCGCGCGGTCGGGCCCGGCACGGTGCAGGACGTCGGCGATCCAGTCGGCGTACAGCCCGTACTGGGCCACGCCGTCCACGTTGAGGTCATGGACCCGCTCACCGAATTGCCACCGGTCCATCACCTCACCACTGGGGGCAGTGAACGGGTAGACCAGCGGGTCGGTGGCCGCGGTGGGTCGCGGTTCGGCCAGCGGCGCCAGCCCGTTGACGTCGGAGCCGATGCCGTAACCACTGAACGTCCCACCGACGGTCGCGGAGTTCGCACGCCACTCGTCGAGGAAACCCTCGTCGAAGTTCTCGGTCGCGTCGGCCGGGTAGGCGAACGCGCCCACGAACCCGCCCAGCTCGTGCATCCGCCGCAGCATGCTCGGGTCCGACCACGAGTGGTCCACCACGAACCCGGGGTAGCCGCGCTCGGTCGCGATGTCGAGCACGCGGCCGGCGGTATTGACGCTCATGTGGTCGATGTTGATGAGCATGCCGCGGTCCATCATCCCGTTGACCGCATACTCGCCGAGCTCGGTCAGCCCGCGCACGTTGCAGATCGGCTCGCCGGGGTAGATGGGCAGCGCGGCGCCGTCGGGGGCACCGGAGGTGGCGGCGGCCAAGCCGTCGGCGACGGGCGTGCTGGCGATCGGCTGTGCGTGGTCGGACGCGGCCCCCTCGCATGGCTCGGTCTCCCAGAACCGCTGCGTGCCCAGCTTATTGCCGACATTCACGGCGAGCCCGGCCAGCTCCTCGTCCATCCGTGCCCCGCCGAGCGCATTGTCGAACTTGTGCACCGGGAACACGGTCGACACGCCCCACGAGGCGAACTCCTCGAGCCCGCGGTCGATGTCCTCGCGGCTGCACTGGGGGACGTCATTGATCTGGCGGCAGTCGAACGGCTCGGAGGTCTCCACGCCGAGCGTCACCGCGAGCTTGCCCTGCGCGGCGATCTCGCGGACCTCCTGCGGCGAGCGGGCAATGCGGAACCAGCCCTGCCCGGGCCCGCCGTGCTCGGCGTCGATGTGCGCCTCCATCCGGTTCAGGTGGTCCACCTGCCGGCGCAGTTGATCCATCTCGTTGCACGAGTAGCGCGGCGGCACCCCGATCCCGGCGAGC
>NZ_JAALDM010000178.1 GCF_014144865.1 Dietzia aerolata | reverse complement strand
TGGTGCTCGCCGCCCGCCCGGTCGCGGAGTGGCTGCGCAGACCGTGGATTCCGGGTCGGGTCGCCGATGTCCTGGCGGTGTGCCTGGTCGCGCACGTGGCGACGTTGCCGGTGCTCGCTGCGACGGGCTTGGAGGCGGGACCCTGGGCGTTGCCAGCGAACATCGCGGTGGCGCCGGTGGTTCCGCTGGTGACCGTCCTGGGCACGCTCGCGGCTGCTGTGGGGCCGGTGTGGGAGGAGGGGGCCGTGCTGCTCGCGGCCGCGTGTGCCCCGGCGTTGTGGTGGTTGGACCTGGTGGCCGAGGTCGCCGCGGGGCTTCCGGGTTCGCCGCATTATGGCAACGACGATTAAGGCGACGACGATTGAGGCGGCGGCGATCGGGGCGGGACCGGCGCGCGGCGGCACGACCCGGCGTCGGCCGTCGCATGTCGGAGGCGCATGGCACGATGTCGGGGTACATGTTGGTGGGTCCCGCCAGGCCGCGAAGGTGGGGACCGGGTCAACGACCTGGACGACGACGACGAGGAGTTCACCCATGGCGACGGGCCCCACACCGGCTCCGCTTCATCTCGTACTCGGCGAGGACGAGTTCCTCACCGAGCGCGCCACCACGGGTGTCGTCTCGTCTGTTCGAGCCTCTACGCCTGCAGGGGAGGACCCGCCGGTCGTCTCGCGCCTGGGCGGGCCGGAGGTCACGGCGGCGCAGTTGTTCGAGTTGCTCTCGCCGTCACTGTTCGGGGAGGCGCGGATCGTGGTGATCACCGGCGCCGCGGAGCTGGGTAAGGATGCGGTCGCGGCGGTGCTCGATGCGGCTCGCGACCTGCCGGCGGAGACCGTGCTGATCGTGCAGCACACCGGTGGCGGCCGGGCCAAGACACTCGTCGCCGACCTGCGCAAGGCCGGAGCGGAGGAGCACACTGCGGGGAAGATCACCCGGCACACCGAGGTCGTGGGCTTTGTCCGGTCGGAGTTCCGGGGGCTGAACGTCCGGGTCGCGCCGGAGGCATGCGAGGCGCTCGTCGAGGCGGTGGGCACGGACCTGCGCTCGTTGGCGTCCGCGTGCGATCAGCTCGTCGCGGACACCGGCGGCAAGGTCGATGTGGAGGCGGTGCGCAAGTACCACTCAGGGGTTGTCGGCGTCAGCGGGTTCACCGTGGCCGAGCGGGCGGTGACCGGAGACGTCGCCGGTGCGATTGAAGCACTGGAGTGGGCGATGCACACCGGGGTACCGCACGTGGTCCTGGCCGATGCGTTGGCCGATGCCGTCAATTCGCTGGCGCTGGTCGGCACCCAGCGGGGCGTGGCGCCCGGCGAGCTGGCCAAGCAGGGGATCCCGCCGTGGAAGGCCAAGAAGGTCCAGGCCCAGACCCGGTACTGGTCCATCGACACCCTGGGGACCGCGCTGCAGGTGGTCGCTCGCCTCAACGGTGAGGTCAAGGGCATGGCCGAGGATTCGTCGTACGCGTTGGAGCGGGCGGTGCGGGAGGTCGGCACGCTGGCCTCTGCCACCTGACCGCGGTCTGGAGTCGCCCCGATGCACGACGAGGGCCCACCACTCATTCGGACGAATGATGGTGGGCCCTCGGAGCCACGTCGCGTCAGTGCGCGCAGACGCGGGGCTGTGCGTCTCTCACCTGCGGAGAGCGCGGGTGCCTCAGAGCTGGTTGACAGACTTGGCGAGCGCCGACTTCTTGTTGGCGGCCTGGTTCTGGTGGATGACACCCTTGCTGGCGGCCTTGTCGAGCTGACGCGAGGTCGCGACGAGCAGGGCGCCGGCCTTCTCCTTGTCGCCGGCCTCGGTGGCGGCGCGGAGGTTGCGGATAGCGGTACGCAGCGACGACTTGGTCGACTGGTTACGGAGTCGGTTGCGCTCGTTGGTGCGGTTCCGCTTGATCTGGGACTTGATGTTGGCCACTCGTCACACCTTCAGGTCGGGTGTCGACGGCTCCACAAGTGGATCCCGCCGATCGGATGTCTTCACTGTCATTTGTCCGACCGGGTACGTGAAACGTCGTCCGGTGGACACCGACGGCCCACTTTACCAGCGGGCCGGACACCGTCCAAAACGCGTGACCGGCGCTTCGGCGGCAGGCGCCGCTGTGATCAGTTCCAGCCGTAATCGCGCCGGAGGCGGTCCGCGACGGTGTTGAACTTCGGCTTGGGGCAGATCGCGCCCTCGCGGCGGATGCCCTGCTCCGGAACATCCAGTACACGGTCCAGACGAACCCAGCTAGGACGTCCCTCCGAGTCCCATGGTCCGCTACCGAGCCCGAGCCAGCCGTCGTCGTCCCACTTTTCCTGGGAGGACATCTGGAGGCCGAGCAGACGATCCCCGTCCCGGCCGACCACGAGGACCGGGCGGTCCTTGCCCCGGCCGTCGTTTTCCTCGAACGCTACCCAGGTCCACACGACCTCGCCCGGATCGGCGTGACCATCCAGGTCAGGCGCGTAGACCAGGGTGCGTGCGCGACTCGACGTCGGGGCGGTGTGGGTGGTCGCCGGACGCCCGTCGCCGTTGTTGTGCGGCGACAGGGCGGGGGAGTTGCCGCCGTCGTCGAGTTGCTTGCGTACCGCCTGGACGACTGTTGGTCCGTACTTCCGGCCCATGTGCATTGCCTTGCGGCCCATCCGGGCCCAGTCGATTGCCATGCGGACAAGCGTAACGCCCGTACCATCGGCACTCGTGGACGTACTCATGGTGGTGGTGTGGTCGGACGGCCGGGCAGGGGGTGCCGCTCAGGCGGACTCCGGCGCGTTGATCGAGGCGGTGGCGGCCGCGGTTGACGCGCCGCTGGCCGGACTCGGGGTTACCGAATACCTCGTCAACGTGCGGGACGAGCAGGTCGCCGGCGCGATGATCGACGTGCAGGTCACGCCGCTCCCGGTCCTTGCCGCCGTGCGTGTGCGGGTCCCGGCCGCCTCCGCCGCGGCGTGCGCTGAGGTGATCGAGGCGTTGGGCGCGCTCGGCGCGGTGTCCGCGTGGTCGGTGACGGCCTCCGAGCCGCTGCCCGTCGAAAGGGTGGCCAGCGAGGTGAGCGCGGCACCGGGCGGAGCCCCTGGAGGTGCGCACGCGAGGGCCCGTCGCAGTGCGGGCATGGCCAACCTGGCGTTCCTGCGACGGCCGGAACGGATCGGGCGGGACGAGTGGCTGCGCATCTGGCTCGAAGACCACACCCGGGTCGCGATCGACACCCAGTCCACCACCGGCTACACCCAGCATGTGGTCGTGCGCGCCCTCACCGAGGACGCGCCGGTGATCGACGGGATCGTCGAGGAGATCTTTCCGATCGAGGCCGCCCGTGACCTCGGGGTGTTCTTCGATTCGCGTGGCAGCGAGGACAGAATGGCGGCGAATGTCCGCGCCATGACCACTTCGACCGCCCGTTTCCTCGACCAGGGGACCGTCGATGCGGTGCCCACGGGCCGATACGTGATGAGTGTTCGCGGCCCGGTCGTGTGACAATGGGGTGATCGTCCGGACGTACCGCAATCCAGCCGCACCCGGGCCCGCCTCCAGGAGTGATCGAGATTCCCAACTTCGCAGAGACGACGTTCACCGATCCGGCCAGGATCAGGAACTTCTGCATCATCGCCCACATCGACCACGGCAAGTCGACGCTGGCCGACCGCATGCTGCAGCTCACCGGTGTGGTCGAGGAGCGCCTCATGCGCGCCCAGTACCTCGACCGGATGGACATCGAGCGCGAACGCGGGATCACCATCAAGGCGCAGAACGTGCGCCTGCCCTGGGTGCCGCGCACCGGCGCGCACGCGGGCGAGGAGATCGTCCTGCACATGATCGACACCCCCGGCCACGTGGACTTCACCTACGAGGTCTCGCGCGCGCTGGAGGCGTGTGAGGGCGCGATCCTGCTGGTGGACGCCGCACAGGGCATCGAGGCGCAGACCCTGGCCAACCTGTACCTGGCCATGGAGAACGATCTCGAGATCATCCCGGTCCTCAACAAGATCGACCTGCCGGCCGCCGACCCCGACCGGTTCGCCGACGAGATCGCCCACATCGTGGGCTGCGAGCCCGAGGACGTGCTGCGCGTATCCGGCAAGACGGGCGTGGGCGTCGAGGAACTCCTGGACAAGCTCGTCGACACCATCCCGGCGCCCGTGGGGGACCCGGACGCACCGGCGCGCGCGATGATCTTCGACTCGGTGTACGACACCTACCGCGGCGTCGTGACCTACGTGCGTGTGGTCGACGGCTCGCTCAAGCCGCGCGAGAAGCTGACCATGATGTCGACCGGCACCAACCACGAGCTGCTCGAGATCGGTGTCATCTCACCCGAGCCCAAGGCCACCAACGGTCTCGGCCCCGGCGAGGTTGGATACCTCATCACCGGTGTGAAGGACGTCCGCCAGTCCAAGGTCGGTGACACGGTGACCAGCGCCCGCGGCGGTGCGACGGAGCCGCTGCCCGGTTACGCCGAGCCCAATCCGATGGTGTTCTCCGGCCTGTACCCGATCGACGGTTCGGACTATCCGGTGCTGCGTGACGCGCTGGACAAGCTGCGCCTCAACGACGCCTCGCTGGATTACGAGCCGGAGACCTCCGTGGCTCTGGGTTTCGGTTTCCGCTGCGGCTTCCTGGGCCTGCTGCACATGGAGATCACCCGCGACCGGCTGGAGCGGGAGTTTAACCTCGACCTCATCTCCACCGCGCCGAACGTGGTCTACCGGGTGATCGCCGAGGACGGCACCGAGCATCAGGTGACCAACCCGTCCTACTGGCCCGAGGGCAAGCACCGCGAGATCTACGAGCCGATCGTCAAGTGCACGATCATCGTGCCGAGCGAGTTCGTGGGCACCACCATGGAGCTGTGCCAGTCCAAGCGTGGCGACATGCAGGGCATGGACTACCTGTCGGAGACCCGCGTCGAGCTGCGGTACGTCCTGCCGATGGGCGAGATCATCTTCGACTTCTTCGACTCCCTCAAGTCCCGCACCAAGGGCTATGCGTCGATGGACTACGAGGAGGCCGGCGAGCAGCTGGCGGACCTGGTCAAGGTCGACATCCTCCTGCAGGGCGAGGCGGTGGACGCGTTCAGCGCCATCGTGCACCGCGATTACGCGCAGGGCTACGGCAACAAGATGACCGTCAAGCTCAAGGAGCTCATCCCGCGCCAGCAGTACGAGGTGCCGGTGCAGGCCGCGATCGGCTCCAAGATCATCGCCCGCGAGAACATCCGCGCGATCCGCAAGGACGTGCTCTCCAAGTGTTACGGCGGCGATATCAGCCGTAAGCGCAAGCTGCTCGAGAAGCAGAAGGAGGGCAAGAAGCGCATGAAGTCGATCGGTCGGGTCGACGTGCCGCAGGAGGCCTTCGTGGCGGCGCTGTCGGCAGATGGCGGACCGGATAAGAAGTAGCGGACGACGGCCTGGCTGTGACAGCCCGCGCCCGCGGTCATGCTTTCGCGCGGTGCCGTCGCACCGCCGATCGGTTGTTGCACCGCGGCGAGCAGTAGGCCTTGCGGCCGTTGCGGGTGGTGTCGGCGAAGACCTGCCGGCAGTCGTCGGCGGCGCAGCGGGCGAGTCGGTCGATGCCGCGCTCGGTGAGATGTAGCGCGGTGCCGACGGAGAACATGGCGGTGAGCAGGCGGGCGAAACTCACGTCGTCGGCGCGGTAGTGGACGTGCCAGCGCCCGTCGTGGTCGGTCAGGCGGGGCGGCCCCGCGTGTTCGGCGAGGAGGGTGTTGAGGGCCTCGGCGCGGCCCCGAGGGTCGGAGGTGTCGACGACGACGAGCCACCCGTTAAGGAACGCGTCGACCTCCGCCAGGTCCCCCTCATGGGCATCCCGATCGATGGTCACACCCGCCTCCCGGCAGCGATCCACCAGTTCGCCGACGGTTCGGGGGCGGCGGTTGCTCAGGTCGGCGGCCAGGGTGACCGGATCAGCGCCGTAAGGGTTGATATACACAAACCGATTACAGCACAGTGATGGGCATGCCCCAGACCTTCGCTCAGCTCGCGGCCTCTCCGGCGCTCGGTATCTCGGTCTGGGTCCTGGCCGCGCTCGTCGTGGCGGCCTTCGTCGCGGGCTGGGTTGATTCGGTGGTCGGCGGCGGCGGACTGATCCAGCTGCCCGCTCTGGTCATCGCGCTGCCGTCCGACGCCACAACCCCGGAGGTGCTGGGGACCAACAAGCTCTCGTCGGTCGCGGGCACGTTCGTGGCGACCCTGACCTACCTGCGCAAGATCCGGGTCCCGGTGGCGATGGTCGCGCCGCTCATCGCGGCGGCGTTCGCGGGGTCGGCCGCCGGATCCTCGATCGCCCGCTTCATCCCCAAGGAGTTGCTCACCCCGATCGTGTTGGTGGCGGTCATCGTGGTGGGCGCCTACACCTGGCTCAAACCGAACCTGGGGCGAACCCACGAGGAACGCTATGTCGGCTGGTCACGGGCCTGGCTGTCAGCGCTGATCGGGCTTGTCGTGGGGTTCTACGACGGCATCCTCGGGCCGGGCACCGGGTCATTCTTCGTCATCGCAATCGTGGCGTTCCTGGGCTTCGGTTTCCTGCAGGGCACCGTCGCGGCCAAGCTCGCCAACCTCACCACCAACATCGCTTCCATCCTGGTGTTCGGGCTGCACGGTGAACTGCTGTGGATGATCGGCGGCTGCATGGCGGTGGCGAACCTCGCCGGCGGCTTCATCGGGGCGCGGATGGCGATGCGGCACGGCAACGAGTTCATCCGCAGGGTGTTCCTGCTGGTCATCACGATCTTGGCGGCGAGGCTCGCGTGGGACACGGTCTCCATGTGGGTGTAAGTCACACCCGCGGCGTCCGTAGACTCGCCGCCATGACCACCCCGAACCCCGACACCGAGCGTCACCCGCTTCTCGACGAGTCCCCGCTGCCGTACGGACTGCCGGATTTCGCGACCATACGGGACGAGGACCTGGAGCCGGCCATCCTGACCGCTATCGACGACCACGCCGCCGAGATCGCCGCCATCACCTCCAACCCGGACGACCCGACGGTGGAGAACACGGTGATCGCGCTGGAGTGCTCCGGGCAGGCACTGCACCGGGTGCTGTCCGTGTTCTACGGACTGCTCGGGCCGGACGCGACGCCGGCGCGCCTGGACGTGGACCGGGTGGTGTCGCCACTGTTGGCCGCCCACCACTCGGCGATGATGACCGATCCGGTCCTCTACGCCCGTGTAGGGGCGGTATTCTCCGCCCTGGAGGCCGGACAGCTCGAGGTGGACGACGAGACCGATCGCCTCATCCGTCGGCATCACCGCGACCTGCTGCGAGCAGGCGCCGCCCTCGACGATGACGCGCGTGCCCGGCTCACCGCGATCGACACCCGCTTGGCCGAACTCACCACTCGGTTCGGTGAGAACCTGCTGGCCTCCACCACGGAACTGGCGGTGCCGGTCACCGACGAGGCGGAACTCGCCGGCCTGCCGGAGTCCATGCGCGCCTCGCTCGCGGACTCCGCACGCCAGGCCGGGCGTGATGGCTGGTTGATCCCGCTGGGTCTTCCCACGGTGCAGCCGATCACCACCTGGCTCGACGACGCCGGGCTGCGCGGCCGGGTCATGGCGGCATCGCTGCGACGTGGCTCGACGCCCGGGCACGACAACACCCCGATCGTGCTGGAGATCGTCCGGCTCCGGGCCGAGCGTGCGCAGCTGTTGGGATTGCGCAGTCACGCGGAGCACGTGCTCGCGGTGGAGACCGCGGAAACCCCGGAGGCGGCACGCGGGCTGCTCATGGACGTCGTGGACGCGGCGGTGACCAATGCGCGCAATGAGGCCAAGGACCTACTCGGGGGCGAGGACCGCGAACTCGATCCGGCGGACTGGGCGTGGAAGTCCGAACGACTGCGTGCCACACGGTTCGACGTGGACGACGCGACTGTGCGCCCCTACTTCGAGCTGGAGACCGTGCTGCGCGATGCGGTCATGTACTCCGCCGAGAACCTGTACGGCCTGCGCTTCGTCGAGCGCACCGACCTGTCCGGCTACCTGCCCGACGTCCGCGTCATCGAGGTGTTCGACGAGCACCGCTCCGAGCCCGACGCGGGCATCGGCCTGCTGCTGCTCGACTACTACGCCCGGCCGACCAAGCGCGGCGGGGCATGGATGACCTCGTTCCGGGACCAGTCGCGACTCCTCGATTCCCGGCCCGTTGTTGTCAACGTCATGAACCTCAGCCGCCCGGCCGCGGGGGAGCCGACCCTGTTGACCATGGACGAGGTCACCACGATGTTCCATGAGTTCGGACACGCGCTGCACGGACTGCTCTCCGACGTGCAGTACCCCGTGTTCTCCGGCACCTCGGTTCCGCGCGACTTCGTCGAGTTCCCCTCGCAGGTCAACGAGATGTGGGCCCGCCGACCGGAGATGCTCGCCCACTACGCACGGCATCGCGAGACCGGCGAACCCATAGCGACAGAACTGGTGGAGCGGATGCGCGAGGCGGAGAAGTTCGGTGAGGGACAGGCCACGGTCGAATACCTCGCCGCCGCCCTGCTCGACCTGGCGTGGCATTCGTTGACCCTTGACGAAGCGCTGGCTGTCACCGATGTCGACGAGTTCGAGGCACTAGTGCTCGCCGACGCGGGACTCGATGTGCCGGGGATCGAACCCCGCTACCGTTCGCGCTACTTCCAGCATGTGTTCGCCGGCGGCTACTCCGCCGCGTACTACTCCTACTTTTGGGCAGAGGTCCTTGACGCCGATGCCGCGGAATGGTTCGTCGAGAGCGGGGGACTGCAGCGGTCCTCCGGTGACGCGATGCGCCGCGAGGTTCTCTCACGCGGCGGGGCCATCGACTTCCTGGACGCCTACCGGAGCATGCGTGGAAGCGAGCCGAATCCGGAAGCCCTGCTGCGTCGCCGGGGGTTGGACTCCTCGGTGGTCGGTGGCCGGGAATCCGTTCCCGCCGGTCGGTCATAGGGTCCGCCAGTGTCCTCCATCCTGCAGTTCTGGGATCGCCTCGAACTCTGGCTCGTCACCCTGCCCTTCCCGGTGCAGGTGGTGATCATGCTGGCGATGGGGATCCCCCTGTTCCTGGCCGTCGCAGTAGTGGTCGAGAAGGTCGCAAATATCATGGTGGACCGCTTCCGGGTGCTCGTTGCCTCCCGGCCCGCCGAGACCGGGAAGGAGGTCCGCTGATGCCCCGGTCACGTGTCACTCTCGCTCTGATCCTGCTGATTGCATTCGTCGTCGTCGCATGGCTCCTCATCGAGGTACTCTGACCCGGATCGCACGCCGGAAAATAGTGCTGTGCGCAGTCAGACGGACGGACACCGTGGAACAGACTCCGGAAGTACACTCCTCTCATGCAGCGCTTGAGTGGACTTGACGCCAGTTTCTTGTACTTCGAGACTCGGTCTCAGCTTCTCCATGTGTGTGGGCTGATCGTCCTGGATGTTTCCGAGATGCCCGGCGGGTACACGTTCGATGGTCTTCGGAGCGAGCTCGCCCGCCGGATCACCGGGATGCCGTCGTTCCGGCGCAAGCTCCACGACTCGATGCTCAACGTCGACCACCCGGTGTGGGTCGAGGACGAGGAGTTCGATGTCGACAATCACCTCCACCGGGTAGCCCTGCCCGAGCCGCGGGACGACAAGACGCTCGCCGAACTGACCGCGCACCTCGCGAGCCAGCCGATCGACCGGTCGATGCCGCTGTGGCAGATGTACGTCGTGGAAGGCCTTCAGGGCGGCCGGGTCGCCGTCTTCGCCAAGATGCACCACTCGACCGTCGATGGCGTCACGGGCGCCAACATGATGTCGCAGCTGTGCACGCTCACCCCGGACGATCCGACGCTGGACGAGGAACTGGTGAAGGAGACCGCCGGTGGCTCCGGCGCCCTGGAGCTCGCGGTCGGCGGAGCACTCTCGCGCCTGGCCACCCCGTGGCGGCTCGCCTCACTGCTGCCCGGGACGCTCGGCGTGCTGCCGTCCTGGATCAGTCGAGCCCGCAAGGGCCTGGCCATGCCGGCTCCGTTCACCGCGCCGCGCACCCCGTTCAACGGCACGATCACCGGTCATCGCACCCTCTCGTTCACGAGCGTGGAACTCGAGGACATCAAGCGGGTCAAGAACGCGTTCGGTACCACCGTCAACGACGTGGTGCTCGCCGTCTGCTCGACCGCGCTGCGCAAGTACCTCGACGGCCTGGATGCGTTGCCGACCAAGCCGCTCATCGCGATGGTCCCGATGTCGGTTCACGCGGAGGAGTCACGGCCGGGCACCAACCGGGTTTCGGGGATGTTCATGTCGCTGTCCACCGACATCGATGATCCGGTCGAACGGCTCGAGGCGATCCGCGACGCCAATATCGTCGCCAAGGACCACACCAATGGACTCGACGCGAACCTGCTGACCGACTGGGCGCAGTTCACCGCGCCCTCTGTGTTCGGTTCCGCGGTGCGCATGTACTCGCGCCTGCGGCTGTCCGAGCGCCACCCGGTCGTGCACAACCTCGTCATCTCGAACGTGCCGGGTCCCAACATCCCGCTCTACTTCCTCGGCGGCCGCATCGAGCGGATGCTGCCGCTGGGCCCGGTCTTCCACGGCGCCGGCCTGAACGCCACGGTCATGTCGATGGACGGCAAGCTGCACTTCGGGTTCATCGCCTGTAAGCGTTCGGTGCCCGACCCGTGGCCCCTGGCCGACGCCGTTGACGAGGCTCTCGCGGAGTACGTGGAGGCAGCAGCTGAGCGCGATCGCAGTGGCGCGCCCGCCGTGGTGCGCAAGACGGCTAGCGAGCTGGCCGCAGAGCGTCGCGCGCAGCGTAAGGCTGCCAAGCTGACGGCCAAGGAGTCGGGCAAGTCGGCCGGCTCGGGCGAGAAGTCCGCCGCGAAGGCTCCGGCGAAGAAGGCTCCGGCCAAGAAGGCCCCCGCGAAGAAGGCGCCAGCGAAGAAGGCCCCCGCGAAGAAGGCTCCGGCCCGTAAGGCCGTGCCCGCGGCGTCGACCGAGACCGTGACGGAGTCGTCGTCTACCGCGACCCCGGCAAAGGCTCCCGCCAAGAAGGCCCCTGCGAAGAAGGCCGCCGCCAGTAAGACTCCGGCGAATAAGGCGCCCGCGAAGAAGACTGCCGCTCAGAAGGCGCCCGCCAAGAAGGCTGCGGCGAAGAAGCCCGCCGCGGCCACGGCCCCGGCCAAGAAGGCCCCTGCGAAGAAGGCCACCACGGCCGCGTCGACGGCGCAGAAGCCCGTCGCCAGTAAGCCGGTCGCCTCCAAGCCCGCCTCCGACACCCGACCGGCGGCTACGAAGCCCGCACCGGCCGCGGCGTCCGCGTCAGCGCCCACCTCTACAGATGCTGCGTCGAAGCCGACCGGTTCCAAGCCCACCGGTGTGGCACCGTCTGCTTCGTCTCCGGCTACGGCGGCGGGCACCTCGTCCACGACAGCGCCCCGGCCCGAGTCGCGCGATGAGACCGGCTCGACCCCCGACACCGGTCAGGCGTGACCACGGACATCAACGATTCGACACGGCTCGCGCTCAATCCGCCTGAGCGCGAGCCCTCGTCGCCCTTCGGGATCTACCTCCACGTCCCGTTCTGCTCGACCCGGTGTGGGTACTGCGACTTCAACACCTACACCGCCGGCGAGCTGGGGTCGGCCACATCGCCCCTCGACTGGGAGCGGGCCTCGGCGATAGAGATCGACCGCGCGGCCGAAGTGCTCGCCCGATCCGGCTCGGCGCCGAAGGTGGACACCGTGTTCGTGGGCGGAGGCACCCCGTCGCTCGTCGGCGCCGACGTCCTCGTGGGCCTCCTGCAGCGCATCGATTCGGCGTTCGGCCTCGCACCCGGCGCCGAAGTGACGACAGAGAGCAATCCCGAGTCCACCTCGCCGGAATTCTTCGCCACGCTCCGCGAAGGCGGGTTCACCCGGATCTCGCTGGGCATGCAGTCCACGTCGGCGCGCGTGCTCAAGATCCTCGATCGAGCGCACACCCCGGGACGCCCGCAGGAGGCGGTCGCCGAGGCCGTCGCCGCCGGATTCGAGCACGTCAACCTCGACGTGATCTACGGAACCCCCGGCGAACGCGAGGACGACCTCGCCCGGACCCTGGACGCGGTCGTCGACGCCGGCGTGGACCACGTCTCCGCCTACTCGCTGATCGTCGAGGACGGCACCGCACTCGCGCGCCGCATCCGCCGGGGTGAACTGCCCGGCACGGTCGACGACGTCCTGGCCGACAGGTACGAGCAGGTGAGCGAACGACTCTCGAGGGCCGGATTCCACTGGTACGAGGTCTCCAACTTCGCGACCGACGAGTCCGGGTACTGTCGCCACAACCTCGGCTACTGGCGGGGCGGGGACTGGTGGGGTGTCGGGCCGGGCGCCCACTCCCACGTGGCCGGCGCCCGCTGGTGGAACGTCAAACACCCAGCCCGCTACGCGGCCGCCTGCGATGCCGGTGACCTGCCCGTCGACGGCGGGGAAAGGCTCAGCGACGAGGACCGGCACATCGAGCTGATCATGACCGCCCTCAGGCTCGCCGAAGGCCTGGGCCTCGACGCGTTCACCGATACCGAACAGCGGCGAGCGGACGAGCAGGTCGCGGCCGGGCTCCTGCGCCACCGCGACCCGGGCCACCCCGGAGGGCCGGGATACGCACTGACCGAGAAGGGCAGGCTGCTGGCCGACGGCGTGGTCCGTGACATCCTCCTGTGAGGAGAGCAGGCCCGGACTGGCCTAGAATCGGGCACTGAACCCGGGCGACGAAACAGACCCGGGGCAAAGAACAAGACCGGCACAGGTACCGAGAGACACGGCGATCACCGGAAGGAGGGGGCGGTCCATGTCGAGCGCGTCAGACCGTAGGACCGATGTCCTGCGCGCCATCGTCGCGGACTACATCGCCTCCCAGGAACCGGTCGGCTCCAAGGCCCTCGTCGACCGGCACTCGCTGGGAGTGTCCAGCGCGACCATCCGCAACGACATGGCGGTGCTCGAGGCCGAGGGCTTCATCGTCCAGCCCCACACCAGCTCGGGGCGGGTGCCCACGGAGAAGGGCTACCGCCATTTCGTCGACTCCATCGAGGAGATCACGCCGCTGTCGCGGGCCGAGCGCAGGGCGATCCGCGCATTCCTGGAGGGAGCCGTCGATCTGGACGACGTGCTCCGGCGGGCCGTACGACTGCTCTCGCAGCTCACCCGGCAGGTCGCGGTGGTCCAGTACCCGGTCCTTGATCGCTCCACGGTGCGCCACCTCGAGGTGGTGAGCCTGACGCCGACCCGGCTATTGCTGGTGCTCATCACCGACACCGGGCGCGTGGATCAACGGACGGTCGAGCTCACGGCTCCGCTCAGCGAGGAGCACCTCGCTGAGGTCCGCACCCTGCTGTCGGAGACCGTCGCGGACAGAAAGCTCGCCGACGCCTCCGCGGAGCTCGCGGCCATCGGGGAGCGGGCCCGGCCCGAGTACCGCGATGCGGTGGAACACTGCGTCACCGTGCTCGTCGACACGCTGGTCGAGCACCCGGACGACCGAATCGTGCTCGGCGGCACCGCCAACCTCACCCGCAGCGCGGCCGATTTCGACGGCTCGCTGCGGTCGGTCCTGGAGGCGCTGGAGGAGCAGGTCGTGATCCTGCGGCTGCTCACCTCAGCGCAGTCCGTCGGCAGTGGCGGGACGGGCGGGGTCACGGTGCAGATCGGCGCCGAGACCCAGGCGTCCGAGATCCGCGGGGCCTCGGTGGTGTCCTCGCAGTACGGCGCGGAAGGCCACGCGTTAGGCGGGATGGGGGTGCTGGGCCCCACCCGGATGGACTATCCGGGAACAATCGCGTCGGTCGCCGCTGTTGCCCACTACGTGGGCGAGATTCTCGGCGGGCGCTGACACCCGTACGCTCGTCAGGAACCAGGGCGCAGGCAGCCGGGGCACCGCACGCGGTGCAGGTGACGCCGTGAGCCCAGTAAGGACATCCGGCACCCGGGTGCTGGAAGAGAACGCATTAACGAAAGGTCAGACGTGTCACGCGACTACTACGGGACCCTCGGGGTCGATAGGGGCGCCTCGGAGTCCGAGATCAAGCGCGCCTACCGCAAGCTCGCCCGCGAGCTCCACCCTGACGTCAACCCGTCCGACGAGGCGCGTGAGCGGTTCAGCGAGATCACCGCGATCTACGAGGTCCTCACCGACCCGGAGAAGCGTCGCATCGTCGACATGGGCGGCGACCCGCTCGATTCCGGCGGCGGCGGTGGCGGCGGCGGCTTCGGCGGAGGGTTCGGCAGCGGCGGCCTGGGCGATGTGTTCGAGGCCTTCTTCGGCGGTGGCGGCGGAGGTGGCGGACGTGGCCCGCGCAGCCGCGTCCAGCCCGGCTCGGACGCCCTCATCCGCGTCAACCTGACCCTGGACGAGTGCGCGACC
>NZ_JAALDM010000177.1 GCF_014144865.1 Dietzia aerolata | reverse complement strand
GGGCGGGGCCGAGAGCGCCGATGCGGTGGCGTGGGCAGCCCGGGTGGACTGTGCGGGCGGGGCAGAATAGGCCGGGGTTACCGGGGGCGCCGGGGCTGGCGGGGAGTCCAGAGCGCCCGGGACCGAGCGGGCCGCAGCCGGAAGGCCGCCACCGGGCATGGCCGCTAGCCGTCGACGCAGCTCAGCCACACGATCAGTCGTACCGAGCGCCGACAGATCCACCCCTGACCGGTCGACAGCAGAACCGTTCACTACCATCACCAGAACCTCCCGTCACGGGCGACACGCCGCAGGCCGTGTAAGTCGAACTATTTTTCGACGATGACGAACAGTGAACACCACGGGTACGACACTGCGCAAGAACTCCTGTTCGAGGGCGGTTTTCGACGCGGCCAACGCGGCCGGAGGCACTCCCGCGCGGTGTCGGAAAGCTCGGTGGGCGCTGTTGTCGTCGTCGTAAAAATTTCCCCCGGCGGCGACCCCGTTGTTCATCCGGTGGCCACCCTCGATGTCGTACCGGCGATCTACCCTCGGTGACCATGAAGGCCTCCATCGGGAATCGCATCGTGCTCATCGGCGCCGGGGACGTGGGCATCGCCTACGCGTACGCACTGGTCAACCAAGGTCTCGCGGACCATCTCTCGATCATCGACATCGACCACGACAAGCTCGTCGGCGAGGTCATGGACCTCAACCACGGCGTCGTCTGGGCGCCCTCCCCCACCCTCGTCACCGAGGGCAGCTACGACGACTGCACCGACGCCACCATGGTCGTGCTCTGCGCCGGCGCCGCCCAGAAACCCGGCGAGACCCGCCTCGACCTCGTCGGTAAGAACATGGCCCTGTTCGAAACAATCGTCGGTGACGTGATGGCGACCGGCTTCGACGGCATCCTGCTCGTGGCCACCAACCCCGTCGACATCCTCGCCCACGCCACCTGGCGCTACTCCGGTCTCCCCGCGAGCCAGGTGATCGGCTCCGGCACCATCCTCGACTCCGCGCGGTTCCGGTTCATGCTCGGCGAGTACTACGACGTCGCCCCCATGAGCGTGCACGCCTCCATCATCGGCGAACACGGTGACACCGAACTGCCCGTCTTCTCCTCCGCCAACGTCTCCGGCGTACCGCTCCGACGCGACCTCGACGGTGACCCGGACAAACGCGAGCGGCTCACCCAGATCTTCGAAGAAACCCGCGACGCCGCCTACCGGATCATCGACTCCAAGGGCTCCACCAGCTACGGAATCGGCATGGGACTGGCCCGCATCACCCGCGCCGTGCTGCGCAACGAGCAGGTGTCGCTACCCGTCTCCACCCTGCTGCAGGGCGAATACGGGCAGGACGGCATCTACATCGGCGTGCCCGCCGTGATCGGGCGAAGCGGCGTGCTCCGGGTCGTGGAGCTGGAGCTCGACGAGACCGAGCGGCAACAGTTCGCCCGCAGCGCGAGTGCGCTGCGGGCGGTGTCGGAACAGTTTGAGGTTTTGCGCTGACGTCAGGCGTCGGGTGCCGGGGACGAGCGGTTCGACGCTCCGGCGTCAGGGAGCGCCGGGCGGATCGCTGGCCGGGAACGACTCGTCGCCCCACTCATCGGCCAACGCATCATGGCGATCAGGGTGATTGTCGCGCTGATCGTCGTCCGTCGGCTTGTGCTCGTCGGTCTGGCCGGGCTTGGCGTCGGTGCGGTCAGAGTTCTGCGGATTCGTCATACGACTCTCTCCTCCCGCCGCACGTCTTCGTGCGACACACCCCACGCTACCGACCCGCGCGACGACTTCAACCGATTGAGGGAAGCAGGATTTCAGAGGCCGTTCAGCGGACAGGCGGGGCCGATCAGGAGGACGATTGGCTCAGGGGAACGGGCGCCCGGCCATCACAGAGGAGCTACGCCATGCACAGCACCAACTACACCGACACCCTGATCCTGCCCGCGCCCGACACCAAAGCCCAGGCCGCGACCGCCCCGGCGACCGGCAAGGGCACGGTGGCCGAGCTGCAGTACGAGCGGCTCTCCGCCGGGGACTACGTGTGGACCAGCGACGACCTCATCTTCGACGTGCACTGCCAGCGCAAGGAGATCCCCGAGGCCGACCGCATGGCCGCGCGCGAGACGTTCTTCTCCAAAGGTCAGCCCTGCCTGCGCACCTCGCCGCTGGCCAAGACCTACGGCTGGGCACTGCACTACGACTCCGACGGCAAGATCGCCCTGCTGCCCATGGACTCCGAGCGGGTCGCCGAACTGGAGGCAGACCCGGCGGTGACGGTGAAGGCGGCGATGAAGAGCTCGCGCTGAGGTGTGGGTACGCGGATGAGTGGGCTCCGGGCGGGGTGTGCTCCGGGCGGGGTGGGCTGCATGGCAGGCGCGCCGGTTCTGCGCGCGAGCGGGCCGCTGATCAGAGGGGTTCGACGTCGGGCAACGCGTGCAGCCAGTCCAGGACCGGGCGGGCGATCGTGTCCATGAACTGCGCGTAGCCCGCCGGCCCGGGATGAGCACCGTCGCCGGCCTCGACCTCCCGCATCCATGCCCCACCGGGCCGCAGCGCATCGAAGGTCGGTACGAACGGCACGCCAGCCTCAGCACACACCGCCGCGATGGCATCCGCCCGCGCGGTGGTGCGTTCGTTGACCTCATCCCACGCGACCGGCGGCGGACCGATCACGAGAAGTCGGCCCTCCGGCCCCCGCTCGATCATGCCGCGAAGCGCCGCAAGAGTGGCGGCCTCTGCGACGCGCTCGACACCGTCGATGTGCATGACGTCATTGACCCCGAACTCCGCGATCACCGCGGTGCCAGGCATCGATGTCCGGCGTCGGTCGACCTCGTCCCAGCGCGCCAGGATCATCTCCGAGGTGTCCCCGCCGATGCCCGCGTTGGTGACATGCAGGTGCAACCCCTCCCCCGCAGCAGCCTCTACGAGCAGCGGGGTCCACCCGCGGCCGGTGTCGTCTCCGTAGCCGGCGACGAACGAATCGCCGATGACGCACACGGGCAGGTCGCGGGGTTCGCTCACGTCCGACACCGTAGCGGAAGCAAGACCGGCAGGAAGGAAGCAACAGGCATGGACTCACTGTGAGCCTCCATGCCACTAGACCAAGAACCGCCCGACATCGTTGCGTGTTCGAATTTTTCGTTTTATGATGTGTTATGGCTGCTTCGACTACTCATCCAGTGCTTCCCACCAACGACGAAGACAGCACCCAACTCGTCGCGCTGAAAAAGGCGCTCGCCACACATCACGCCGTGGAACTTTCCACGCCCGATGGTCCGGTGCCCCTACCGTCAAGTGTGCGGTCGGTGCTGGCGGATGTTGTTGACGTGTTGGCCCGAGGTCAGGCCGTCACGGTAGCACCGGAAAAAACGAAGCTGACCACCCAGGAAGCTGCGGACCGCTTGGGGATTTCACGACCAACTCTGGTTCGGCTGTTGGAACAGCAGAAGATCCCATACACACAGCCCGGTCGGCATCGCAGAGTCGAGTTGGCGGATGTCCTCGCGTTTCAGGAGGCCGAGCATGAACGCCGTAGTCGAATCCTGGACGAAATGGCCCGCGACGACAATCCAGATCCAGAATCTGCCAGCGATGGGTTCATCGAGACGCGCTGACCTTCGCAGGAACGGAAATGACAAAGACTCGCGCGGTTCTGGATGCATGCGTAATGCTCCCGCAATGAGCAACTCGTTCCGTCGATGACAAACGACCCGAAAGACCGGCACGTATTAGCTGCTGCTGTTCGCTCTGGTGCCACGGTGATAGTGACTGCGAACATGAAGGATTTTCCGTCCCAAGCGCTTGAGACATTTGGGATCAAAGCGATCCATCCCGACGAATTCCTAAGTGACCTTTTTGAACTCTGGCCAGAAGATGTGATTCGCGGAATGGACGAATCTGTCGCGAGGAACATATCGCCGCCGCAATCAATGAGAGAGCTGCTGAGATCGCTACAGGGGCTCACCCCTCGGTTCGTTGGTGAAGTCCGAGCGTTCCTGGTGGTATCAGATGAACCGACGGAGGCGCCATGGACGAACCGGCGGACTTGATCCGATAATGGCGCCGCATGAGTTGAGTAGTTACTTGCAGCGTTTCTCCAGGGTGGCCTCACATGACGACGCAACGACTCAATGCATCACGCAACACCGCAAAGTGAGGGGTCGGGCTCATCGATCAGAGAGTTACGCACACCCCACTCTCGGGAAACCTGTGCGGAATCCGCTTCTCGACGAGTTGCGGGAGCCAGCCCCGGCCCGCCCCGCCGCAGCCCTCAGTCCAGGTGCCGCGACTGCGCCCAGCGCGTCAGCGCGTGCCGATTCGACTGCTGGGTCTTCCGCAGCACGTTCGAGGCGTGGGTCTCGACGGTTTTGACCGAGATGAACAGCTCCTCCGCGATCTCCTTGTAGGTGTAGCCGCGGGCGAGCAGCCGCAGCACCTCTTTCTCACGCGGGGTGAGGGAATCGACCTCGGGGTCGTGGACGGGCTCGCCGCGGTCTTCGGGCCCGGGGGCGGCGCGGGCGAACGCGTCCAACACGAATCCGGCCAGTCGCGGGGAGAACACGGCGTCGCCGTCGGCCACACGGCGCACGGCATCAGCGAGCTCGTCGCCGGAGATGGTCTTGGTGACGTAGCCGCGGGCTCCGGCGCGGATCGTGGCAATCACGTCCTCGGCAGCATCGGAGACGCTCAGCGCGAGGAACGTCGGCACCACTGCCGACTCGGATTCCGTGCCGCCCAGCACCGACCGCAGCACCGCGACGCCGCCGCCGTCGGGCATGTGGACGTCGAGAAGCACCACGTCGGGCTGCACGCGCCCGATGCCCGCGACCGCCTCGGCTACGGAACCGGCCTCGCCCACCACGTCGATCGACGGCTGCCCGCCCAGCTCGGCGCGAACACCGCTGCGGAACACGGCGTGGTCGTCCACGAGGAACACGCGGCACGCCCGGCCCGAGCCAACCCCACCGGCCATCGCCTCACCCGTCACCGGCTCACCCGTCATTCGCCCTCCAGCGGCATCTCGATCCCGATCTCGGTCCCTCGCCCGAGCGTACTGCGCACGGTCACCTTGCCCCCGCGACTCTCCACGCGGTGCCGGATCGACTGCGCGAGTCCGTGCCGGTCGTCGGAGACGGTGTCGGGGTCGAAGCCGGCGCCGCGGTCGCGGACGAACGCGGACAGCACGCGGCCGTCGTTCTCCACGAAGACGTCCGCGGTCTCGACGCCGGCGTGTTTGGCGACGTTGACCAGGGCCTCGCGGACGGCGCCGAGGACGGCTTCCTCCGCGTCGCGAACGGGTCCGTCGCCGCCCACCACGACCTGGTCGATGCGCAGTCCGTAGGCGTCCTCGAGGTCGCCGACCACCACCTCGACGGCGCCGGCCATGGTGGTCGCCCCCGAGGACATGCGCGATCCGGCGCCGAACAGCCACTGCCGCAATTCGCGTTCCTGTCGGCGGGCGAGCTGGGCGACCTGGCCGGGGTCGTCGGAGCGTTTCTGGATCAGGGCGAGGGTCTGGAGGACGGAATCGTGCAGGTGGGAGGCGATGTCGCTGCGCTCGGCCTCCCGGATCCGCGCGGCGCGTTCCTCCTCAAGCGAGTGCCACAGCCGCAGCCCGATGGGGACCGAGAGCAGCCCCACGCCGACGAGCGTCGCGACCACCGCGAGGAGGGACGACCGTAGGGCGGCAAACTCGACCTGGCCAAGAACCACAACCGCAAGTCCGACGACGACGAGGGTGGCACCCGCCGTCACACGGGCCCAGTCGAAGGCGGACCGTGGAGAGACCTTTCCCCCGCGGTCGTATTGCTGCCAGACGAGCCCGGCCCCGAGCGCGACCACGAGGACGGGCACGATGACGTTCAGTCCCGTCGTGGTGGTGAGCATGAACGAGAGCACCGACCCCACGAGGGCCAACGCGACCAGCGCCTTGCCGGTGCGACGCTCGCGGAGGTCGGCCTGCAGCGCATTCGCCCGGTCACCGTCAGCCCGGGCCTCATCCGCTCGCGCAGGCGCCGACGGCAGCATCACCCACAGCACGGAGTACAGGGCCACGCCCGCGCCGGAGAGGGTGGCCAGCAGGACCATCGCCAGCCGCACATAGGTGATCTTGACGTCCAGATGATCGGCGATGCCGGCGCAGACTCCGCCCACGACCGAACGGTCGGCTGACCGGGTTAGTCGCGGGTACCAGCGGAAGGTGGTGGGGACGGAGGCCGGCCCCGGCGGGCGCCACACCGGCTCCCGCACCTGTTCCCGCACGGGCCCACCGGCAGCCGCAGGCCGCGCAGCCGGCACACCTGTGCCCCGCGCGGGACCGGTCGCGTTCTCACTCATATCGGCAATGGTCACAGATCCACCTCGGGTCCGCATCGGGGGCTGACCCTGAGATTCCCGGGGTCGCAATATCAGGGTCGATCCCCGATGTGCCCGCGCCGCCGGCCGAGCACGATGAGAGTCATGTCCAGCACCAGTACCCACGACCTGTCCTCCGAGCTCCGCTCACTGTGGCGGACCCGTCCCGTCCGCACACCGGACGATTCCAAGATCGCCGGCGTGGCCGGAGGCTTCGGTCGCCGCTACGGAATCGACCCGGTGCTCGTCCGCGTCGCCTTTGTCATCGCCGCCCTCTGGGGTGGCGCCGGCGTGTTCCTCTACGCCCTCCTGTGGCTCTTCCTCCGCGATGCCGGCGACGAGGTCTCGAGTGCGGAGTCGCTTCTCGGCCGGGGCCAGTCATCCGGGTCGAAGATCATGGCGGTGGTGCTCGTCGTCGTCGTATTAATCTCGGCTCCCACCTTCGGCGGTTCCGGGGCCACGTTCTTCGTGGGCGCCGGCTTCCTCATGACCGCGGCGATGCTGGCGGGCTGGTACGGCCTGCACCGGCGCATGCCCGAGCCGCCCGCGGGGTGGGCCCAGGTGGCGGCGGTGCGGCCCCCGGACCACGCTGCCTCCACGC
>NZ_JAALDM010000176.1 GCF_014144865.1 Dietzia aerolata | reverse complement strand
TCCACTGCCCCGCCGCCCGAGTGGCCTCCCGAGCCCCCCGCGCCCGGTCTGTCCGCGCCCGAGTCCCCCACGCCCAGCACGAGCCGCACCGTGTGCGCGGGGAACCGCCACCGCTCGCCGGCGGCCAGGACGTGGATGCGGCCCTCCATCTTGAGGTGGAGGTGGAGGGTCACAGGGTCGCGTCCGTACTGGTCAGGGCATACGACGACGACGAGGTTCTTCCCCCTCGACCGGACGTCCTCCACTCTCCGACCGACCAGGTCGACCGCGGAAAATCTCGGAACCCGCAGTTCGGCCCGGGTCAGGACGCGATCTCTGAGCGCCTGCCTCATGTGTGCGGCCGCCCGGTAGACGGTGTCGCCTTCAGGCACCGGTCACCAGTCCAGTCGGCTGCAGGCCACCACGCCGTCGGCTTCCAGTTGCACGGTGACGTGTACGAGTCCGTGCCGTTCGCGGAGGGTGCGTTGGGCGGTGTCGAGGATGTCGGCGTTGTCCGAGCCCGGGTCCACGACCATGTGGACGGTGGCGACGTTCATCCCGGAGGTGAGGGTCCACAGGTGGAGGTCGTGCACCTCGGTCACGCCGTCGATCGCGGCGAGGTCATCGGTCACGTCGGCGGGGTCGATCCCGTCGGGTGCGTGCTGCGCCAGGACCGCGAGCACTTGCCGCCCGAGGGCGACGGCCCGGACGACGATGAACACCGCGATCGCCACGGCCACGACGAGGTCCCAGATCGTCGAGCCGGTCACCCGGATGAGGATCGCCGCGGCGATCACGCCGACCGAGCCGGCGGCGTCCGCGAGAACCTCGAGGTAGGCACCCCGGACCGCCAGGCTTTCGGTGGAGCCACTGCGCAGCAGGAACAGTGAGATGAGGTTGACGACCAGGCCGAGCACGCCGACGAGGAGCATCGTGCCCGTCGCGACGTCAGCGTCTGAGCCGAGTCTGCCGACCGCTTCGACCAGGACGTACACGCCCATTCCGAGCATGATGAGCACGGCCAGGCCGGACGCGAAGATCTCGACGCGGTAGTGCCCGTAGGTGCGCCGCCCGGTCGAGTCGGGGCGGGTCGCGATGATCGTGGCCAGCAGCGCGGCGCCCAGTGCCACCACGTCGGCGCCCATGTGGCCGGCGTCGGACAGCAGCGCCAGCGAGCCCGAAAGCAGGCCGGCCACCAGTTCGACGGCGAAGAACGACGCCGTCAGGACAAAGGCCAGACCCAGCCGAACCCTGAAGCGGGCACCGGCATGCCCGGTCACGTGCTCCCCACCGATTCCATGGGAATGTCCCGCACCCATCGTCAATCACCTCCTCGGCTCGCGCGAGCCTGACGTATGCATCAATGCGCATACCTTAACGCATCTTGTCGGCCCGAGTCCAGGGCCGGCAGCTTCCCCTGGGGTTAGCCTTGATGACATGGCGCCGGCAGCGTATGTCCTGGTCCGCAGCGATGACCTCCGTCTCTCCCCGGAGTTGGGCGAGTACGTGAGGCGCGTCGATGAGTCGTTGGAGCGCTACGGCGCAGAGATCCTGGTCCAGAACCTGCCGGCCCGGGTGATGGAGGGTGCGTGGGATGGATTTGTCACGCTCCTGAGATTCTCGGATGTGGCCGCCGCCGAGCGATGGTACGACTCTCCCGAGTACGTGGCGGTGCGCCATCTGCGGCAGTCGTCGTCGACTCCGACCGCCATCATCGTGGAGGGCGTCGGCCCGGGGCACCGCTCGGCGGACCTCGCCGCGCTCTTCTCGTTGCCCTGAGATTCCCCTGCCTTGATATCCACTGGCCTGATATTCCACGTGCCTGAATGTGCCCGGCCTGACCTCCCGCGGCGATCAGCGTCGGATGCGCAGGCCCTTGGGCGTGATGCCGAATCCGGCGGACTGGAACGCCGCGGAGTAGGACGAGGCATGCACGGTGTCGCCGGCCAGGGTCGTCACGGTCAACTGCCCAACCCCTCCGGAGCGGACGGCATCGGCCAGCGCCACGGCTGCCAGCGCCACGGCGTCGTCGCGGTCATCGCGGTCACCGAATACGAGGACTGTCCTGCCTCCCCGCTCGACGAACAGGACCAGCAGTCCGTCGACCAGCACGACGAGTGCGCCCGCCTTGCGGCCCGGACGATGACGCGGTGCACCTGAGTCCGAGTCGGGCGCCAGCGCGTCCGGCCACGGCAGCGCGGCGCCATACGGGTTGGCCGGGTCCGTGGCGGCAAGGACTCTGACTACGGGTGCGTCGGTGCCGGAGGGCCAGGGGGTGTCGTCGGCCGTGTCATCGAAGGCCCGCAGTCGGTCGATGGTGCTGCCCGAGGCGAACTGGGCGGCGCCGAGGCCTTCGACGAAGTAGCCGCGCCGGCAGTGTCCGGCGTCCTCCATCTGGGCGAGCACCTTGTACACGGCCGCGAATCCGCCCGGGATCTCCTCTGCCTCGACCGCTCCCCTGGTCACCACGCCGTGCCGTGCCAGCAGGGACTCCGCCCAGGCATGCGCCCGCAGGGTGGCGTCGGCGACCGGCTCTGGGGTGAGCGACCAGCGTCCCGCCAGCGCCGGCGGGGTGCGGCTGCCGGCGGACATCGCCCCGGATAGCTGCGCCATGGAGGTTCGGCCCAACCGTGCCCGCCGCGGACGAGCCGAGGAACGGGATGCACGATGCGCCGTGCCCGCACCGGACGGGCCACCGCCAGCCAACACCGCGCGCAGCGGCGCGAGGGTGTCGTTGGTGACCGCGCCGTCCCACACCAGGTCCCACAGTGCATAGCGGACGGCGCCCTCGGTCACCGCGATGGCTGGGGATGCGGGGGCGGGCGCAGCCCCGTTGGACGCGGTCTCGTTAGGCGAGGTCTCGTTGGGCGAGGTCTGGTCAAGCGCGGATTGGCTGGACTCGGCGGGAACAGCTGGGTCGGCGGGAACAGCTGGGTCGGCGGTGGCCAGCTCCTCCTTGACGCGGGCGACGACGTCGCGGAAGAACAAGGCGCCGCCCCGAAGTGCGTCGACCACGGCGAGGTGTACGGGCCCCTCCACCGGCGGCCGGTGCAGCGGCAGGGTGAGCTCGGCGGAGTCCGACGGATGTAGAGAGACCCAGCCGTCCCGGGCGCCCGCCCGGCCGCGGCCGCACCAGATGACCTCGCCGCCCGCCAGGAGTTCGTCCAGCATCACCGGTGAGTAGTCGCGGACCCGGGATGCAAGGACGAGTGGTTCGAGCGCGGAGGCCGGGACGGCAACACCGTCGAGTTGCTCGATCACCGCGAGCACGCCGTCGACGCCGGACTCGGTACCTGCCACTACGCCGTTCCCCGTGGCGGGTTGAGTGCCGGGCTGTGCGGCGGTTCGGGCAGCGGGTCCGGCGGCGGGTCGGGAGGCTGACTGGGTGCCCATAGCCTGCCAGGTGGGCAGGAAGCGGCCGAGTGTCGAGTGTGAGACCGGCTCGATCTGGCTGCGCAGTGCCGCGAGCGACCGGCGACGGATGCGGCGCAGCACCTCGGAGTCGCACCACTCGGAGCCCGTCGCCCCGGGACGGAACTCGCCGGCGAGCAGATCGCCCGACGCGGTCAGACGATCCAGCACGCCCCGGGCAACGGCGACGCCCAGCCCGAAACGCTGCGCCACGGCATCCGCGGTGAACGGCCCGTGCGTCCGCGCATACCGGCGAACGAGCTCGCCGAGCGGATCTGCGACATCGCCGAGGAACGCCGACGGCACCCCGACCGGCGGGGGCACGCCGAGACCGTCCCGCAGACGGGCCACTTCCTCGACCACCGCCCACCACGACGTGCCGCTGTGCTCGACGGGAACCACACGGCCGGCGCCGGCCAGCGAATCGAGCCAGGCGAGCACGGTCGCCGTGTCGGCCGGGCCGGAGGTGTCCTGGGCCGTTGACCGCTCCGCGATCTCGTCGAGGGTGAGCGGGCCGAGAAGGCGGAGCAGATCGGCGACGCCCTCGGCGTCGCGGGCGGCGCGCTCCGGTTCGAGATGTTGGAGGCGGCGCTCGACCTCGTCGAGGACCTCGGCGTCGAGAAGCTCACGCAGCTCGACCCGGCCCAGCAACTGCCCGAGCAGCGTGGGGTCGATGCTGAGCGCCGCGGCACGCTTCTCGGCCAGCGGCGAGTCGCCCTCGTAGACGAAGGCGCCCACGTAGTCGAAGAGCAGGGACTGCGCGAACGGTGACGCACTCGGGGTGTCCACCTCGACGAGCCGCACCGTGCGCGAGGCGATCTCACCCAGCACCCGCTCAAGTGCCGGCACGTCGTAGACGTCCTGCAGGCACTCGCGCACGGCCTCCAGGATCATCGGGAAATCCGGGTATTTCCGGGCGACGTCGAGCAGTTGCGCCGACTTCTGCCGCTGCTGCCACAACGGTGCCCGCCTGCCCGGATCGAGCCTCGGGAAGAGCAGTGCGCGGGCGGAGCACTCCCGGAAGCGCGAGGCGAACAACGCCGAACCGCCCACGTGCCGGGTCACCAGGTCCACGGCCTCATCCGGATCGATCGCGAAGGTCTCGGCACCCGGCCGGGTCAGGGTGGTAGCGGGTGAACGGTCGTTGTCGTCGTCATAATTGTTGTTGCCGAGGCCGCCGTCGCCACCCATGTCGGGGACCCGCAAGATGATGCCGTCGTCGGAGACCACCGGCACCGCGTCGAACCCGTGCGCGGCGGCCAGCCGTGCGCGCACCGCCTCCGCCCACGGCCAGTGCACCCGCGCACCGAACGGCGAGTGCAGCACCACGCGCCAGTCCCCCACCTCGTCGCGGAAACGCTCCACCACCAGGGTGGTGTCGCTCGGCACGTGACCCGTGGCCTCGCGCTGCTCGGCGAGGTACCTACGCAGGTTGGCGGTGGCGTTGGCGTCGAGCCCCGCGGCGTCCAGGCGGGCGGTGACCGACGCGTCGTCCCCACCGGCGACCTCCCGCAGGAACCCGCCCATCGCGCG
>NZ_JAALDM010000175.1 GCF_014144865.1 Dietzia aerolata | reverse complement strand
CACGACCATCCCGGTGTCGGCGAGGAACATCGCGAGATCCGGGTTGGAGGTGATCGCCTCGAGCACCACGTTCATCAGGCTGCCGTAGAGCGACATCAGGGCCACCACGCCGATCGTCCACCCGATCACTGCGCCGAGGTGCTGGTGCACCGTCACGCCGGCGCGGGAGGCGCGCCAGGTGGTGGCGCGGGCGGGGCCGGGGCGGGAGTCGATCATGCCGTCCCCGACGTCGCGTCGTCCGGCGAGCCAGACCGCCAGCGCGCCGAGCACGATCGCCGCGGCGATAGACAGAAGTAGAGGAGCGATCCGCGGGTCTCCGAACGGTCGGACGAGTCCGTGCCAGCCGAGCGGAGACGCCCAGGTCAGTGCGTTTTCGCGGGTGTCGCCGATCCCCCTGGTCACGAGAGTGAGTCCGGCCAGTGCCAGCGCGAACGCCCACACGGTGCGGGTGTGGGAGAAGGCCTGGGCGAGTACGGCGGTGCCGGCGGCGTAGACGCAGCCGGTGGCGGCGATGGACGCCGCGTACAGTGCGGCGCCGCCTCTGTCGATGTCGAGGGTGAAGGTCGCCGCCCACAGCGCCAGGGCGAGCAAAGAGAAAATTCCCACGACGACGACGAGGCCTGCGGTCACCGGGGCGAGGCGACCAACGCGAGCGGACAACAGGAGTTCGGTCCGACCGGTCTCCTCCTCTTTGCGGGTGGCGGCGCAGGTCAGGGCGATGGCCATGATCGGGATCGCGAACGAGACGATGAACGCGAATTCGTTCATCATCACCCCGCCGAGGGTGTCGAGTCCGGCCACCCGTCCGGTGAGCATCACCATCGCGTCGCCCAGTGAGGCGGAGTAGGTGGCGAGCTTGGCCGGGGTGTCGTACAGCGCGCCGAGGGACTGTCCGGTCGCGAGGAACAGTGCGACGAGGCCGATCACCCACGCGGCGGCGGACCGCCAGCCGGTTCGCAGTGCGATCCGGGCGAGCAGTGTCGTGCCGGCCAGTGGCGAGGTCATCCTGCGGTTCCCGCGTCGTTGCCGGTTCCCGGGTTGGTACCGGGGCCCGAGTGGGTGCCGGTTCCCGAGTAGGCATCCAGAAAGAGGTCATCGAGACTCGGCGGGGTGGCGGTGAAGGTGTGGATCCCCGCGGCGTGGAGGATCCCCGTCACCTCACCCAGCCGGGTTGCCGCGACGTGGGCGCGCACCTCGTACCGGCCGTCCACCTCGGCGATCCGCAGCCCCTCATCCTCCAGGCCCTCTGGCCGGGTGTCGGTCACCGCATGGACCTCGGTTGTGGTGTGACGTCGAAGCTCCGCGAGCGTTCCCGAGCTGACGGTCTGCCCGTCGCGGATGATGCTGACACGATCAGCCAGCGCTTCGACCTCCCCCATGATGTGGCTGGACAGCAACACGGTGGTACCGGTGTCGACGGCCTCGCGGACGCACTCCTGGAACACCTGCTCCATGAGCGGGTCCAGGCCCGAGGTCGGCTCGTCCAGGATGAGGAGGTCGGGATCGGAGGCCAGCGCCGCGATGAGGGACACCTTCTGCCGGTTTCCCTTGGAATAGTCACGGGTGCGTTTGGTGGGGTCGAGTCGAAAGCGCTCGATCAGGTCTTCACGGCGCCCCTGCTCGAGTCCGCCGAGCGCCCGGCCCAGCAGATCGATCGCCTGCCCGCCGGTGAGCCTGGGCCAGAGGGTCACGTCTCCCGGCACGTAGGCGAGCCGGGCGTGTAATTCCACCGCATCCCGCCACGGGTCCCGGCCGAACAGTTGGACCCGACCCTCATCCGCGCGCATGAGGCCGAGAAGGATTCGGATGGTCGTCGACTTACCGGCGCCGTTCGGTCCGAGGAAGCCGTGGACCTCCCCGCTACGGACGTCCAGGTCGAGCCCGTCGAGGGCGCGGGCCTTCCCGAAGATCTTGACCAATCCTTCGATCTGGATCACGGTCTCGGAATCTGGACGCATGACCAGCCCCTTCGTCGGTTCGCGACATTCGGTGGTGCGATGTCCACCACATTTGCGCCTTCCCACGCCACACTAGGTCAATGCGTACCTCGATGCCGGGCCACAGAGCCTTCGTTCCGACCACCACCGACCGACTCGTGAAGGCGGCCATGACCACGGCGGGTCGACTTCCCGCCGGACTGATCCAGCTCATCGCCGGCCGGCCTCGTCACGTGGATGGTCAGACCCTCGACCCGCACTTCCAGGCCGGCGTCAAGGTGATGTCGCTGTTGTCCAAAGGTGAGTACGAGGACATGCCCGTCGAGGAGGCACGCCTCACGCTCGATCGGTCGGCCTACACGGTGTCTGGCGACCCGATCCCCCTGGCGGTGGTCAGGGACATCGTCCTTCCGCTGGCCGGTGACGATCCCGGGAGCGCTGACCTTCCCGCGCGCGTCTACTCACTCGTCGAGACCGACGAACCCCAGCCGACGCTCATCTACTTCCACGGCGGCGGCTGGACCCTAGGCAGCATCGAATCCCACGACGCGACGTGCCGGTACATCGCCCGGATGGGCGGCGTGAAGGTCATCAGCGTGGACTACCGACTCGCCCCCGAGTTCAAGTTCCCCACCCCGGTCAACGACGTACTCGCGGCGTTCCGATACGTGCGTGACAACGCAGAGGAAGTCGGCGTGGACCCCACCCGTATCGCGGTGGGCGGCGACAGCGCGGGCGCAAACCTCGCGGCGGTCGTGTGCCAGCAGACTCGCGATGCCGGCGAGACGATGCCGGCCTTCCAGTTGCTGTTCGTACCCGCCACCAACATGTCCGCCCGCACGCAGTCCTACGAGACCTTCCGGGAGGGCTACTTCCTCACCAAGGCCAATATGGACTGGTACGAGGAGAACTACATCCGGTCCGACGACGACCGCACCGACCCGCGAGCCTCTCCCCTGCTCGCCACGGACTTCTCGGGGCTGCCCCCGGCCCACGTGGCCACCGGCGGATTCGACCCGCTTCGTGACGAGGGCGAAGCGTACGCGCGCAAAATGGCCGAGGCGGGGGTGGCGGTGTCTCTCCGTCGGCACTCGACGATGGTCCACCCGTTCGTCAACGCGGTCGGTGCGACCCCACTGGCCCGGGCCGCTCTGTCCGAAGCGGTGGGAGCACTCCGGATGGGCCTCGCGTACTGAGTGTCCCCGCCTGCCGCCGCTCGCCGGCGGCAGGCGCCCCGCCCCCTAAGGGGGCGTCAGTCCTTGGTGTCCCGGACGTCGATTCCGTGCTCGGCGAACGCCTTGAAGTCCTGCAGGTGCCGTCGCGACTGCTTGGTGAAGGAGCTGCGCATCATCGGTGCGAGCAGCTTCATCGCGCCAGTGAAGCGGTACTCCTCGTCGCTGGTCCAGATGGTCCTGCTCGGCGAGGATTCATACAGCCTGTCCAGCGTCACGCTCTCCATGCCGTCGGCGACGATCTTCCGCTCGAAGAGGACGTCGGTTTCCGTCGAGATCTCGTCCAGGGTGTCCGGTTCACGCCGGGTGATGGTCTCTGTGCACTCCATCGTCTGCTTACCCGTCTGGAATACCACGCGGGACGTTGTGCCGGGCTGCCCGTCTGAACCGCTGAGAGGTTCATGAAGCACCAACCCCCTGAGCCATTGCGGCCGCAGGGTCGGATCCGACAGAAGACGGACGACTTCCGTTCTCGGAATCGAGATCTCGATCGAGTTTGTGTACTTCATGGCGGTGTCCTCGCAGCTGTTCTCGGCAATGCCATGGGTGGGGCCAGCGGGGCTCGAACCCGCGACCAGCGGATTATGAGTCCGCGGCTCTAACCAACTGAGCTATAGCCCCTGATGCGAGCGACGAGGATCGGCCCGACGCGCGCTGGGCAATCCTAGCAAGCAGTCAATCCTGGGTTTCGGGCCACCAGACCTGACGAACCGCGGACAGTCCGTCCTCCAACTCCTCGGGTGGGTCGTCCCACGCCATGACCTTGCGGTGCCCCTGCTCGTAGTCCCCGAACCCCGGGTCGCCCTCGACGATGAAGTCGACCCACGAGTCATGCATCGCCTCCACCAGCGCTGCCGGAGCGGGGGCTCCCAGGTAGCGCTCGGCGTTCTCGCCGTCCGGGACGGCCCAGAAGAACGGCAGGTCCGCGCAGTGCCGCGCCCCGTTGCCGCCTTCCCAACGGAAGTCGTACACCCAGGTCGGATCGCCGGCCGCGAGCCGGGTCTCGGCAGTGCGGGCGACGGTGGAATGGATCGCGGCGGCATCGATGACCGAGCCCACGCTGCGTCGCAGGGAGCGGCCGTTGGATTGTCGGGCGAGCGCGCGCAGTCCCGCCCGCGGAATCTGTTGCGACAGGGCGATGAGGGCGGCGCCCGGCAGCAGTGCGGGACCGGGAAGCTTGTCGGCGATGGCTTCGAACTCCGTGGCCGTGGAGCCGATCATCAGCGGGACCTCACCCGCCTTGCCTCCGGCCACGGCCTCCAGCGGGGGAACCGGAACCAATTCCCCGCCGACCACCGGCCGGAACGGCAACGTGAACTGGTTGTCCTTGCGGAATTTCCGGTGGAACTCATCGACCGCGCCCTTGCCGCCGGCCGCCAGGGACGCGGCGGTGACCCCCTCGGGTGCCGGGGTCGACGGAGCACGCAGCACGGCAGGCGATGACGCGATAGCCCGGTGAAACAGTCCGGTGGCAGCCGGAGAACCGAGCAAGACCAGCACCGCACCGCCGCCGGCCGACTGCCCAGAGACCGTGACCCGGTCCGGATCCCCGCCGAACGCGGGGATCTCGCGCTGGACCCACTCGAGAGCGGCAATCCAGTCGAGTAGACCGCGATTGTCCGGGGCGTCGGGAAGGGGGGTGAACCCCTCGACCCCGAGGCGGTAGCCCACCGACACCACGACGATGCCCCGGCGGGCGAACGTGGAGCCGTCGAACCACGGTTGGTTGGAGGATCCGGATTCCCATCCGCCACCATGGATCCACACCATCACCGGATGCCCGCCATCGGCTCCGGAGCTTCTTCGCCCGGAATCACCCGCGGGATCGTGCTGATCGATGTCCTCTACGGGTGTCCAGACATCGACGTGCAGCACGTCCGTCCCGGCGATGATCGGTTCGGGGATCGCCGGATCAGGGTCGAAGCGCAGCCGCTGTGCGGTGGCAGCCGGCCGGGTGGCGTGCCGGAGCCCGTCCCATGACGAACGCCGGACGGGTGCGGCGAATCGCAGATCGCCGACCGGGTCCTCCGCGTACGGGATGCCGAGGAATCGGGCCACGCCGTCGCGTGCACTCCCCCGTACCCAGCCGGTGGACAACTCGACATCGACATCGGTCATGAGCACAGAGTAGCCAGAGCGGACGCTGCCCACGCTCGGAGTTGTCCGAGCGTGGGCTGCGGGGCGAGACGTGGCCGACGCCCAATGTTTGAGGGGCGCGGGGGCCGGGGAACTACTACCGGGGGAACTACTACAGGTCGTCCTTGCGGAGCTGCTCGGGGCTCTTCGGCGAGAGCAGACCGGGCGCCACGTCGAAGACGGTGTGTGCGCCGACCTGACCACTGGCGCTGAGGCGGTGCACTGCACGCGCGTAGGCCACCAGGACGCTCGCGGTGAACTCCGGGTTGCTGCCGAGGGTGAGGCTGTACTCGACGACCTGCGAGTTGCCCTCGCCGGTCTCGCCGGAACGGATGACGAACCCGCCGTGCGGCATCGCACGATGGTCGCGCGCCAGCTCCTCGGCCGTGATGAACGTGACCGTGGTGTTGTACGGCTCGAAGTAGTCCGGCATCGTCACGATCGCCTCGCGGACCGTGTCGGGGTCGGCACCCTCCTCCAGGACCACGAAGCACTCGCGGACGTGCTTGTCGCGCGTGGGCAGCTCCGGCCGGTCACCGGAGCGGACCGCCGCGATCGCGGTCTCGCTCGGCACCGTGTACTGCACACCGGCGGCCACTCCGGGGACCCGGCGGACCGCATCCGAATGGCCCTGGCTCAGTCCGCGACCCCAGAAGGTGTAGGTGTCGCCCGCGGGCAGTAGCGCCTCGCCCACGATGCGGTTGATGGAGAACATTCCGGGATCCCAGCCCGAGGAGATGAGCGCGGTGGTTCCGGCTTCCCGGGCAGGCGCATCGACGGCGGCGAAGTGCTCGGGAATGCGGGCGTGGGTGTCGAAGCTGTCCACGATGTTGAAGCGGGCCGCGAGCTCCGGGGACTGGACCGGCAGGTCGGACTTGGAGCCGCCGCACAGGATGAGGACATCGATCTCGCCGTTGTTGGAGGACAATTCCTCGTACGGGAACACCGGGGTCTCCGGGCTCAGCGTGGCCACGTCTTCAGGGGCACGACGGGTGTAGACACCCACGAGAGTCATATCGGGGTTCTGTGCGAGCGCGGCCTCCACGCCGCGGCCGAGATTTCCGTAGCCGGCGATGCCGATCCGAATCTGTGTGGTCATGTATTGCTTCTCCTGACGCTGGTTGAGCCGGTGCTCAGCGTATCGAAAGCCGGGCACGCGGCCAGGCGTGCGCCTCGGGCGCTGCCCACCCCGCCTCAATGGAGCTCGAGGCCAGGGGTAGTCCTCGGCGATGGGTCGGCAGCGATCGTCGCCGCCCCGGAGGCGCTACTGGAGGTGGACCGTTGCCGAACCGCACGCCGCGGAATGCAGATGGCGCACCTCTGACACCGCTAGATTGGACGGCACGATCCCCGCCATCACGACGACAGCCTCTGGCGGAACCCCGGGGCGGAAGGTGCCGACATGTACTCCCCTACGATCCCGAATACCCGCGACTCCCGCGTCGGTCGACGGCGCACCCATATCGGCCGCCTGGCCGCGATCGTGGGCGCCACGTCAGTGGTGCTCGCTGGCTGTTCCGGTGCCCAGTCAAGCGAGGAGGCATCTGGGACCCCGGCACCGAAGACCGTCACGGTGACCGCCGAATCCAGCGCCGCGGCGACCCCTGAGTCGAGTACCGCGACCACGACCGTGACCGCGGAGCAGTCACCGTCGCCGACACAGATCGACTGCTCCCCGTCGTCGGTCCCCGTGGCCTCTGACGCGGCTGGGATCGCGCCACCGCTCCCAGGCGAGACGTGGTCCGTCTGGCAGACCGGGAATCTCTGCGGAACGCTCGGCTATGCCGAACTCGCGACGACCGGCGGCACCGGATCGTCGCCCACACAACTACTGCTCTACAACAACGGAAAATTCCTCGGTACGGGCATCAAGTGCAACGCCCTCGGCCAGGTCTCCGGCTCCACCGACGAGTCGGTCACGGTGCAGTACCGCTGGCCGCAGGGCATGGACAGCAACGCCAACATGACCGGCCGGGCCTCGGTCACGTTCGCGTGGAACGGATCGTCGGTCGACATGCTCGGGAATCTTCCCGCGGAGGCCACGCCCGGCTGCTGACCATCGCGTTGCGTGTGCCGTGCCGTGCCGTGCATGTGCATATGCCTGTGCAGTGCATGTGCACTGCAGGAGCGGCAGGCGTGAATCAGGCGCGACCCGCGGGACGTAAGCGGTGACGGTCTGGCGGGGTAAACGGTGACTAAACGGTCACTGCCGCCCAAATGCGAAAAGCAGGTCAGAGGTTCATAGCCTCTGACCTGCCTTTTTGCTCCCCCAACTGGACTCGAACCAGTAACCCTTCGTTATTACGTCATTCGTGTCCGGCTTATTGATTCTGCCGTTTTCTGCGGGTTTACCAGCATGAACACTCCCACCGTCATTCGGGGGCATTGCGCCGGATTGTGGCGGATACTGCTCATTAAGGCGGATAGATGCCCGATCCGACGTATTGAAACCGGCGATGGTTCCCAACTGCCTCGCGCGCGGGGTTCCGACAAATGCACAACACCCCCCACGCCGCGATGACGTGAGGGGCGCTGCCGTGCCAGCACCTGGCTACGGGGCACGGCATCCGGTCGCGTTGGCCACGCCGCAACCGGGGGACTGTGGGGGGGTTACGCGGCGAGACTGGCCACGTCATCACCGGCTGCGGACACGCTCACGGTTGCCACACCACCGGGCGTCGGATCGGAGGCGTCGGGATTCGTCACTGCGTCCTGTACGTACCGCAGTTTCTCGGCGATGACGTGGCGGGTCGATTCGGCGCGGCCTGCGGTGGACGCGGCGGCGGCATATTCGGGGTCACGTTGCTGCAAGGCGTGGTCGATCATCGCCATGCCGGCCTCAGCAACCTGTCCACCCTTTGCCCGGTAGTGGTCGCTCGCGTGTTCCACGATCAGCGGTACGTCCTCAGGGGATGCGCTGGCGATCAGGTCAACCAACTCACCGGACCCGCTGGTGATGACGGATTCGAGGAACCGTAGGCGGCGCTGAAAGCGGAGTTCGGCCCGGAGCTGATCCTCCGGCGTGCCGGTGGTGGTGACCATCTGCGCCCGGAGCTGGTCCCGCTTCTGCGCTGCGGAGTCGATAGCGGCTTCTGCTGCGGCTGCCAGCTCGTCCACTTTGCTGTCCCAGTCGCCGTGCTTCCGGTATCTGGCAAACGTATTCTCCACGCCGTCGGGCGTGTGGTACCCATCCGACTTCAGGCGTCGCGCCGTGTCGCGGGCCTCGGTTCGGATGGCTTCAAGCTCGGTCTCGATCTGGCGCAAGGTCTTGCTCATGTTCCCTCCTGGGGGTTAGTGATGATTTGGTCTTGGCCCTGGTCTGCGAGTGCTGCGGCCCACGAGTCGAACCCGCCCCGCAGCTGGTCCAACAGGCTGTTGCCGTGGTGATCGTCTAAGTCGAGACGGTCAGTGAGCATCCCGGCAGTGAGTGCCTTATCTGTGGCGGTGCCGAACACACGGTTCAACGCGGTCAACGTGGCCGGGTCGATCACTTCGGCACCCGCTTCGATGTACAGGCGTCGTCCTGCCCTACGGGCGATCTCTGCCGCCATACCGGCAAGCTCGGCGCGGTCCTGGGCGAGCTGTTCTGTGCGTGTACGGGTTGCCACTTCGGTCGGCCCCCGGTCGAACTCCACCCCGGCGATTGCGGCGGCTCGGGACACGGTGGCCGTCGAGACTGCGAGCGCTCGGGAGATTTCATTGCGTCCCTTACCCTCCGCTGCCAGTTCGGCGACGGCGGGGGCAATCTCTTCGGGGAGTGTGGGCGGATCTTTTCCCGCGTTACCGGGACTGTCGCACGTCATTCGTCCTCCAGGCCGGCGAGGTCGTCGGGGATCTCGGTGAGGTCGATGATTCGTTCCTTGACGTGTTCGAGGGTTGCCTCGGTGAGCGCAAGTTCCACGATGTCGTCCATCCGGTCCACCACGTCGGGGCATTGCTTGATTGCGTCCACGATCTGTCGGACGGTGATGATCCACGTGAGGGCATCGGGGGCGGGGCGGTCGGTCATGCTGCTGCCTCCTGCTTTTGGGCGTTGGGCGGGAACTTCCACCTGGGGTCGACGGATGTGACGGCGGCGAACAGCAGAAGGCGTACGGCGTCGGTGTCCAGTGCCCGGATGAGTCGTGCGGCACGTTGTGAGCGGGCGTCCACGAGTGCATCGAGGGCGTCTTGCACGCGGCTGGACCGGGCGTTCAGCAACGTCAGTCGCGGGCTTTTCTCGGTCATGAAACCTCCATCGGTGAGGGACGAGGGGTGTACGGGTGTACGGGTTGTACACGTGGCATCTGTGCAGGTCATGGCGCATTTTGAGGCGGTGTACGGCCGGTACACCTGTACACGCGCCTCCTCCGCTAAGAGAGCTTGTACCTGTCCGGATTGGTCGAGGCCACGGTGATCTTGTTGCCCACAATCAACTCGGTGATCACCGGGTCGAAGTGCTCTCGCAGGTTGTGGCGAACGGCCTTGTAAAGGTCGCTGGAGGACGTTTCGCCCCGCTCGCTGAGGACGGTGATGATGCGGTCTCGGACCCGCTTGCGGGCTTCTCGCTCCCGGTGGTCGTCGGCGTGCAGGTTGCCCTCGGCGCGTTCCTCTGCACGGCGGACTACTTCGACCTTGCGGTCAGCGTCGAGGATGCGCTGCACTTCGTCACGTGTCGCGGTGGAGCGGTCCACGATCATCCCGGCGATCTCCCAGTCCACTACCCCGATGACAGTCCGGGACTCCATGAGGGCGAGGGCTGCCGCCACCTTTAACTGGACTAGTCGTGTGTGCCCGTCGATGTCGTCGCCGTCGAGGTCGACGTGGAGGCGGTCCTGCTGGATCTGGTCGTAGTCTGCGGTGATCTCGTGGTGGACGTTCATCTGAACATCACCGTCGAGCCGGGGCAGGGTGATCCTTAGCGGGCCGGGGTCGGCAGGTTTGCGGCGGGGTGCTTGCGGGTCACCTACTCGCGCCCACAGGACTCGCTGTGGTGTGCCGCCGGATTGCTCACCGAGTAGGGCGGCGGACCGTCGGGGTTGGACTCCGAGAACGGCGGCGAACCTGTAGGTGTGCCGGGGCACCGCGTTGCTGTTCTCGGTGGTGGCGTTCTGTGCTCCCAGCATCTCCCCCATGAACGCCTCTCGGAGTGTTGACGACAGGGTGGAGCCGGTCCGAGACGACAGTGCTGTTACTTTGTCGATCTCACTGCTGGAGAAGATCACGCGGGTTCGCAGGTGCTGTTCCTCGGGGTCGGTGCCGCGTGGCCTGTAGGCGCTGGCGATGCCTTCACCGGAGCCGAACGGCAGGACCGGGGTGGGGATCGGGTTGCCGTTGTGGTCTTGGACGATGATCTGTTCTGTAGCTGTTGTCTCGGCCACGCCCTTACCGGCACCGCTGGGGCCTACTAGGGCGACAAGGGAGTTCAGTGACCCGCGTCCGCCGACGCCGATGTCTGTTGTGACGGTCGGTTCGGTGGCGGCGAGAACCTTTGTGATTGTCAACGCGAGCAGTGCTTCCGGCCCTACGCGGCGGGCGCGCGCGAGTTGGAGGACGCGGGCGAGGTCGGCACGCATGGTGAACACGTCGGGGTGGAGTTCGTGGACTGTGGCGCTCACGCGGTCACCGCCTGGAGGTGGCGGACGGTGGGTTGGCCGATGCGTGCCCCGGCGGCGTCCATCCGCTCGGTCAGGTCGCGGTACGCCGCCCAGTACGCCCTGAGTGCGTCCCTGCGCTCCTGCGGCGGCATGTCCCACACTCGGGCACCCATGTCGGCGTGGGAGGCGATTAGGCGGCACTCGGCGCGGTCCAGCAACGCCACGGTGAGGGCCGGGAGCTGGAGGGCGTCCACGCGCCGGGTGAGCAGTTCGGCCAGCCTCACGCCGACACGCCCGTCCACGTCGCGGGCGAGGTGTCCGTCTGCTCGGAGTCGGGCGAGTAGCAGTGCCTCACCGGATTCCCCGTCGGTGGCGCAGTCGATGCGAGCCGTGTAGATGGCCCTGTTGATCGGGTCACCGAAGTCACTGTCGATGACGTACTTATTGACGTGGAGGATCGACTTGTTATCAGTGTCGCGGTGGACCATGACGGCGAGAAGATCAAGTTCTGCCGGGTCGGGTTGGGCGTTCATGCAGTCTCCTGAAACCCCATGCAAAGTGCTATGCTTTGCACATTCGGTTGGTTGAACGAACCCCTGTTGCGTGGTGGCGCGGGGGTTCGTTTTTTTGTGTTCATCGGGGCGGACGTGGGATACGTCCTCATGGGGAGTGCGGTTAGGCCGCTTCGGGCCGTATGTCGCCGATCAGCGCGTCTAGTTCGTCGAGGTCGACCCACGTGATTCGAGCATCACGGGGTGAGCGGTAGCGGGTGAGGCTGCCGTCGCGCAGGCGGGCGAAAAGCCAATGTCGGGACTTATGCGCGTACGCGGCTGCCTCAACGGCTGATAGATATTGCCGGTCGGGGCCGGGTGTCGTGGTCGTCATGCAGGTGATGATCCCGCGACGCTCCGGGTCTGAGTCGCACGCAAAACTACGGCCACAACTCGTCCTGGAGACGCTCCCGATGCATCCGAGCCAGCCCGTACCGGTGTGCGGCGTCGAGGAACTTCTCCGGGCCGACGTCACCTGCGAGGAATGCGCGGGCGTGGTCGTGGAGTTCCAAGGCTGCCTCGGTCTCGTCTCTGCAGGCCCAATCGACATCTTGGCGCGTGTTCATGCTGCGTCTCCCGTCGTGACGGTGTTGGCGTCGAGCCATGCTTCGACATCGGACATGCGGTAGCGGACACGGCGACCAAGCTTCACGTATGCGGGGCCGTTGCCCTCGTGGCGCATGAGGGCGAGGGCTTGGACTGACAGGCCGAGGTGCTCGGCAACGGTGGGCGGGGCGTACAGCGGTTCGGTTGGCATTGGGGCCACCCCTTCATTCTGGAGCATTCAGAGCCTTGTTGCTCTATATGCGAACTGTAGCCTACGCTTGGGACAGGCTCAACCGACTGGCCCACATAGTCTGTTCGCATGGAGAGCGGATACGACGGTGTGAGCGCTGCGGACTGGGCCGACGAACTAACCCGGAGAGTGGGAGACGCGATGCGCACCAGAAGGAACGAACTCGGAATATCTGCCGCCGCCGTTGCGGACAGAACTAAACGACTCGGCTACCCGATCACGCGATCCACGATTGCGAAGATCGAGTCCGGGTCACGCGCCAGCAAACTGGACCTGACGGAACTTCTGATCCTTGCCCTTGCGCTCCAGACCACCCCGGCGGCACTCATGTTCAGTGACGCGCCTGATGGCGAGTCGCGTGTTTTTCCAGCCGCTCCCCCGTTCCCCTCGGGCGACTCATACGAATGGTGGTGCGGCGAAACTGTCGGCGCTGGAATCTGGGATGTCGAACACGACAGGGACTCACTCGCTCGCGTCTCGTCGCTCCGAAGGCTTATCAGGATTCGGAACGCTAAACACCGCGAACAACTGCGGCTTTACCGGGCGCAAGGCAAGGGATATGGCGACAGTCCCCTGCTCCTAGAACTTGATGAAGATGAAGTCGAGGCCGCACGGCAAGCGGCCCGCGACGGCTGGACGGTCAAGGGCTACGGGGAGCACGACGATGGCTAGGGCACGGCTGGAGGTGGGCGAGGTCCGCACCATCCGATACGAGAAGATCGACCACCGAACAGTTCGCGCTCACAGTCGAGTAAGAGACTCCGGTGGCCGCGTCGTCAAAGTCCAGGCGGACGGCAAGAACAAGGACGAAGCCGAGACACGCCTACGGTCAGCCGCCCACCGACGGGCATTCGGGGTAGCAGAAGGCATCGGCCCCTACACCCCGCTGTGGCAGGTGGTCGAGGAATACATCACGTCGAAGGTTGAGGCCGGTGAGATTGGCCCAACGTCGGCGAACCTCTACCGTGGCGACCTGCGACGCATCAAGGGCACACCGGATGACCCGAAGATCGGACGGTTGGAACTCCACGCCTGTACCCCGGTGGTCGTCCAGGGCTGGTTGAAGGCTGAGTCGAAGCGGGCACCATCGTCCGCTAAACGCATCAAGTCACTACTCAATGGTGCGTTCGCTCTCGCCGATGAACGTGGTGTTGACCTCCAGCGCCCGGACCCGGTGGGCAAGGTGAAACTGTCGCGCCCTAAGCGGCCCACACCTCGCGCGGTGGGACTAGATGACCTCCAGGCTCTACGGGAGCGTGTACGGGCGTGGCAGGCGGGTGGAACAGGCAAGGGTGGGCGTCCCAGGTGGCAACACATGTCCGACGCGGTAGATGTCATGCTCGGAACCGGCTGCCGACCAGGCGAACTGCTCGCGCTGCGGTGGGAGGACGTCGACCTCGCATCCGATAGGCCGACGGTCACGATCTGCGGCACCGTCGTCCGCACGCCGGAGAAGGGGTTGCACCGGCAGGGCTGGGGCAAGACGTCGAACTCCTACCGCACCATCACAGTCCCGGACTTCACCGTCGCGGCGTTGATGAACATGAGGGTCAACTCCCCCGGCAATGCGCGCGGCCTGGTGTTCACGTCGGCTACCGGTGGGCTGATCGAGCTGAACAACTTTGGCCGGCGGTGGCGCGAGATACGTGGCGACGAGTACTCGTGGGTGACTCCGCACTCGTTCCGTCGGACGGTGGCGACGATCATCGACCGGAAGGCAGGGTCGGACATCGTGGCGGCGGTCCTCGGCAACACCCCGGCAGTCGCTGAGGCTCACTACATCGAGAAGATGGCGGCGGTCGCGCCGGACATGACGGACACGTTGGACGAACTCGCGCCCGACCGATAAGGCGGATAGAAGGCGGATAACCCAACAATCAAAACACCCTCCCCCTGCGGACTACTTGCAGGTGGGAGGGTGTTTCTTTTGCTCCCCCAACTGGACTCGAACCAGTAACCCTTCGATTAACAGTCGAATGCTCTGCCAATTGAGCTATGGGGGATCATCCGTGGTGCCCTGCGGTCTCGCCGGATACCGAGGACTAACCATAGTGCGTTCCCACGTACCGGACCAAATCGCCTGGTCAGGCAATATCCGGGGTGGCCCCCACCGCCTGCTCCAGCAGGCCGCGGCGGTACTCCTCCAGCGCCACGAGATCCCCGAATAGCGCGGAATACCCGTCCGGATCCTCGGCGGGGCTCATCCGCTGCACCCGGGACTTCAGGTCCGCGATCTGACCGGACACCCACACCTCCTGCAGACGCGCGAGCACACCCGAGATGTAGCGCGGCATCGCCTCCTCGGACGCGCGCAGCGTCTCCACCGCGAGCGCGCCGACCAACCGGGCCAGCCCCTCGTCCCGCGGCCCGGCATCCCGCACACCGGCCGAGACCTCGCTGACCCAGTTCGCGCCGCTCTTGCCGGCCACGCACCCACCGGCACCGGACAGGGCATCGACGATCGCCGAATACGCCGGATGCGTGAAGCACTCCTCGGGCAGGGAGTCGAAAAGCGGACCAGCCAGGCCGGGGTACTGCAGGGCAGCCTTGATGGCCTCCCTCTGCGGCCACAACACCGGATCGGCGGACGACGGCAGGGGAACCCCCGGACGGTCCGGCGGCGACTGTCGGCTGTCCGGGGAAGTGACGGCGTCGTCGTACCCTCCACCTCCACGTGGGGCACGATCCCGTTCCGGACCTGCTCCCCCACGGGGACCACCGGGGCCGCTCGGACCACCGGGACCCCGGCGCCGAACGCCCGGGCCCGACGACGGACGGCCGCGCCCCTTCTTGCGCGACTCCTCGCGGACGCGACGCACCACCAACGCCGGATCGTCCCAGCCCACCCAGCCGGCGAGCTGGCGGGCGTACTCGTCCCGCAGCGACGAATCGCGGATGTCGGCGACCACCGGCACGGTGCGGCGGAGGGCGTCGACGCGGCCCTCGGCGTGGTCCAGATCGTGCTCGGCGAGCATCGAACGGATCGCGAACTCGAACATCGGCACCCGCGCCGACACCAGGTCACGCACCGCGGCGTCCCCACGCTGCTGGCGGAGGTCGCACGGATCCTGGCCGGGCGGGGCCACCGCGACGAACGTCTTGCCGGAGAACTGCTGGTCCCCCGCGAACGCCCGCAGGGCGGCCTTCTTGCCGGCCTCGTCACCGTCGAAGGTGTAGATGATCTCGCCGCGGAAATAATTGTCATCGAGCATCAGGCGCCGCAGCGTCGACAGGTGGTCCTCGCCGAACGCGGTGCCACACGCGGCCACGGCGGTCGTGACCCCGGCGGCGTGCATGGCCATGACATCTGTATAGCCCTCGACCACCACCGCGCGACGCTGGGCGGCGATGTCCCGCTTGGCCAGATCCAGACCGAACAGCACCTGGGACTTCTTGTAGAGCATCGTCTCGGGCGTGTTCATGTACTTGCCCAGCTTGTCGTCCTCGAACAACTTTCGTGCGCCGAAGCCGATAACCTCGCCGGCCAGGTTGCGGATGGGCCACAGCAGGCGGCGATGGAAACGGTCGATGAGGGTGCCGCGGGAGCTGGTCTTGGACAGGCCCGCCGACTCGAGTTCCTTGGCCTCGAAGCCCTGGCGCATGAGGTGCTTGCTCATGGTGTCCCAGCCGGCGGGCGCGTAGCCGCACCCGAAATGCGCGGCCTGGGACATGTCGAAGCCGCGCTCGGTGAGGAAATCGCGGGCGGTCTGCGCCTCCGGGTCCTCCTGCAGCCGCTCGGCGTAGAACTTCTGGGCCGCCGCGTTGGCCTGCGCGAGCCTCGACCGGGTCCCGCGGTCACGCTGGACGATCTGGCCGCCGCCCTCGTACGAGATGCGGTAGCCGATCCGGTCCGCCAACTGCTCGACGGCCTCGACGAACCCGATGTGCTCCATCTTCATGAGGAAGGCGAAGACATCCCCGCCCTCGCCCGTGGAGAAGCAGTGGAAATAGCCGTGCTGCGGGCGCACGTGGAACGACGGGGTCTTCTCGTCCTTGAACGGCGACAAACCCTTGAGCGAATCCGCGCCGCCGGGTTTGAGCGCGACGTACTCGCCGACGATCTCCTCGATACGGGTGCGCTCGCGGATCGCGGCGATGTCCTGCTCCGGAATCCGCCCTGCCATGTCGCCCAGAGTAGCGGCCCGCGCCGGACCTCGCCGCCCCGCCGGGGTCGGGCCGATACGCTGGGCGCATGACCGTCTTCTCACACTTGACCGGTACCGCCGGACGACACCGGACCCCGGCCGCGCCGGCCCTGGCGCTGGTCGTCGCGCTCCTGTCGTCACTGCTGCTCTGGGCCGCACCGGGGGCCTCCGCCGAGCCGCCGACGCGGCTCCAGCAGCAGGTCACCGACTCCGCGGGCGTCCTGGGCGGGCGTACCGGCGAGGTGGAGGCCCGGATCGCCGAGCTGCGCTCGACCGATTCCATCAAGCTGTGGGTGACCTACGTCAACACCCTCGATGGGATCCCGGTCCGCCAGTGGGCCGAGCAGACCGGACAGATGTCCGACCTGGGGATGAATGACGCGCTGCTCGTCGTGGCGGTCCAGGACACGGCCTACTGGTTCGAGTTCGCCGATGAGACCGGCTCGACCAGTGCCAATCAGCGCGAGGCGCAGCGGATCGCCGCAGACGACATCGAGCCCGCGCTGGTCAGCCGGGACTGGGCCGGTGCCGCGATCGGGGCCGCCGACGGCCTCGAGGCCCAGGGCTCCGGATCGGAGGTCTCGCCGGTGGCGATGCTGGTGGGGATCGTCGTGGTGATCCTGCTCGTGGTGGCCCTGCTGGTCTTCACCTCCAGGCGTCGCAAGGCGCGCACCTCCAAGCAGGTCGAGGCCGCCGACGACATCCCGGGCGATGACACCGCGCGCATGTCGGCGCTGCCGACCGAGGTGCTCGATGCCCGCGCCCGCGCCGGACTGGGTGAGGCCGACCAGGCGGTCGAGGCCTCGGCCACGGCCCTGGCCACCGCCACCGGTGAGTTCGGCGAACTGCGCACCCGCCCCTTCCGGCAGGCAC
>NZ_JAALDM010000174.1 GCF_014144865.1 Dietzia aerolata | reverse complement strand
CGGGGTGCGGTCGGTGGGCATCGGCGGGGTGTCGCCTACGAACGTCGCAGATCTCGCGACCACCGCGCTGGACGGGGTGTGCGTGGTCTCGGCCATCATGGCCGCCCCGGACCCGCGCGCGGCCGCCGCGGATCTGCTCGCCCGCTGGGAGGCCGGCCGCGGAACCCGCTGACCTGCGGTGCCCTGAACGGGATGAGCAGGGCACCGCAGGTCAGGGCCCTGTCCGTCAGGCGGCCGTAGGTCACGTGGCCGTGGCCTTCCTTGTTTCCTTTCGGATTCGAGCGAGTCCCGACCCGGCTCGGCGTAATTTCGAGGCCATGAGCCGTAAGCCACTCGAGATCACCCTGGTCGAGTTCCCCAGCACGTCCATGTCCGCCACCTCCGATTTCCTGGCGACGGTGTGCGGGTGGACGCCCACCGTGTACGGGCAGTCGTACAGCAATCTGGTCGGCGGCGGAATCGACGTGGGCGTGCAGGGCGACGCCCATGAGCAGTCCCCGGCGCCGCTCATGGTGATCCGGGTGAACGACTTGGACGAGGCCCGCGAGCAGGTCGAAGCCGCGGGAGGCACGATCACCTTCGGTCCCTTCGATTTTCCCGGCGGCCGGCGGTTCCACTTCCGCGAGCCCGGCGGGAACGAGATGGCGATGTGGGTGGCGGTGACGCGGCCCGATCCGCCCACCGAGTAGGGCCCGCTCACCGCTGTTCACGTTCGACCGGCAACCACAGTTCACACGTGGCCGTGCTGAAGTCGTCGGCATGCTCGAGCACGCTGAGGATCGACGGGCCGGGCCGCAGTCGCCACGGGTTCGACGGGAACCACTCGGTGGCGGTGGCCGCCCACATCCGCTGCAGCGCGGCCGGGTGCTCGCCGGAGGAACGAAACACCGCCCAGGTCCCGGCGGGGAGGTCCAGCGCGTCGAGGTCGGTGGGGACGGGGGTGTCGACGACGACGGCGACGCCATGCAGATACGTCAGGTCGGTCCCTTCGGGGGAATCGGGATCCACGTCCCCCGTGATGCTGAGGATCCCGGCGGGTTCGGTGTTCGAGAGTTCCTTGAGTCGGGCGTGTTCGGCGGGTGGGATCGACTCGACGTGCCGGCGGATGTGCGGGTTCTCGCCGTGGTGGATGAGCGGGACGCGGGCGGCGTGGCCGATCAGGCGGAAGGCGTGGTGGTCGATGATGCGGGCGTCCATGGGACTGCTCCCTTCTACGGTCAGGCGGAACCTGAGGACGGGTTGACTGCGAAGGGGGCCACCGTCCCGGCGGGCATCGGAGTGGCTGACACCGTGGACAGCACGGAACGCTCGACCAAACGCCTCGACCGACCCGTAGCCGTAGCGCACGGCGATCGTGAGCAGGTCCTCGCCGGACAGCACGTCAGCGGCGGCGACGGTCATCCGGCGGCGACGCACGTACTCCGACACCGGCATCGACGCCAGCGACGAGAACATGCGGCGGGCGTGGTAGCTCGTCGTTCCCGAAGCGGCGGCGACGGCGTCGACCACTTCGGCGACGGTGGCCTGGTGGGCGTCAGGATTGGCGAGTTGTCGTTCGATCTCGTCGACGATGCGGTTGAGGATCTCGATCACGTCTGGCTCCCTTCCTCGTCGAGTCTGCTCGGGGGCGAGGGAGCCGGCCCGACTATTGCGGACCGTTGCGGTCGGCGTCCTCCAGGTAGACGAGCCCGTTGCCGTCCGGATCGGCGAAGGAGACCATCGCGGGGATCCCGTCCAGGCGGATCAGTTCGTCATTGTGCAGGGTGGCTGCGGACTCGCGGATCGCATCATGCGCCGACTGCGCGTCGGTGGTGCCGAGTCTGATGGCGACCGGGATCTCACTGTCCGGCGGCAGCAGCACGAGGGATACCGCCGAGCCGGGCGGGACCACCTCGACCATGCGGGCTCCCGGCCACACCTCCACGTCGGTGACCAGCTCGCAGCCCAGGACCTCCGTGTAGAAGGCCAGCGCGGCGTCTTGCTCGGCGACGGGCACGGACACGCTCAGCACTCTGGTCGTCAGGGCCATGCCTCGATTAGACACCCGATCAGGCGGGGTCCGCAGGCGCGCGGAACTCCTCGGGCAGATTCAGGCGCGTGAGTTTGTCCGGGTTGGCGTGGAACCAGATCCGGGTCACGCGCCCGTCGGTCGTGCCGATCAGCCCGATCCGGGTGACACCGCGGGAGCGCACGGCCAGGCCCGGTTCGCCGTTGACCTCGACGGGCGCGACCTGCCCTTTCGCCATCTCGGCCGCTTTGACCAGGAAGTAGGCGCATTTGCGGGGGCCCACGATGTCGAGGCGGGCGGCGTTGACCTTGCCGCCGGAGTCCGAGACCACGCGCACGTCGGCACCGAGTGCCGCGATGGTGGCGTCCAGGTCCCCGGACATGACCGCTTCCACCAGTTCGCCGATAAACTGGTCGGGCGCACGCTCGGGTGGGCGCAGGTCGGTGTCGAGGCGGTGCCGGGCGCGGCTGACCCACTGCCGGACCATCGGCGCGGTGGCTTGGAGGATCTCGGCGATCTGCGCATACGGCAGGTCGTAGGCCTCCCGCAGCACGAACGCCGCCCGCTCATCCGCGCTGAGCTGCTCGTAGGCCAGCAGCATGCCGATCCGCAGGTCGTCCCGGTGCTCGGCGCTGTCCTCGGGCAGCAGGGCGGTGTCGACGGGCTCGGGCAGCCACGCGCCGGTGTAGGTCTCCCGGCTGCGCCGCCGGAGTCGGTCCAGGCAGAGTCTGGTTGTGACGGTGGTCAGCCACGCCTCGGTGTTGTCGGGCTCGGCGGACGGGTCCAGCGCGACGAGCCGGGCGAGAGCCTCGTCCGCGGCGTCCTCCGCGTCGGCCCAGGTGCCGGTGATGCGGTAACCGATTCCAAGGAGCTTGCCGCGCACGCGGTCCAGCCCGGCCCGATCCAGCAGCGCGGACGCCGCCGAATCTGCAGCCGCCGTCCCGCCCGCCACCTCCGCGGTCACGCCTGCGGCCGCTCCGGATCGATGTCGCGTTCCTCGACTCCCCGCAGCGACCGCGGGTCCAGCCGAGTGCTTATCGCGATCCGATTCCATGCATTGATGGTGACGATCTCCATGAGGAGCTGTCCAGCCCCGGTCTCCCCTCGGTGCCGCACGACTTCGGCCCACAACTCGTCGGGGACGGACTCCTCGCCATTGATGTGGGTGACGGCGTCGGCGAACCGGGCCACCACCCGCTGGTCCTCGGCTAGCTGATCTGCGCGCGAGTCCGCGAGTTCGGCGGCGAGGATGCGGGCGTCGTCCCAACCGTCCTTGCGGGCATCGCGCCGGTGCATGGAGGTGCAGTACCGGCAGCCGTTGACCGCCGACACCCGGAGCCGGATGAGGTGACTGTCAGCCCGGGAGACGCGGGCCCGCGTGTAGGCCTCCATCGCGACCATCGGCGCCATCGCGCCCGCACTGATCTTCTTGCGCTTCTGTGTACTCATACCCCTTCGACGTACGAGCGGCCCGAAGTGTGACAGCCCAGCGCGAAATTCTTTCAGCGCGCCTCGATGGCTGCCCCGGCCCCGCGGAACCGACCCCGACCGCAGGGGAAATCGGGGACAACACCTATGGCGCCGCAAGCGCCTGCGGCAATAGATTTAGCACTATGACCGAGCCGTCGAGTCCCGATGACCTGTTGCTGTCCGACTCCGAACGCCTGCATGCCCTCACCTCGCTCGGCGACCACTACGCCGCCGGCCGCCTCGACGATTCCGAGTTCCACGCCCGCTCAGGCGACGTGGCCGCGGCCCGCACACTGGGTCAGCTCCGCGGCTCCTTCCGGGACCTACCGGGCGGGATGCCGCTGACCGCGGTGGACGGCATGGTCGTGGAGTCGGCCATCGCCGGAGGCGAGGCGGCCGCGGGCGGGGCGTCGGCGGGTGCGCTGGCGTTGCCCGCGTCGGGGGCGACCGGCAGGGTGCCGGCGGCACGTGGCTCGGACGCGGACCTGGAGGACCTGCGCAAGCGCGGCAAGCTGGTGGAGTCGCTGGACGGGGTCGTGATCGGCTTGACGCTCATCGCGTTCCTCGTCCTGCAGATCGTGGTGGGCTGGCAGTACGCGTGGATCGTGTGGCCGTCGCTGGCGCTGACGCTTGGGGTGCCGCGGTTGATCCTGCGGTACAACGATTCTGACGAGAAGTCCTACGAGCAGCTCAAGAAGGCCGACGAGAAGGCCCGGTCGGACCGGCTGCGCGCGGCCAACGACCGGATCCGCGAACTGGGCGACGGGCGCGAGCAGCGGGGCTGAAAACCTCTGGGAGTGACGACGGCGACGGCGCCTCAGGTGTTCTCGAGCGCGACGCCCTTGCGCTCCGGGAGGGTGAAAGCGGCCAGGGCGGCGACGACGAAGGCGGCAGCGAACACCCCGAACACCAGTGGCGATCCGCCCGAACTGAGCAGGATCGGAACGAGCAGCGGCGCGATGATGGACGCGATTCGTCCGAAGGCCGCGGCTGCGCCGGTCCCGGAACCGCGGGTTCTGGTCGGGTAGAGCTCCGGCCCGATCGCGTACAAGGCGCCCCACGCACCGAGGTTGAAGAACGACAGGGCCATGCCGGCGGCGATGATCGTGGCTGGCGAGCCCGCGAGGCCGAACAGTCCGGCGGAGACCGCGGAGCCGGCGAGGAACACGGCCAGCGTGACGCGGCGGCCCCACACCTCGATCAGCCACGCGGCCACGGCGTAACCCGGTAGCTGGGCCAGCGTGATGATAAGCGTGTAGCCGAAGGATTTGACCAGGTCGAAGCCCTGGGCCACGAGCAGGCTCGGCAACCAGATGAAGGCGCCATAGTACGAGAAGTTGATCCCGAACCAGACGATCCACAGTCCGGCGGTGCGGCGGCGCAGTCGCGGCGACCAGATGGATTCGCGGGGCTCGTCGGTCGCGGCCGCGGGCACGGCAGCTGCAGTGGCGGCGGCATCTGCCGTGCCGGGCGCGGTGGCGGCGGGGTCGGCGGTGGCGGACGTAGTGACGGACCCGGAGGTCCCGCCTGCCGCTGCGGTGGGGGCGGCGACTCCGGCGGCGGACTCGAATTCACGGACGACGTTCTCGGCCTCGGCGTGGCGGTCCTTCGACTCGAGGTAGCGCACGGACTCCGGCAGCCCGAACCGCACGACCAACGCGTACGCGGCGGGGACGAGGCCGATCGCCAGGGCCCAGCGCCAGCCGTCGTCACTGGCCGGCACCACGAAGTAGCCGATCACCGCGGCCATGATCCACCCGACGGCCCAGAAGCCCTCAAGGATCACCACCACGCGGCCGCGAATCTTCCGCGGCGCGAACTCGCTGACCAGGGTCGACGCGACCGGGAGCTCGGCGCCCAGGCCGAGACCCACGATGAAGCGCAGCACGATGAGCATCGCGATGCCGGTCGAGAGCGCGGCGGCGCCGGTGGCCAGGCCGTAGACGAGCAGGGTCGCGGCGAAAACCTGTCGGCGACCGATCCGGTCCGCGAGCAGGCCGCCGAACGCGGCGCCGAGTGCCATGCCGACGAACCCGATCGAGCCGATCCACGACAACTCGGTGGGCGTGAGCGACCACTGGACCGCCAGGGCAGCCATGACGAACGAGATGAGGCCGACGTCCATGGCGTCCAGCGCCCAGCCGACGCCCGAGCCGAGCAACAGCTTCCGATGCTTGCGGGTGAACGGCAGCCCGTCGAGCCGCTCCGTGCGAGTGGTCATGCCCGTGACGCTACTCCGGCCCTCAGTCATTACTCAGGGCCATCCCACTCCCCGCCCGTCGGCGTTGCCGAGGCGGGTCCCACTCCCCGCCGGCCAGCGTCGCACGGGCAGCTCCCACTCCCCGTCCGCCGGCGGAAGTCTGAGTGATCTCACCAGTTTCTGGACGGCCGTCCGGGTAGGCTGAAATCTATTGTGTTCCAGGTCACAGGTTTGGGAGTTTCTCGTGGATAACACCGAAGCGGCAATTGGCGAGAATAAGAGTTACGACGTCGTCGTCGTCGGGGGGTTGGTCTTTGACGGCTCCGGCGCCCCGGGGCGACACGCGGATGTGGGGATCCGGGACGGCAAGGTCGCGGCGATCAGCGCTGAGCCGCTGGAGGTCTCGCCCGACACGAGGGTGATCGAGGCGCACGGACGGTGGGTCACGCCGGGGTTCATCGACACCCACACCCACTACGACGTGGAGATGCTCGTCTCGCCCGGCCTGCTCGAATCCGTGCGGCACGGCGTGACCACGGTGCTGGTGGGCAACTGCTCGATCACCGGCGTCTACTCCGGCACCGTCGACGTGGCCGACCTGTTCAGCCGCGTCGAGGCGCTGCCCCGCGACTCGGTCCTCGCGGCGCTGGAGGCCAAGAAGACCTGGTCCGACCCGGCCGGGTGGCGGCGCGCGGTCGAGCAGCTCCCGCTCGGCCCCAACGTGGCCTCGTTCCTCGGGCACTCGGACGTGCGCGCCTCGGTCATGGGGCTGGGGCGGTCGACCGATCCGGCGCACAAGCCCAGCCGCGCGGAGCTCCGGGAGATCGACCGGCGCATCACCGCCGCGCTCGACGAGGGGTTCCTGGGCGTGTCCACCATGACCAACCCGTGGGACAAGATGGACGGCGACCGGTACCGCTCGCGGACGTTGCCGTCGACGCACGCCTCGTGGGGCGAGTTCCGGCGGGTCAGCCGGCTGCTGCGGCGGCGCGACCGGGTGCTGCAGGGCGTGCCCAACCTCAACACCAAGGTGGACGTGGCCTTCTACGTGACCACCAGCATGGGACTGCTGCGCAAGCCGCTGCGCGTCTCGCTGCTCTCCGCCGCCGACACGCTGGCCGAGCCGTGGGTGCACCGTATTTTCCGGCCGATCGCGTGGCTGGCCAACACTGTCGGCAAGGGCAAGTTCGTGTGGCAGCACCTGCCCACCACGTTCAAGGTGTGGGCCGACGGGATCGACCTGGTGGTGTTCGAGGAGTTCGGCTCCGGTCGCGAGGCGCTGCACCTGGCCGACGAGATGGCCCGCAACGAGCTGCTCGAGCAGGAGAGCTACCGGCGCTGGTTCCGGCAGGACTTCGAGAAGCGGTTCAGCCCGCGCGTCTGGCACCGGGATTTTGACGACGCCCTGATCGTGGCCTGCCCCGACGAGACACTGGTCGGGCAGACGGTCGGCGACGTGGCGCGCGCCCGCAAGCTCCACCCCGCCGATGCGTATCTGGACCTGGTGGTGGAGCACGGCACCGACTTCCGGTGGACCACCACCATCGCCAATGCGCGCGAGAAGGTCGCCAACCGGCTGGTCAACACCCCCGGCGTGACCATCGGCTTCTCGGACGCGGGCGCGCACCTGCGCAACATGGCCTTCTACAACTTCGGCGTGCGCCTGATGGAACGCGTGCACCAGGCGCAGCAGGCCGGGAAGCCCTTCCTGAGCACCGAGCAGGCCGTCCACAAGCTCACCGGCGAGCTGGCGGACTTCTACCGCCTCGACGCCGGCCGCCTGGAGGTGGGCCGGCGTGCGGACGTGGTGGTGCTGGACCCGGCGGGCCTGGACGGCGAGTCACTGGAGTACCACGAGGAGCCGATGCCCGAGTTCGGCGGGATCGCGCGGATGGTCAACCGCAACGACCGCGCCGTGGCGGCAACGATCATCGGTGGGCAGGTGGTGTGGGCCGACGGCGAGTACGCGCCCGGGTACGGGCGGGAGTACGCCGCGGGCCGGTTCCTGCCGGCGGGCGAGACGGTGGCGCCGGCACCCGTGGGGGCCCGTCCATCACAGGAGGCTGCGGTCGAGATGCGGTAGCCACGCGCCGGGCACGGTCCGCGCCGTGCTCGCGCCGGCCGGTGATGTCGTAGCCGTCTGCAATGCTGCGCGCGTGGATCGGGTCAACGGGTTGAGGCTGGTACGGCGGATGCTGCCCCGCCGATGGAAACGCTATGTGGGGATCGTGGCCCTCACGGTGATGGTGGTCAGACCCGACCTCGCGGCGCAGGCGGCGGGGTGGTTCTGGGAGGAACGCGCCAAGCGGGCTGCGACGGTAGTGTCGGACACGATCCTTCCCCCTGCCCCGCAATGGCCGCTGCGACAAGGAGAGAATCAGCCATGAGCACCGCGAAGATCGACGACGACGTCCGCGAACTCCTCCTCAAGCCGAATCCGGCCGTTATGGCGACCGTCCGCAAGGACGGCTCCCCGGTGTCCGTGCCCACCTGGTACCGGCTGGTCGGAGATCGGATCCTGCTCAACCTCGACAAGAGCCGCGTCCGGCTGCAGCACATCCAACGCGATCCCCGGGTGGCCCTGTCGGTCATGGAGGCCGGGAACTGGACCACGCACGTGAGCATCCAGGGCCGCGTGGTGGAGATCGTCGACGACCCGGACCTGAAGGGCATCGACTCGCTGGCGCAGCACTACATCGGACAGGACTACTTCAACCGCGAGGATCCGCGCGTGGACGCGTGGGTCGAGATCGAGAACATCCACGTGTGGGGGGACCTGGCCCGATCCTGATCCCGGGCGCTGGCTGGCACTCCTAGGCTGTGAGGGCGCTCACCCTGTGGGAGCCGCCTGTCGGTGCCGAGCCCGGCACCCCGAGTTCTCCGGAGACCCTCATGTCCGACCGTTACCCCCTCGCCGACCTCAACGAACTCCCCGACGACCTGCGTGAGCGGATCCTCGCCGAGCAGGAGAAGGCCGGGTTCGTCCCCGAGGTGTTCCTGATGTTCGGCCGCCGCCCGGCCGAGTCGCGGGCGTTCTTCGCCTACCACGACGCGCTCATGGACCGCGAGGGAAACCTGTCCAAGGCAGACAAGGAGATGATCGTGGTGACCATCTCCGGGCAGAACAACTGCCTGTTCTGCGTGGTGGCCCACGGCGCGATCCTGCGCGTGGTCAAGAAGGCCCCGTTCCTCGCCGACCAGCTGGCCGTGAACTACCGCAAGGCCGACCTCACGCCCCGTGAGCGCGCGATCTGCGACTTCGCCACCAAGGTGAATCTGCATGCGGATGAACTGTGCGACGCCGACTTCGCCGCGCTACACGAGCACGGCCTGGACGACGAAGACGCCTGGGACATCGCCGCCATCACCGGCCTGTTCGGGCTGAGCAACCGGCTCGCCAACGCCACCGATATGCGCCCGAACCCGGAGTTCTACCTCATGGGGCGGGTGCCGCGGCAGAAGTAGCGCCGGGAGCGGCGTGCGGGGCGTGAGGCGCGCGCGGCGGTGGTCAGCCCAGCTCGGTGACCACGCCGCAGGCGATACGGCTGCCGCCGTCGCCGGCGTTCTGGGTGTCTGAGTCGGGTCCGTCCGGCGCATAGCGCTCGGGGATGTTGGCCAGGTTGTCCGAGCTCTCGTGGATCATCACGGCCGATCCGTCGTCGTCGAGCAGCTGGTCACGGTCCAGACGGTCGGTGAACGTGACGATCTTCCCCGTCCCGTCGCCCGCCACGTAGAGAGTCGGCAGATCGCCGGCGTGCTCTGGGTGGACGGCCTCGTCGTCGTCCCCCTTGAGGTGACCCCCGGCAGACAGGAAAGCTCCGCGCTCGCCCGGGCTGGCCGGGTTCTCACTGTCCGGTTCGCACAGGCCCGTGGTGTGGATGTGCAGGCCGTGGAAGCCCGGCGACAGGTCCACCGCCTCGACGGTGACCAGGGTGCCACCCTCTACCTCCGCGAACTCGACCGTGCCGCGCGGCTCACCCTCCGGGGCCACGAGGTCGGCCACAGCGAACTGCTCGCCCTCGGTGGTGTCGGCGAGCTCAGTGGTCTGCGGGCTCTGCGGCGTGACCTCGCCCTGCGCGGCCGGCGAGTCCTCCCCCGTCCCGCACGACGCCACCAGCAGCGCGGCCGCGGCGAGCGCGACATACGTAGAGCCCAGGCGCGTGCGGCGGCGTGCGGTGGTGGTGTGCGGCGTCATCGGACATCCCCTCGTCGACGGTGCGGCGGCGCTGATGTGAGCGCCCATGTCGGCCACCGTACCCACCTACCGGAGCAGTGCAACCGCGCCCCGGGACGGGCGGGCGCGGCCCGGTGGGCACGGTGATCCGCCCTACCCAGCTCGGCCCCTCCCATACTGTTGGCCATGCTCTTCGTGATCTGCGTGACCACCGCGGTCGTGTGCGCGGTGGCTGCCGCCGTGCTCAGCCGGTGGATGCGTTCTGTCGCCGCCTCCGATTCCCGGTGGCTGCGCAGCGGACTCCACGTGGCACTCGCGGCCGCCGGGGGCTTCGGCGCCCCCTACGTGGCGCTGGGCATGGTCGACCTGGCGACGTTCGCCGTGCTCGCCGTGGCTTGCGCACTGCTGGTGACGATCGACCTGGCCGTGTTCCGCCTGCCAGATGCGATCGTGCTCCCCCTGTACCCAGTCGTGTTTCTGGGGCTGACCGTGACGGCGGCCGAGTTCGGCGAATGGGCATCGCTCGGACGCGCCGCCGCGGGTGCCGCCATGCTGCTGGCCGGCTACTTCCTCCTCGCGCTGATCAACCCCTCCGGCCTGGGGCTCGGCGATGTGAAACTAGCCGGCGTGCTGGGCGCGTTCCTCGGCTGGCTGGGCTGGCCGGCCGTCCTCGTGGGCACGGTGGCCGCGTTCGTGATCAACGCCGCGGTGGCGCTGGTGTTGCTGGCCGCCCGCCGGGTGGGCCCCAAGAGCGGGATCGCGTTCGGCCCGGCCATGGTGGCCGGCGCGGTGGTGGGCGCCGCCTACGCCGCCGTGCGTTCAGCTGCAGTCCTCTGACGCAGCGCCCCGGCGGCGACCGTGAGCACCCCCACCACCGCGAATACTCCGGTCCACACCAGCTCCGGCGACTCGTACGCCCCTTCGGTGCGGCCGGCAGCCACCCAGGCGATACCCCAGCTGGTCGCCAGCGCGGGCGCGACCCGGCCACCACTGAGCAGGATGGTGGCGACGGCGATCGCGGCGGCCACCACGATCCCCACCACGCCCATCTGGATCCGGGTGACCACGTCCACCCCGGCGTCCGCGAGCCAGGCGTAGGTGTTGGCCAGGAACGCCACCGTCACCCAGCCCAGGTACAGCCCGAACGTGCCGTCTGCGAGCACCGTCTCAACGAGTCCCCCGGTCCGCGGCGCGCCGAGCAGGAACATCAGGCGGATGAGCACCGCCAGCAGAGCGATGATCACCAACACCGAGACTGCCAGCCAGCCGAGCTGGACCGTCCAGATCCACGCCGCGTTGAGCAGTGCCGAGGCCAGTGCCCAGGGCCGCACCGCGTGCTGGCGCGGCGAGCGCCGCGCACCCGGGGTGAGCTGCCACAGCGCGTAGCCGGCCAGGCCGAGGTAGATGACGCTCCAGATGCTGAACGCCGCCCCGGCCGGGGCGATCGGGGTGGCGTCCGCGGACAGGGCGCCACCCGCGGCCTCACTGATCGGGGTCCCGCCCAGCG
>NZ_JAALDM010000173.1 GCF_014144865.1 Dietzia aerolata | reverse complement strand
GGGCACCGGCACCGGCGGCACCCGCCGCGGCGGCGAATGCACTCGGCGGCCGGGGGTCGCGGCCGGAGCGCACGTCGGCGACGGCATCGGCGAAGGCCCCGCCGTCGGGGTACCGCTGGGCGGGGTCCTTGACCATGGCCTCGGCGATGACCCGCCGGACGGGTTCGGGCACGGAGTCCGGCAGTGGATCGGGCGACTCACGGACGTGCTTCATCGCGATGGTCACGGGTGAATCGGCCACGAACGGCCGCCGCCCGGCGAGGCACTCGTAGCCCACCACGCCGAGCGAGTAGACATCGCCGGCGGGGGTCGTGTGGTGGCCCATCGCCTGCTCGGGCGAGATGTACTGGGCGGTGCCCACGACCATCCCGGTCTGGGTGACGGCCGAGGCGCCCATGGACTTGGCGATGCCGAAGTCGGTGAGCTTCACCTGACCGGCGGGCGTGATGAGGATGTTGCCCGGCTTGACGTCCCTGTGCACGAGTCCGATCGCGTGGGCGGCGTTGAGGGCACGTCCGGTCTGCTCGAGCATGTCGAGCGTGTGCCCGAGAGGCAACTGACCTTCGCGGGCCAGCACGTCGGACAGGGGCTCGCCCACGACGAGTTCCATCACCAGGTAGGACAGGGGGCTGCCGGAGGCGGGATCGGTGATCTGCCCGTAGTCGTACACGGTCGCGATCCCGGGGTGGGAGATCCGGGCGGTGACCTTGGCCTCGGAACGGAACCGGTCCACGAACTCGGGGTCGGAGGAGAACTCGGGCTTGAGGATCTTGACCGCGACCCGGCGGTCGAGCACGGAGTCGTCGGCCTCCCAGACCTGACCCATGCCGCCGGTGGCGATCAGTCGCTGGAGTCGATAGCGGTCGGACAGGACCGCGCCGGAATTCAGGCTCATGGTGCACCACCCAGCAGTGCGCCCATCACTTCGCGCCCGATGGGCGCGGCGTAGGTGGCGCCGACGGTGTCGCGGCTGATGCCCGGCCCGGACTCGATGGCCACGGCCACCGCGATGTCCTCACCGGGCACGAAGGCGATGTACCAGGTGTAGGGGATGGACTCGGAGGCGTCGACGCCGTGCTCCGCGGTGCCGGTCTTGGAGGCGACGGTCACCCCGGGCAGTCCGCCTCCGGCGTTGGCTTCCGCGCCGATCATGAGCTCGGTCATCGTGCCGGCCTGCTCATCGGTGAGGGCTCGGCCCGCGTCCTCGGGGGTGAATCCCTCGACGACGGACAGGTCGGGCGCGGTCAGCGCCTTGATGAGCTGGGGCTGCATGCGGACCCCGCCGTTGGAGATGGTGGCGGCGACCATCGCGTTCTGCAGCGTGGTCATGCGGACGTCGCTCTGCCCGATGGCGCTCATGGCCAACTGGGCGGCGTCGTCCATCTGGCCCAGACCGGACGGGCTGACGGGGATGCCGAAGTCCTCCGGCGCGGTGCCGTCGACCCCGAACCGGGCGGACATGTCGGTGAACGCCTCGTCGCCGATCTGCTGGCTGAGCTCGACGAAGGGCACGTTGCAGGACAGCTCGAAGGCGGTGCGCAGAGTGACGGTTCCGCCGCCGCAGGTCTGGCCGGCGTAGTTCTGCAGGTAGGTGGAGGTGCCGGGGAGCTGGATGCGGTCGGCGCCGGAGAAGGTGGAATCGGGTCCGATGCCCTGCTCGAGGGCGGCGGCGGTGGTGATGACCTTCATGGTCGAGCCGGGAGGCAGCGACTGCTGCGTGGCGTGGTTGAGCAGCGGCCGGTCGGGGCTCGCGTCGATCTGCTCCATCGCCTCACTGCGGACGGTCTGTTCCTGGCTGGAGAGCATGTTGGGGTCGAACGACGGGGTGGACGCGAGCGCGAGCACCTCGCCGGTCGAGGGCCGGACGGCCGCGACGGAACCGACGAACGGGCCCTGCCCGGCGCCGCGCTGGAGCGCCTCGTAGGCGACCTCCTGGCCCACGGGGTCGAGGGTCAGCTCGACGTTGCCGCCCTGCGGGGTGCGCCCGGAGATGAGGCCGGTGATGCGCTGGGACAGCAGGCGCGGGTCGGAGCCGTTGAGGAAGGCGTCCTGGGAATGCTCGATGCCCGAGGTCGCGTACTGCAGTGAGTAGTAGCCGACCGTGGGGCCGAACGAATAGGGCGCGGTCGGGTAGGTGCGCTCGAACTCGAACCGCCCGTCGGCGGGCAGCGACATGGCGAGCACGCGACCGCCGGCGGTGATCTGACCGCGCTGCCGTGAGTACTCGTCGAGCAGCATGCGGGTGTTGCGGGAGTCGGCGCGCAGTTCGTCGGCGCGGAAGACCTGGACCCAGGTGAGCTGGAGGAGCAACGCCACCACCATGATCATGGCGGCAACGGCGACTCTGCGGATGGCTGCGTTCATGCCGCGCTCACCCGCTCTTCCCGGGTCGGGAGCTGCGCATCATGCCGGTGGCGGCATCGGCAAGGGAGGGGGCCTGGCGCGGGGTGGGCAGCGGGCGGCGTGCGTCGTTGGACAGCCGCAGCAGGATCGCGAGCAGTGCGTAGTTGGCGAGCAGGCTGGAGCCGCCGTAGGCCATGAACGGCAGGGTCAGGCCGGTGAGCGGGATGAGCGTGGACACGCCGCCGACCACCACGAACACCTGGACCGCGAAGGTGAACGCCAGGCCCACGGCCACGAGCTTGCCGAAGCTGTCGCGGATGGTCAGGCCCACGCGGATCCCGCGCAGCACGAGGATGAGATACACCATGAGCACGGCGGCCAGGCCGATGAGGCCCAGTTCCTCGCCGATGGTCGAGGTGATGAAGTCGGTGTTCGCGAACGGCACCTGGTCGGGCCGGCCGTTGCCGAGCCCGGTGCCGCCCATCCCGCCGGAGGCGAGCCCGAACAGCGCCTGCGAGGGCTGGTAGCCGCCGGTGTCGAAATAGGCGAACGGGTCCTGCCAGATCTGGAACCGCACACGCACGTGCCCGAACAGCAGGTAGGCGAGCACGCCGCCGATCGCCACCAGGACCACGCCGATGAGCAGCCAGCTCACCCGCTCGGTGGCGACGTACAGCATGGTCAGCACGGTCGCGAAGATGAGCAGCGCCATGCCGAGGTCGGTGTTGAACACGAGCACGCCGAGCGAGAGCATCCAGGCCACGATGATCGGACCGAGGTCACGCGCGCGCGGCAGGTCCACGCCCAGGACACGCTTGCCGGCGGTGGTGAACAGCTCCCGCTTCTCCACCAAGATCGACGCGAAGAACACGATGAGCAGGATCTTGGCGAACTCGCCGGGCTGGATGGTGAAGCCGGGCAGGATGATCCAGTTCTTGGCGCCGTTGATCTCGGAGAACCGGGCGGGCAGCACGGCGGGGATCGCCAGCAGCACGAGCCCCGCGAAGCCGGTCGTGTAGCCGTAGCGGGCGAGGACACGGTGGTCACGCAGGAAGAACAGGACGATCGCCATCACCGCGAGCCCGATGAGGGCCCACAGCAGCTGCCGGGTGACGTCCATGCCGGGCGGGTCGTTGCCGCTGGCCACGGCGCTGGCGGTGTAGGTGAGGTCGAGCCGGTAGATGAGCACCAGCCCGAGCCCGTTGAGCAGGGCGGCGCACGGCAGCAGCACCGGGTCGGCGTAGGGGGCCAGCCAGCGGATCAACAGGTGCGCGACGCCGGTGAGTCCGAGGAACGCGAGCGTGATCCACAGCAGCGACAGCGACAGTTCCTGTTCCTGCGCGAGCTGGACGATGAGCAGCGAGAACCCGACGATCACCGTGGCGGCGACCAGCAGGACGAGTTCCTTGCCGCGGCGCGGACGGTCGGGGATCGCCTGCCCGCGGGGATTGGTTGCGGGACCGGTCATGTCAGCTCACCGCCCGGCAGTTCTCCCCCGGTACCTGCGGCGGGGTGGGGCGCGCGGTGGGAGACGGCTCGTCGCCCTCCGCGTCGGGGTCGGTAGGAGCGTCCGGATCGGCGGGATCCTCGGCGCCGGGGTCATTGCGGTCGGCGGGATCGTCCGCGCCGGGCGCGGGCTCATCGGCGCCGCGGGTCGGACGGTCGGTGTCAGGTGCGGGTTCGCCGGGCTCGTCGGGAGTATTTGACGACGACGACGGCGCATCACCGTCGCCACGCTCACCCGCGCGGGGTGCGGCTTCCTCGGGTTCACACGGGGGCAGGAGATTGTCCTGCGCGAGCCGGGCCACCTGGGCGTTGGCCTCGGCGAGACTGCCTGACGGCATGCCGGCGCGGACGGTTTCCCTGGCGGGTTCGCGCAGGTCGCCGAGGGTGAACACGTCGCAGTTGGTGGGAATCGAGTCCGGATCGTGCATGGTCAGGGTGCCCTCCGGGGTCAGGCACGCGATGCGGGCCACCGAGGACAGGGAGATCCCGAACACGTCGCCCGAGATCCCTCTCTTCACCACGACCTGACTGTCCTGTTCCGTGACGAAGTAGTTGCTGCGGATGAGCAGGGTTGACACGCCGACGATTCCGGCGATGACGACGAGTACCC
>NZ_JAALDM010000172.1:10323-21725 GCF_014144865.1 Dietzia aerolata | reverse complement strand
GGGCCCGCGCTTCCCGCTCGGCCTGGGCTGCGCGACGCAACGAGGCCGACTTGCCGCGCACGCCGGTGGCCCGTTCCTCAGCGGAGCGGTGTGCGAGCCTGGCCTCGATCTCCGCCGCTCTGGCCGTGGCGACCTCCGCCTGCGCCGCGCTCCGACCGTCGTCGGCGGGCAATTGCTCCTCGTCACCGTCCTCGCCTGCGCGGGCGAGACGGTCGGTGAGCTCTGCGTGTTCCGTTCGCGCGGCATCGAGTTTGTCGACCGCGATTCGCCTGGTCTGCTCCAGCCGCCGCACGTCGGCCTCGGCGCGACGTCGACGCTGGCCGATGCGGGCGAGCTCGGCGTAGATCTCTTCGATCGTCGCGTCGGATTCGGTGATCGCGGCCATCGTCTCTGAGTACCGGTCGGCCCGCTCGGCGTCTTCGGCCTCGGCTCCGGCGAGCTCGGCGCGGGCGGTCTCGATCTCCGCTCGGACCGTGTCCCGCTCTGCCACGGCAGCGTCGATCGCGGATTGGATCTCGATGCCGGTGCGCCCGGAGGCGGACCCGCCGACCGACCAGCCGGGTCCGGCGAGCTCGCCGGCTCTGGTCACGGCGCGAACCCGTCGGTCGGCATCCACCTGTGCCAGGGCGGTGGCCAGGTCGTCGACCACCACCACGTCCACGAGCAATGCGGTGACCGGTGCGACGAGGTCGCCGGGCACATCCACCACATCCAGGGCCCATCGGGCACCGTCGACCAGGTCCACCTCGAGTCGGTAGTCCCCGCCGGCCACCCCGCGTCCGACGAGACCGGCGCGCCCGGCGTCGGCTTCGCTCAGTGCGGCCAACACCTCGCCACGGTCGACGGTCTGGTCCACCACCACGGCGTCGACGGCCGGGCCGAGGGCCACGCCGACCGCTTTCTCCCATCCGTCCCGGACGCCGAGCAGCTCCCCCACGGTGCCCGCGACCGCATCCGAGCCGAGGTGGCGTTGCACCCACTCGGCGCCATCGCCGGCTCCCTTGTTCTGCTCAAGCGTCTCTATGCGGGCGGCGAGGCGGGCGATCTTCTGATCCGCCTCCCGCTCGATCTCGCGAAGCTCGGCGAGTCGGGCGCGGGCGGTCAGGTGCGCACGCTCAGCGCGTCCGAGGTGCTCGTCAAGGGTACGTTCGCCCTCATCGTGCGCGCCGATCCGAGCGTGCACGGTGTCGAACTCCGCCTCGGTGTCGGCGACGGTATCCCGGGCTGCGATCGTCTCCGTATCGATGCGGGCGATCTCGGCTTCGGTGGACTCGACTCTCGCCGCGAGGGTCTCGACCTTGCCCGCCAGTCGGGCGACGCCTTCCCGGCGGTCGGCGATCGCCCGGACCGCTTTGAGGTGCTCGGCCTCGAGCGCTGCCAGTGCCGATTCCGCGGCAGACAGTGCCGCCGTTGCCTGACGTGCCCTCTCTGCGGCGTTCTCCACGTCCTCGGCGAGCTCCTTCTCGTGCGCCTCGGCCCGCTCGGCCTGCCGGTCGAGTTCCTCGGGGTCCGTCCCATGGTGCACCGCGACCTCGGCGGCCAGCGAGCGCGCACGGTCGGAGGCGATCCGAGCCGTGGCCCGGGCCCGCTCAGCGAGCGTCGAGAGGGCGAACCAACGCTGCTGCGCGGCGTCGGCGTCCGGGGTGAGCCGATCCAGTTCGGCCTGGGTTGCCGCTACCTTGCGGGCGAGGTCGTCGCGGAGGTCGACGGCCTCGGCGACCCGCTCCTGCAGCCGACTGCGGACGCTCTCGGCGTCGGCGAGTTCACGGCGGCGGGTGACCAGGTCGTCGGCGGCCAGCCTGAAGGTCGCATCACGCAGGTCGGCCTGGATGGTCTGGGCTCGGCGGGCCACCTCCGCCTGACGTCCGAGTGGTTTGAGCTGGCGACGCAATTCGGTGGTGAGGTCGGTGAGCCGGTCGAGGTTGCCCTGCATTCCGGCGAGCTTGCGTTGGGCCTTCTCCTTGCGACGCCGATGTTTGAGGATGCCCGCGGCCTCCTCGATGAACGCCCTGCGCTCCTCGGGCTTGGACTCGAGGATCTCCGAAAGCTTGCCCTGGCCCACGATCACATGCATCTCGCGACCGATTCCGGAGTCTGACAGGAGTTCCTGCACGTCCATCAGTCGGGCGCGGTCTCCGTTGATCTCGTACTCGGCGGCGCCGTCGCGGAACATCCGGCGGGTCAGCGACACTTCGGCGTAGTCGATCGGCAGGGCGCCGTCGGAGTTGTCCAGGGTGAGCGTGACCTCGGCACGGCCGAGCGGCTGCTTTCCGGCCGTACCGGCAAAGATGACGTCCTGCATCTTCCCGCCGCGCAGGGTCTTGGCGCTTCCTTCGCCCATCACCCACGTGAGTGCGTCGACAACGTTGGACTTGCCGGAACCGTTGGGGCCGACCACACAGCAGATGCCGGGTTCGAATTTCAACGTCGTGGCCGCCGCAAAGGACTTGAAGCCCTTGAGCGTCAGCGACTTGAGATACACGGGTATTGATCCTAGGTCAGCGTTCGACGAATCCCGTCAGGCCACCGCGCGCCGGTTCGAAGGTCTCCACGACGAGATCCACGTGCCCCGGGGTGTCGCCCCCGCGCAGCGCCGCGAGAAGTGCCCGGCAGGCATCCTCGGTTCCCTCGGCCACGACGTGCACCCGGCCGTCGGGCTTGTTGGCCGCGTACCCCGTCAAGCCCTGCTCGAGGGCGCGGCTGCGGGTCCACCAGCGAAAGCCCACACCCTGGACGTGCCCGTGTACCCACGCCACCAGCCGGACTTCTCCCGTGGCGCCCTCGGCCGACCCGTTCACCGTGCCTCGGCCCCGTCCCCAAGCCCGGTCTCGATCCGCAGATCGATCTCGGTTCCCGACTGCAGGGTCCGCCCGACGGTGCAGGCCTTGTCCACGGATCGACGGATCATCGCGACCAGCCGGTCGGCAGCTTCCGGGTCGAGCTCCGACATATCCAGCTCGTAGAGCTCCTCGAGCCGCGGGTAGCGCTCGTTCTCCCGATCGGCGTCGCCGGAGATGTGCACGGTCGCGTCGTAGTCATCTCCGAGCCGTCGTGAGACGGTGAAGTCCGACGCCATCGCACTGCAGGCCCCGAGCGCGATCTTGAGCAGTTCACCGGGCGTGAACACGCCCTCGACATCGGCGGAGCCGATCTCCACCCGGGCCCCGCGCGTGGACAGTCCCACATATCTGCGGGTACCGGTGCGCTCCACCCTGAGGTCGGTGGTGCGGGGCGCATCCTGGTCAGCGGCACTCAGCGGGGACGGTGAAGTCATGTCGTTCATCGTACGGCCAGCAATACGGCGGTCATTCTTTACCCGCTGCGGTGATCACGGCGTCAAGTCGGGGCTGGATCGAATCAGCCATCATCTCCACCTCCCGTTCCCGGATCCCATTCAATCGCGCCCGTTCCTTCCAGGATTGAAGGGACATACAGATCGAGCGCATCCTGGCTCGGGCGACATCCAGAGAAAGTCCGCATTCCTCGGCCAACGCGAGGAGAGCGTCGGCCTCCGCAGGCATTGCGTCTGCTCCCACGATCGACGTCGCCCTGTTCTGCGAATAGCCCGGATTAGGGTTTACATCGAAAACCGGGCTGAGCGTCCAGGATCCGCGATCAGCCAGGAATCCATGGTTGCGGAGATGGTCGTCGGTATTGCACAGGGCAACTGACCCGACGACCCGGACAATCAACTCCTGGTGGTCTGCTTTCGGAGAGAGCGAAAGGTCCCTGATTGCCTCAGCAATCTCGACGTAGTCACGGTGATCACCGTCAACCGCCCCAAGCGCGGTCATCGCGCTGATATACCCGATTCGATGTCCGAGACCTGTCCGGTCGAATCGTCGCAGGATGAGGACGCTGCGCTCCCCGACCCGCACAAGTCGGCGGGTTGGTGTTCGGATACCAACAGACTCCAATAGATCCAGCGCTGTCGCCTCCCAGGCCATCACATCCCACTGGTCGCTGGTGTGACTCTCACCTTCGTTTGGCGGGATTTCGCAGCTTGATTTGGCGGGTCAGGTGAGGCCGATGACGAGGGTGGAGCGGGCAGCTTCGACGACGTCGTCAGTGATGGTGTTGAGCTCGTTGATCTTCATGACCCTGTGCATCTGAGTGAAGAGCCTGTCGATGAGGCGGAAGTTGCCGCGGGTGATTCGCGCGATTGCTGCGATGGCTTGTGCGTCGGTGAAATCGTCGGGATCGAGGGTTTGGCCGAGCTTGCGCCAGTGGCGTTCGAGGACGAACTGCAGTTCATCCTCAGCGAGAGGTCGGTACTCGTGGGCGAAGCCGACGCGACTGTAGAGCTGCGGGAATCGACTGAATTGTTTCTCAAATCCGGGCATGCCGATGAGGATGACGGCGACGTTGTCGCGATCGTAGCGGTCGCGCAGCATCTCGAGCGCCGTCGCGTTGAGGCGTTCGGATTCGTCGATGATGATCAGCTCGACGTTCTTGTGGCTTCTGACTATCGGGCTGGTGACCTTGCCGGTCTCACGAAGGTGCGCTTCGATGCAGATAGAAACTCGGGCCACCAAGTGGTCGAGATCCTCCTTGACGTGGCGGGGGGTGCTTGTCGGCTCGGGTGTGTAGAAGACCGTCCGCTTCCTGGCGAGCGCGGCGTAGACCGTGGAATCGGAGTCATCGCGTGGACCCCATTCATCGAGCAGCGTTTCGGCCTTATGCAGGTTGGCATACCGCCTGGCTGAGAGGGTTTTTCCGGTGCCGGCCTGTCCGAAGCAGATGCCGATCGTGCGTTGGCGGCGTACGGCGTCGGCGAACTCGATAAATCGGCGGTGTTGCTTGGTGGCGATGAATGGTTGCGGGGACATCAGTCGTCCTCCAGGTAGGTGCGAAGTCTCGGCTTTTTCGTTCGGTCCGGTTCTGGGGCCGGCGCAGACGCTGGTGGGCTCGGGTCGGCGACGACAGCGATCCGTTCCTTGATTTGACTGCGCAGCTGTCGCCGCCGCTCGTTGCGGGCTTCTTGAATCTCTTTGAGGCTGACGGTGGACGATGCGTGATCGGGATCCACGGCTTTACAGATGTATTGGTTCTTGTGGAAGACATGGATCTCGGAGATATCGCGAGGGTCGTACCGGATCACGACCGACTCTTTGACGTAGGCCGCTAGCAGCGGTGATACATACCGCAGTCCCTGGAAATGCACGCCGTCTCGGCGGACGATACGTGCGGTTGCGACCGTCAACAGCAGCAGGTTGAGGTCGTCAACAGTCTCAGGCAGGCGGGGAAGCCATCCGTCACCGATCCAGGCACGGTAGGGGCTGTCGCCAGTCCCCGGGTGGGTGCGGCGGTGGTACTTTTCGCCGATGAACTCGCCGATGGCGGTGTCGAGTTCGGGCAGTGTCAGTACTGGCTCGGGGTGTCGCTGACCGCGGGTGAGATAGCCCGGCAGATCGGCGAGGAGTTCGGTATTGATCGTGCCGAAGATCCGTTCGATCTTGCCTCTGCCCTGTGGTCTGGCGATGGTGGAGTAGATGATCTCGAAATGCAGGTCCTTGGCGGTCTGGGCGAGATGGCGGCTGGTGAAGTCGGTGCCGTGATCGACGTAGAGCACGTCGGGAAGGCCGCACATCGGCCAGTTCGGATCGTTCTTCGGCCAGATTCCGTGCCGCAGCGCTAGCGCGGTGTTCATTGCCGAGGGGGCACCGAGAAAGACCATGAAGCCGCACACTGCGCGGGAGTAGTCGTCGAGGATGACGGTCAGCCAGGGGCGGGCGGGGCGTCCGTTGGCGTCGAGGATGAGGATGTCGAGTTCGGTGTGGTCGGCCTGCCAGGTGGCGTTGGCCCGCTCGGCGCGGTGTCGCCACACCAGCTCGTAGGTGTCTCGGTAGGCGGCCGCGCCCTGGTGGGCCAGTGTCACCATCCCCGGATCCAGGCCGGTCACGATGGACCGTACGGTGCTCGCGGAAGCCATCGGCCATCCCCGGCGGGCGGCGGTCACCGTGGCTTTGCGGATGATCGCCGCAATGGTCGGCGGTGGCGTGCTCAGCGCCAGGCCTTCGATGTAGGCCACAAGTTCTGGGTGGGTGCGCCGTCCACGCTTGGGCGGAGTGGCCGGAGCCAGTCCAGCGACGCCGGCCTGCCGGTAGGCGGCCAGCCAGCGTTGCAGAGTCCGTTCCCCAATCTGCTCGGCTGCGGCCAACTGCGTCAGCGGGACTCCGCTCTCAACGTGCTGGCGTAGAACCTGCCATCTCGCGGCGGCAGTCTTCACACCAGTAGGGGCGCTGATCGAACCTTGAGGTTCCTCGCCCCCGCTCATGACTACGCTGTTATCGACTTCTGTCGGCGTGGGACCGGCTTGTCGGTCCCACGTTGAAGAGCTCTGTACACGGTGGTGCGGCTAACCCCCAGGACCTCACCGATCTGGGCGACCGTCATGTCTTGTTGCTCGTAGAGCTTGCGGGCGGTGCGCAGTTTGTCCCCAGACAACAACGGTGGACGCCCACCCACCCGGCCACGGGCCCGGGCGGCTTCCAGGCCGGCGTGGGTGCGTTCAGAGATGAGGTCTCGTTCGAACTCCGCTAGGGAGGCGAAGATGTGAAACACCAGCCGCCCGCCCGAGGACCCGGTGTCGATGTTCTCTTGCAGGGATCGAAACTCGATTCCGCGCTCCTGCAACTCGGTCAGCTGATCAATCAGATGCCGAATCGATCGGCCCAACCGGTCCAGGCGCCACACTACGAGCGTGTCGCCCGGCCGCAATTGATCGAGAAGCTTTCCCAACTCCGGGCGCGAGGCCAATGCCCCGGAAGCGGTGTCGGTGAAGACCTTGTAGCAGCCAGCAGCGGCGAGAGCATCGTGCTGCAGTCGGGCGTCTTGATCGCCAGTCGACACCCGCGCGTACCCGAAAGCGTGGCCCATACCGATAAATGTAGCAGTACCCGTCGCTTGTGGGTAGATCAGAAACATAGATTCCGGGACTGGGTTCCGCTACAGAACAGGCTTCCGCCCACCTCGGCGAATCCAAAATCGGCCAGCTTCGACCCGTTTGTATCAAAAACGATCGTTTGACGGACCACGTTGGTTCAGTCATGCGCCACCCAGCAGCCCGTGCGCATCGGCGGACGAGGCCCGTGAGGAGGAGCCGAATCTGCATGCGGAATTAAAGTCGGGAACTGGCCGTCAGGGAAAGTGACTCGAGTTAGCGACTACGAGAGTTCGGTTGATTTTTTTCCGCTTTCGAATTCTGCGTATTCGCACAAATCGTCTACAGAAGGGGGGGTAGCGGAGTTCCACCTACGGAAAGACCAGTCGGTTAGTCCTACGATAGCAGCATCATAATTAGGACTTTCATTTCGCTCGTGCGCAGAATGAATTAGGTTTCCTAGCGTGGCAAGAATCTCCTCAATCCGCAAGTCAAGCTGCCCCCTCATCCATTGCCCCAGGTCATATCTATCCATATTGAGCCAGGAAATGCTGGGGTCGATTCGCCCCCCGTCGTCCCAAGCGTACACGAACGCATCGTCTCGAATTAGATCATCAACTATTCCGGGGAGATGGATTCCAAAGCGAGATGGAACGTAGTTCAGTCGCAACGGGTTATCACGCCACCCGACGAAATATTCAGAGCCTAAGAATAGTAGGACATCCCCCTCTATTTCAAATTCTGCCCTCCTGCACCTTGCCGAGATCAAGCTGCGGTAGATCTCCGGCAAGACGGCACCCATCCACTGGCGAATTTCAAACTCGCCCGGTCGCGAAAATGACAATGTGGACATTGAAGTTCTTACGACTGGGTTTGCGGAAACGCCGTGATTACCAGCTTGTTATTTACGCTGACGGCGGTATGTGCATTCATTTTCTCCACCAGCTGACCTGTGCGCCTATTGTAGAAGAATAGGTCGGCGGTGTACCGACTTGTGTTGTTTTGAGTGTTGTGAGGGTAACTCTTCGGGTCAGTCAGCGACTTTGTAATCCCCATGTCCGCGAGGTCCATCCATGAGGTATAGGTAACCGGACCTCGCGCCTTATTTTGCCAATCACCTCTGTGGTTTTTAACAATGTGTCGGAATCCGGCCGCAGTCGTCCCACACTTGAGGTCAATCTTGTAGCCTGCCACGGGGCCTTCAGATACCCACCATGACTTGATCACCTTGTCATTGCTTCCCTTGGCTGGGCATGCGGCCCATGGGGGGCGTGCCGTCGCCCCGTACAGTCGTCCCCCTTGGAATTCTTGGGTCCATCCATTGGCATCGTCTCCATACATCGACCCAACTGGGTATCCGATTTCGGCAAACAATGTCTCATCAACAAGCCACTGAGCGAGCATCGTCCCAGTTATTGGCTGGGCACCGCTTCCTGGAGACCAGTAAATCAGCCCTTTTTCGAAGACGGAGAAACGTCCAATTCCATCCGGTGTCGTCTGCTCGCTGATAACGGGCAGTCCAAGTTCGCTGTTGACCCCTCCTAATGAGACCCATTTATCGCGGATTGATCCATATATAGCCGCTAGTCCCATGGAGCTGCCATATAAGTCGCCATGCTGAAATGGCTGGATTCGGGCTACTTGTCCGAAAACGCCATCCTCTTCACCAATTGGGTACCCGAGCGGTGATAGTTCCCAACCCAATCTGCCCCACTCGATCGCGAAGTGCGTCGTTACGCTATTTGCACCAGTATCGGGGTGCCAGTAAATCTGACCATTAATGAACTCAGTTCGGCGCCCGGCCCCATCGGGGGTGACCAGCTCATTTGATCGCGGGAATGAAAGATAGCTATTTGGGCCACCGAGCAGCTTATATTTATCGAGGATTGCGCCGCAAACGGTGTTTGGGGATGGCCAGAACACCTCGCACCCTGCTGTTGCTAGTCGCGCGGCTGCGGCAGTAGGGCGTTGCGAAACCGCAGCCTCCATGATTTCAGCTCGGTCTGCATCGTCTTTCGTGAATCCGGCAGGAACGGGCTCACGGTCGGATCTCATCTTGCCCGGTTCCAGAATTGCCATTGGCGATTCAGTCTTCCGCCATTGAGTGGACCGGTTAGCTTTGGGTTCGACGGCGCTTGTGGTTTCCGTGATGTCGAAATGCTCTTTGATGTAGTCCTTCATTGCCTCCTCAGATACCTGTTCCGCAGCGACTGTAGGCTTGGCAGCAGTTTCGTCCTGCGCCCGGGCAGCAGGGGGCACAACTGCGGCGGCGAGGAGGCTGGCTGATGCCAGGAGTAGCGCAGATTTCGAGGCGAGTCGACTGTGGCGCCGGCGGATTCCATCCGTTGAGGTCATCACCTAACCGTACTGAGCCTCGCGGAGGTTCATGGGTGAATTGCGATGCATTGCAACGAGCTTCGCCCGCGAGTGCCGCCCACTTGCCGAGTACAAACTACGGTTGATCCTCGAGCGCCACAGGCCCGAACTCTGCCTCCCCTCGACCCTCACGACTTCACCGACGCTCAAGCCCTCGCCGCGATCGCACGGATCACCCGCGGCAACCTCCGACTCGTCGACAGATTGTTCACGCAGATGGAGCGCATCATGCAGATCAACGATCGCAACACCCCACCGACGACATTGTCGAAGCCGCCCGATCCACCCTCGTGATCGGCATCACCTGACACCGCCAAACGAATGTGCCAGATCCCGCCAAACGAAGCTGCGAGTCACAGGTCGCTGGAATGGGGGAACTTCGCAATCGCCAGTTCGCCGTTCTCGAGCACAACGGAAGCCTTGGGGCGCGCACCCCCGAGCCCGGTCGACCCTGTATCAAGCAGTTGCTTTACTGCGGTCGCCGGATTCGCCTCCGAGGCGATCTCATCTGAAGCACGCAACAAGTGTGGGAGGGAGATCAATCGAGGCACTTGCGACGGACGTCCAACGAATTCCACACTCCCCTGTTCTCTATACCGCAGCGCACCCTGGCGCGTATTGTCACTCACGCCCAACAAAAAGTCCACGTCATCCAGACGGCGCGGCACTCGACGCTCCTCGCGGGCACTCACCCGCTCGGCTTTGTCGATCAAATTACGTCCCCATCGGTCGGGCGCACTGTCTGCGAATGCTCGAACTAGCCCCTCCTGGTGCTGCGCGCCGGAAACCAGTGGAAGCGCAGGATCCGATGCTCGTGCCGCCGTTCACGAGGTAGTCGGGATCGTAGAGGAAGGTCGTGGAGATCCTGCCGCGCATCCTCGTGAAGTGCGCTCGCCCTACCAGGACGCTCTCACCATTCCGGTCGAGGAAAACCTCAACGGCTGTCATCGCGCACGCTTCTTCGTCAAATTGCCGGCCCGCAACCTACCGATATCGCTTTCAAGTGGGTCGACTGACTCGACTGTTCGGTCCAGCACACCGAGAGCACGGAGCACCTGGGCCACATTGCCGAAACCCACACCGGGATCTCCGGCCTCGATCTTGCGAAGAGTGTCACGAGCGATGCCTGCTCGCTCCGCGACCTGCTGCGCGGTGAGGCCGAGAACCATTCGCCATCCATGCACATGTTCTCCGAACTCGGAGAGCTCACGGTCAATACGGTAACCAGCCATTGCCACCTCCAACCCAATGACGATGATAGTAGCCATAAGTGGGTGATATGCCTAGCGCCATCGCCAGAGAATCCGTGAAGCGTGGGCTCACGCTGTACGACGACCGCCGGATGCCTTACGAACTCGCCGCGGTGCCGGCTGGCACGCCGGGCAGAAGTGCGAACCGCGGTTCATGAAGTCCTCACGCACCACCGGGGTGCCGCAGCGCGAGCAGGGCTCGCCCGCCCGGCCGTAGACATCCAGGGATCGGTCGAAGTAGCCGGAGGCGCCGTTGACGTTGACATACAGCGCATCGAACGAGGTCCCGCCCGCGGCCAACGCATCGGCCATCACGTCCCGGGCATGGCCCAGGGTCTCGGTGACCTTGCCCAGCGTGAGCGCCCCTCCCCGCCGGCGACCGTGCACCCCGGCGCGCCACAGCGCTTCGTCGGCGTAGATGTTCCCGATCCCGGACACCACGGTCTGGTCGAGAAGGAGTCGCTTGATCTCAGTGTCACGGCGGCGGATCAACCGGGCCGCGGCCAGTGCGTCAAAGCCCTCCTCGAAGGGGTCGGCGGCGATGTGCGCGGCCGGCGCGGGCAACAGCACCCCGGTGCCGTCGATCGCCTCGGCAAGCGGTACGACCGTCCACCCGCCAAACGTTCGCTGATCGACGAAACGGAGCTCGTTGTCGTCGTCCAATATCGCTCGGGCGTGCAGGTGGCGCACCGGCGGCGTCCCGGCACCGGTCACCAACATCTGGCCGCTCATCCCCAGATGGACCAGGAGACAGTCGGCGCCGGCCGCGTGGTCGTCGTCCAGGGTCAGCCACAGGTACTTTCCGCGGCGCCGGGCCCCGGTGACCTTCCGGCCACGCAGGCGGTCCTCGATCTCGGCGGCGCCCCCGGGCTGGCGACGAGCAGTCCGCAGGC
>NZ_JAALDM010000172.1:0-10251 GCF_014144865.1 Dietzia aerolata | reverse complement strand
CTCCACCTCGGGCAATTCGGGCATGGGCTCAGCCGGATTTTCCGTCCAGGGCGGCCCAGGCCTCCTCGGCGGCCTTCTGCTCGGCTTCCTTCTTGGTCCGTCCGACCCCCTCGCCGAAGCGGTCGGTGCCCACGAAGGCGATCGCGGTGAAGGTCTTGTCGTGGTCCGGGCCGGTGGAGCTGATCTCGTAATGGGCCTTGGGGCGGCCGAGCGACGCGCACTTCTCCTGCAAGCTGGTCTTCCAGTCGAGCGCGGCCCCCAGCGTGGGCACCACCTGCAGGCGCTCGCCGATGATCCGCTCGATCAACGTGCGCGCCGGCTCGAGCCCGTGGGTGAGATAGACGGCGCCGAACACCGCCTCGAGGGTGTCGGCGAGGATCGAGTGCTTGTCGCGGCCTCCGGTCAGCTCCTCGCCGCGCCCGAGCCTGAGGTGGGCGCCGAGCCCGCCGGGGCCGAGTTCGCGGGCGATGTCGGCCAGGGCGTAGGTATTGACCAGGCTCGCGCGGATCTTGGCCAGGTCCCCCTCCGGGCGATCCGGGTAGGCGCCGTAGAGGTACTCGGTGACGACCAGCTCGAGGACGGCGTCGCCGAGGAACTCGAGGCGCTCATTGTGGGGCACTCCCCCGTTCTCGTACGCGAACGAGCGGTGGGTGACGGCCTGCACGGCCAGCTCGGCCGAGAGGTCGACACCCAGAACGGCGGGCAGCCCCTCTGGTCCGTCGGTCACGCGCGGCCCTCGTCCGTGCCCGGGGCTCCGTCACCGCCGGCAGCGCCGGGGGTGCCGGAGGTGCCGGGGGTGCCGAACTTCTCAACTAGGTCGGCCCATCGGGGATCGATCCGGCCCTCGGTGTCGCCGGAGACCCCGTCCGGGGCCGGGGTGTCGGGGTTGATGCACTCGGCATGGCCGTAGTCGGTGCAGGTCGGCGAGAGCGGGAACTCCAGTCCGAACGCGTCGATGAGGGCGGGCTCCAGGTCCAGCAGGTCCCCGTCGAGGAGTCGGACCTCGTCCTCCTCCGCGTTCGCGGCGGCCTTGCCCTCGATCGCGTACATCTCGGTGAGGTTGACGGTGACATCGGTGTGGAACTCGCCGAGGCAGCGCGCGCATTCGACCCGTGCCTGCCCCGTGACGGCGCCGGTGACGAGAATGCCTTCGTCGACGAAGGTCAGCATGAGGTCGAGGTCGAGCTCAGACCCCTCCGGGATCCCGATCATCTCGACGCCGATGGTGGTGGGGACCTCGGCGGCGCGCTGAACGGGGGTCATGGCGCCGGGGGTCCGGCTGACACTGCGGGTATCGAGAACGAGAGGGCCGGGCGCGGATCGCGAAGAGCTGGAGGTGGTGGACACGCCCAGCAGACTACCCGCCCGGGTCAGTAGTCTCCGTAGCCGTCGCCGTGCAGGACGTCCTCACGCCCGCCCCGACGCCCGGCCGGATCGCGGCGGGAGGCCTGGCCCACTCCGTGCAGCTCCTCGCGGCCCCGCACGACGGTCCGGATGGTGGATCCGAGGAACTCTTCGAAGTGCGCCATCTTGTCGTCGACGTAGGCGTCGCACTCCTCCCGACGCCGGTCGCTCTCCGCATGCGCGGCGTCGCGGACCCGGGCAGCCTCCTCGTCGGCGACCCGAACCACCTCGGACTCGGAGATCATGCGCTGCTGTTCCTGACGCGCCTCGGTGATGGTGCGGTCGTAGAGGATGTTGGCCTGTTCGGTGAGCCGGTCCGCTTCTGCGCGGGCCCGAACGGTCATGGACTCGGCATCCCGGCGGGAGCGCTCGAGCAGTTCGGAAGCCTCGGCGCGGGCATCGCCGACCAGCTCGTCGGCGTGCGCGGTGGCCTCGGCGACCATCCGGTCGGCCCGGGCCTTGGCGTCGGCGAGCATCGCGTCGGCGTCATCGCGAGCGGTGCGCAGGGTCCGATCCGCCTCGGCTTCGGCCGCCGCGACAGTCTGATGGGCGGTCTCATCCGCCTGGGCCAGGACGCGATCGCGCTGGTCGAGCACGTCCTGGGCGTCGTCGAGCTCACCGGGGAAGGAGTCGCGGATATCGTCGAGCAACAGCAGGGACTCGTGCCGCGGGACCACGCAGTTCGCGGTCATGGGCAGACTGCGGGCGTCCTCGATCATCGCGTTCAACTCATCGAGGGCCTGGAACACTCGGTACACGCTCGTCCCTTCACCGGTTCGTCACTCTTGCCACACCAGTGTGCCCGCAACACACGCGCCCGTGCCGGTGCGGCGGCGGTGTGTCCGACTCTTGGAGCCGGTCAGGCGAGACGTTCCCGCAACGCGTCGGCCACGGGTCCGGGCAGCAGGTGGGAGACGTCGCCGCCCAGCTTGGTGACCTCGCGGCACAGCGAGGACGAGACGAACGACAGGTCGGAGCGGGTCGGCAGGAACACGGTGTCGACCTCGGCGATCGAGCGGTTCATGTGCGCCATCGGCAGTTCGTAGTCGTAATCGGTGGAGTCCCGCAGCCCCTTGATCACCGCCGTGGCCCCCTGATCGCGGCAATAGTCCACGAGCAGCCCGTAGAAACTGTCGACCCGGATGCCGGGGATGTCGGCGCAGACCTGCTCGATGAGGACCTTGCGCTCGTCGATCGTGAACGTGCCCTGCTTGTTGGGGTTGGCCACCACACACACGATCACGTCGTCGAACAGCTCCGCCGCCCGGCGGAAGATGTCGAGGTGCCCGAGGGTCACCGGGTCGAACGAGCCTGGGCACACGACTGTGGTCATGCGCTGACCGTATCAACAGGTCGGGCCATCTCGACGGCGGTCTCACCGTAGGTGCGTTCGAATTCGACATCGTAGCCGCCGGGCCAGCGCACCGCCGGGTCCCGCTTGGACCGCTCCCACACCACCAGGGCATCGGGCGCGAGCCACCCGCCGTCGAGCAGTGCCCGAAGGATCGGCTCGTCGAGCGCGCCGGAGTGCTCGTACGGCGGGTCGGCCAGGACGAGGTCAAAACCACCGGGGACGGGGCACGGGCCACCCACCGCGCCCGGAAGGGACGCGCGACGGATGGTCACCGAGATGGGTGACGACGACGAGCTCTGCGACGCGGGCGACGAGGGTGACGACGACGACGTCGTTGTCAGCCCCGCGGTGTTCTTCTTCAGGGTGGACACGGCTCGGGCATTCTCTTCGACGAAGTAGGCGACATTGGCGCCCCGCGAGATGGCCTCCAGTCCGAGCGCTCCGGATCCGGCGAACAGGTCGAGCACTGCGGCGTCGTCCAGGTCCACGCGGCTGACAATCGCACTGAACAGGGCCTCCCGCACCCGGTCAGTGGTGGGCCGCGTCCCGGCCGGGGGCACGGCAACCGTGAGTCCGCGGAGTCGGCCGGCGATGATGCGGGTCATGTCAGTCCTGCTCGTTCACGTGTCGGTCTGGACAGAATCAACTTGAGAAGTCGGTCGGGATACATCTTCCGCGATCCATCCTCTCGGGACCGGCGGCCCCAGCTACGCGGTGTCTAGTATCGCTCCAGATAGGCCGATTCCTCCGATCCGGCGAGGCTGTTGACGCGTTCGGCGAGCATCGGATGTGCGTGAAGTCTGGGGTCGGCGTCGAGGATGGATTCGGCGTACTGCCGGGCAAGCGCGATCACCGCGCCGTCGTCGACCACCGACAGGATCCGCAACGCGGACAGGGCTCCCGACTGGGCGTCGCCGAGGATGTCCCCCTCACGGCGCTGCATGAGATCCAGTTGCGCCAGGACGAAGCCGTCGGTGGTGGCGGCCACGTCATCCAGTCGCGTCCTCGACCGACTGTCTGCTCGCGAGTTGGTCACGAGTAGACACAGTCCCTCGAAACCGCCACGTCCGACCCGGCCGCGGAGCTGGTGCAGCTGGCTCACGCCGAATCGCTCGGCGTCCATCACCACCATCACCGTGGCCTCCGGCACGTCCACGCCGACCTCGATCACCGTGGTCGACACCAGCACGTCGAGCGCGCCGGACGCGAACTCCGTCATGGCCGCGTCCTTTTCCTCGGGGGGCAGCCGGCCGTGCATGAGTCCGACCCGCAGGTCGCTGAGTTCGTCGCGTGAGAGTTGGTCGTACAGGTCCTCGGCTGCCGTCAACGGCACACCACTGTCGTCTCCGGCGTCCGACTTGTCGTCGCCGTCGATCCGGGCGCACACCACATACGCGCGGTGCCCGTCGTCCGCTTCCTCGCGGATCCGCTCCCACACCCGGTCCAGCCACTTCGGCTTCTCCCCCACGGGCACGACAGTGGTCGTGATCGGGCGTCGGCCACCGGGCAGTTCCCCCAGTTCGGAGACCTCGAGGTCCCCGAACACGGTCATCGCGATGGTCCGCGGGATCGGCGTGGCCGTCATGACCAACAGGTGCGGCACCCTGCCGGCCCGCCCCTTGGCGCGGAGTCGGTCCCGCTGGCGCACGCCGAAGCGGTGCTGCTCGTCCACCACCACCATCCCCAGGTCGAAGAAGTCGACCGAGTCCTGGATGAGCGCGTGCGTGCCGATGACGATCCCGGCCTCGCCCGTGACGATGTCCAACAGCGCCTGCCGCCGGGCCGCCGTCGACATCGACCCCGTCAGCAGCACCACTCGGGTGGCCTCCTCCGGTGCCCCGAGTTGCCCCTTCTCGCCGAGGTCGCCGAGCATCGCCGACAGCGACCGGTGATGCTGCGTGGCCAGCACCTCGGTGGGCGCGAGCATGACGCACTGCCTGCCGGAGTCGATGACCTGCAGCATCGCCAGCAGCGCCACCACGGTCTTGCCGGAGCCGACCTCGCCCTGCAGCAGCCTGTTCATCGGCTGGTCGCGGCTCAGGTCCAGCGAGACGTCCTCCAGAACCGACTTCTGCCCCGCCGTGAGCTCAAACGGCAGCCGGGCCTCCATCGCCGTCCGCAGGCCGTCGGGCCGTACTGGGCTCGGCGGCGCCGGATCGCGGGAGTAGAAACGTCTACGGGCGCCGAGGAGCAGTTGCAGTGCCAGCGCCTCGTCGAATCGCAGGCGGTAGACGGCCGGTTCGATCTCGGCCTCGTGGGTCGGGAGGTGTGCGGTGCGTAGTGCCTCGTCCAGGCCCATCAGTCCGAGGGAGGTTATGAGCGCCGGGTCGAGCGGGTCGACCACCGGGACCAGCGCCCGCAGCGCCGTCACCACCGCCCCGAACACCTCCCAGGACGTCACGCCCTCCTTGGAGGAGTACACCGGCAGGAATCGGCGGCCGAACAGGCTCTCCGAGCCCTCGGCCTCGAGCTTGGCAGACAGGGTCGCGAGTGCCGCGAGATCGCCCGAGCCTTTCAGCGGGCCCGACTGGCCGGTGGCGGCGGTCAGCACCAGGAACTCGGGGTGCTTGAGGGTGAGTTTGCCGCGGAACTCCGACAGTGTGCCGTCGAACATCGCCTCGCTGCCCACCGGGAGCATATACTTGATCTTCGCCCCGGCGAAGAAGACCACCTCGAAGTCCACGCCGCCGTCTTCGACGACGAGCGTCACCCGCTCGAGCCTCCCCTTGCCCCGCTTCGGTGTGTAGCTCGACGAGTTCATCCGCTTGACGGAGCCGATCACCGTCACCCGCTCGCCGATGACCAACGATTTCCGGTCCACCCGCTGCCCGCGCTGGCGGAACCTGCGGGGCAGGGTGTGCAGCAGGTCCCCAACAGTGCGGTGGCCGAATGCTTGCTCGAGGCGTTGCGCACCGTCCGCGTCGAGGATCTCGACGAGTGGGGTGTCCGTGGTCGCCAACGTCGTCATTCGACCCCGACCTGAGCCAACACCCGTCCCGACCCCGCGGCGTAGGAGACCACCTCGACGTCCGGGTTCTCAGCACGCAGGCGAGTGAGCACCTCTTCGGTGGCGGACTCATCGAATTCCTCGCCCAGCAGGACCGTGACCAACTCTCCGCCCGCGGTGAGCATCCTGTCGGTGATCGCGCACACCAGGCCCACCGGGTCGCCGTCGATGAGCGCCACGTCGTGCCCGATCACTCCCAACAGGTCACCGGCGGCACATCGGCCGACCAGGGTCAGTGCGTCCTGCTCGGCGCGGACCAGGTATCCGTGCCGTGTCGCGGCTGCGGCGTCGGCCATTCCGAACCCGTCCAGGGAGAGTGTCGTGGTGGCGTCGTGGACCGCCAGAGCGGCGAGCCCCTGCACCACGGACGCCGTCGGCAGGATCAGGGCATGGCGACCCACGTCTCGCAGCGCCGCGTCGAGGGCACCGATCTGCGCCCGGGACAGCTCGCCGTTCGGTAGGACGATGTACTCGTCGGCGTCGACGGCGAACACCCCGTCGATCACCCCGGACCCGTCTGTGCCGGGGTCCACCACGTCGGCGCCGGCATCGGTGAACAGCTCCGCCAGCGGCCCCGGCCTGACGATGGAGACGATTGAGCGGGTCGGGGTGCCCGAGGCTCGCGGTGCCACGTCCTCTGCTCCGGCTCCGGGACCGGCTACGGCTCGGGCGCCGGCACCGCCAGCGGGTCCTGCGTCGTCCTGCCCGGAGGTGCCCTCGGTGGTGCCGTGCGTGCGGCCCTGCCCCAGCGGGTCGAGCATGTCGGTCACCCGGATCTCCACGACCTTGCCCAGACTCAGCGCGGACTCGATCGCCGGCCCGATGTCGTCGGTGTGGACGTGAACAGCCCATCGAGCGTGATCCCCGGCGCCGCCGTCGCCCACCACCACGACACTGTCTCCGAGCGTGCGGAGCACGGATCGGAGTTCATCTGCTCGGGCGTCGTCGGAGTGGGTCAGCGAGTACATGACCTCGTAGCGGGTGTCCGCCAGCGCGGCGGTGTCGTCCTCGTCTTCCGCACCGGTCCCCTGCTCATTGACGAGTCCGTGCGCGCCGCAGGCGGCATCGGCCGGAACCGACGCAACGCCATAGTCCGGCCGCTCGGGCGCCTCGCCGGTCAGCACCTCGACCAGGGCGTCCAGCAGGATCAACAGGCCGCGTCCCCCCGCGTCCACCACGCCGGCGTTACGGAGGGCGGACAGCTGGCCGGTCGTGCGTCCGAGCGCCTCGGCGGCCGAGTCCGCGGCGGCACGGGCCACCTCGACGAGATCGGTCGCCGTGGACCTGCCCGCCCCGGCCGCGGCCTCTCGGAGCACGGTGATGATGGTCCCCTCGACGGGGTCGCTGAGCGCGTTGTCGACGAGGGTTACCGCGGTCCGCAGCGCGCGGCGGTAGGTGGCGGCGTCCACGACGGTGAAGGTGGCAGCCTCACCGACCGCGCGCAGCACCTGCGACAGGATCACCCCGGAATTGCCGCGGGCACCGTGCACGGCCCCCCGACCGAGTGCCACGGCGATCTCCCGCGCCCCGGCCTGACCCCCGCCCTCGGTGATCCAGGCGTCCTCGCCCTCGGCACGGTCCAGTGCGGCTCTCATCGTGTAGAGGAGGTTGGTCCCGGTGTCCGAGTCCGGGACGGGGAAGACGTTGAGGGCGTTGATCTCCTCGCGGTGTTCGGCGAGGCCCTCCACGCAGAGTCGCGCCCACATCAGCACCCCGTCGGCATCGAGGGTCGTCGAGCGGTCGTCGACGCGCGTGCTCTCCTGCGTCATGGCCCCTCCTCTGCTCCCGGTCACCCCTCCGCACCGAATGCGAGCGGTTGGCGCGCACAAGCCTAGTACCCTCCGGTAGCGACAGCCGTCGAACAGGCCGAGACAGCCCAGACGGCCCAGACCACACGGGAGCGCAGCGATGACCTTTGACCTAGACACGACACCACTCGTCACCCTGGAAGACGGTGTCCTGACGCTCCCGATCTCTCTCGACGGCAAGGGCAACGCCCTCGACGGCGAGGCCATCAGCCAGATGAAGGCGGCCCTGACCGCACTCCTGGCCGGCGAGATCGACGCCGGTGCCGTTCTACTGGTCGGGCTCGGCAAGAACTTCTGCGCCGGCGGCAACGTCGCCGGTTTCGCCGCCGCGGATGACCGCGGCGAGCACGTCCGCGAACTGGCGGATCATCTCCACGCCGCGATTCGTCAACTGGACGAGCTCACCATCCCCGTCGTCGCCGCCGTCGCGGGGTGGGCCGCCGGTGCGGGACTGTCGCTGGCCCTCGCCGCCGACTTCTCGGTGGCCGGACCCGATACCCGCGTCCTTGCCGCCTACCCGGGCATCGGGCTCTCGCCGGACGGCGGCATGTCCTGGAACCTGCCCCGGGCCATCGGTCCGGCCGCTGCGCGGGCGTTCATCCTCTCCAACGAGCCCATGCCCGGCGAGCGCGCGTACGCGCTGGGCATGCTCACCACGTTCGTCGAGGGCGACGTCAAGGAGGCCGCGCGTGCTCTGGCCGTCCGCCTGGCCTCGGGACCGTCCGAGTCCTATGCCGCGGTCAAGTCGCTCTTGCGCGCGTCGGGGTCGGCCACGCTGTCCGATCACCTTGACGCCGAGCGTGACTCGATCGCTCGCCTCGCGGTGTCACCGGACGGAATCGAGGGCGTGGACGCCTTCGTCGCCAAGCGCTCCCCGGAATTCGGTCGCGGCTGACCGGCTCACGAGTCGGTCGGAAGCCGCCACTGGACCGGGTCGGCGCCGAGCCGGGTCAACTCCGCGTTGGCCCGGCTGAAGGGTCTGGAGCCGAAGAAGCCGCGTGACGCGGACAGCGGTGACGGGTGCGCGGACTCGATCACCGGGGTCTGGCCCAGCAGCGGCGCCAGCTTCCGGGCGTCCGCACCCCACAGGATCGCCACCATCGGCCGCTGCCGCTCGACGAGCGCCTCGATCGCCCGTGTGGTGATGTCTTCCCACCCTTTCCGGCGGTGCGATCCGGCCTCGCCCGGCGCGACGGTCAGCACCCGGTTGAGCAACAGCACCCCCGAGGCGGACCAGGCCGACAGGTCGCCATGCGCGGGTGGCGTGAACCCCAGGTCCTCGGCGTACTCGCGGTAGATGTTGACCAGGCTGCGCGGCAGTGGACGCACGTGCGGGTCCACCGCGAAACTCAGCCCCACCGCATGCCCGGGCGTCGGATACGGATCCTGGCCCACCAGCAGCACCCGCACGTCCTCGAACGGCTGCGTGAAGGCGCGCAGGACGTGCTCGGCCGCGGGGAGGAACCCATCCCCCTCGGTGGTGCGCTGCGCCAGGAAACCGGCCATGTGCTCGAGCTGGTCGGCCACCGGATCGAGCGCCTGCGCCCACCCCGGATCGAGCGGTCCGAACATCGAGGCGGCATCAACCCGATCAGCCGTCATCTTCTCGCCCCGCCCATCACCGTGTGGGGTGCCCTCATGTGTGTCCGCCGCACCGGTCAGTCGAGCCGGCGGAGTTCGGCGCGGTACCGCATCGCGTTCTCGTGGTACTTCTGCGTGTTGCCGGCGATCATGCCGGGATCCACCTCGAAGCCCTCACGGATCTTCGCGGGTGTGCCCATCGCCATGCGTCGCTCCGGCAGCTCGAACCGCGGCGGGATGAGGCAGCCCGCGGCAACCACCGCGCCCGCACCGATGACGGAGCCGTTGAGCACGATCGATCCGGAGGAGATCAACGCCCCGTCCCCGATCTGCGCACCCTCGATGTGTGCGTTGTGCCCGACGATGCAGTGTTCCCCGAGGATGGTCGGCTCGTGCTCCGTGCAGTGGATGATCGTGCCGTCCTGGACGTTGCTCATCGCGCCGACCTCGATCCGCCCATAGTCGCCGCGCAGAACCGCGGTCGGCCACACCGAGACCCCGGGGCCGAGCGTGACCCGACCGATCACCACCGCGTCGGGGTGCACCCAGGCGTCGGGGGCGATGTCCGGTTCAAGGTCTCCGAGTGCGTAGACAGCCATGTGCCCACCCTAGTTCGCGCCGCGCCGGGAGATCAGTTCGCGCCCCGCGCCGAGTCCCAGCCCCCCGGCGTCCGGGCCACGCCGTCCACGGTCACCTCGCCGGGCGCGCCCTCACGGATGGTCCCGATCAGGGTGAATTCGGCCGGGACCTCGACGCCCGGCGGGAACGTGCCGAGCAGTCCGTGGTCCTCGCCGCCGTCCAGGATCCAGTCCATGACCCGCGCGCTGATGATCGGATCGGACTCGTCGTGGGTGCTGACGGCGGCGGCGGGCACGGCGTTGTCGTCGTCGTCCCCTGGTGATTGTTTCTGGCCCTTGACCTTGCCTTTTCCGGCGTCGCCGTCGGTGAGGGTGACGGCGGCGCGGCGTAGCCCCGGGTCGACCGGGAGCGCTGCGGCGTCCAGGTCGGCGGTGACGCCGGACGCTCGGGTGAGTCCGGACAGGTCGCGCAGGAGCCCGTCGCTGACGTCGGTGAGGGCCGAGGCGCCGGCCCGGCGC
>NZ_JAALDM010000171.1 GCF_014144865.1 Dietzia aerolata | reverse complement strand
GAGCGTCCGGCACGGAGGCACCCGTGAGCGTCAGCACGGCGAGATCGGCCTCGGCGGGCGCGGCGTCGGCCCAGAACACCATCTTGGTGAGGAACTGCAGCAGGGGGGCGCCGCGGCCGCGCTCGGTGTCGACCACCACGGTGCCGTCGACATCGGAGAGGATCGCGTGGTGCTCGACGCGCCCGTTGGCGTCCAGGACCAGGGTTTCGGCGCCCTCGCCGTCGCGGAGCTCGGACACGTGCTGCGAGACGAATCCCTCGAGCCAGGTGAGCCGCTCGCCGCCGCCGATGGTGAGGACGTCGCGGTGGGACCGGTCGATGATCACGGTTCCCGACGTGGCGGCCCGCTGCTCACCGAATGGATCTCCGTAGTGGAGGGGGACTCCGGCGTCGGGCGAGGCGCTGTCCGCATCCACCGCCCCGGCTCGGTCCAGAATGGGGCTCCGGTAGTCGCTCTCGATCCGGTCGGGCACAGCAGGGTCGTTCACAATCGCGAGTCTACGGACCTCGCCGTAATGTTGCCGTCATGGGCACTGCAACGGACAGCACTGTGGATCGGCCGGACACGCGTCGGGTGGTCGTTCTGGTGGCCGGGGGGCCGGAGGGGCGTCGCCCCCGCGTCCATCCGGCGGATCAGCCGCTCCTGCTCGCTGACGATCTGGCGGCGGTGCGCGGTGACGGCTGTTTCGAGACCCTCCTGGTCGTCGGGGGGAAGGTCGCCAAGCCGGAGCGGCATCTCGCCAGGCTGCGGCGGTCGTCTGCCGCGCTGGAACTCGAAGGACCTTCGGACGATGAGTGGCTCGCCGGGATCACGTTGGCGGCGCGCGAGTGGGGCGCGGCAGCCGAGGGGATGTTGCGGCTGGTGCTTTCGCGCGGTCCGGAGCGTGGTGGCGGCGTGACGGCCTACATCACCGTCGCGCCGGTGGGGCCGCAGGCGCGTCGGGCGCGCGCGGAGGGGATCGGGGTCACCGTTCTCAGCCGCGGTTTCGCCTCCGATTTTGGTGAGAGCGCCCCGTGGATGCTGCTCGGGTCCAAGACGCTGTCGTACGCGGCCAACATGGCGGCTCTGCGGTACGCGACGGCCCGCGGGTTCGACGATGTCGTCTACCTGTCCTCCGACGGCGAGGTCCTCGAGGGGCCACGCTCGACCGTGGTGATCCTGCGCGACGGTGAGCTGATCAGTCCGCCGGGCGAGGTCGGGATCCTCGAGGGCACGACGCTGGGCGCGATGGCCGAGGTCGCCGAGAGGGAGGGGATCACGGTCCGGCGCGAGCGGCTGTTGGTCGCCGATCTGCTCGTGGCGGACGCGGTGTGGTTGGTGTCGTCGGTGACGTTGGCGGCGCGGGTGCGGCGCATCGACGAGGTCACGCTGCCCACGGCGGAGCCGTCGATCGATGTGGCGACGTTGGTGGATCGGGCCGTGGGTAGGGCCTGACGGGCTAGGAGAAGCCCCAGTTCACGCCCAATTTTACGACGACGACAACGGCAGCGGATACACGCACACCGGCCACCCGCCAGGTTCGGCGGGTGGCCGGTGTGTCAGGTGTAGGGCCGCTAATCTCGGGCCGTCAGCCGTCAGCCGTCAGCCGTCAGCCGTCAGCCGGCGACGCGGTGCAGCCGTGCGGACAGGCGTGGGACGAGGCCCTTCTCGGGATGGACGCGCTCTTCGACCCATCCCAGGTCGCCGCCCTCGACGATGCCGTAGATGCGCTTGGCGGCGCCCATCCGCGGGCCGGTGGGGGAGGACATGACCACGTCGGTCTCCATCTCCCACGCTGACTGGGTCAGGGGCTTGCCGTAGTACATCTCGATGACGCCGGAGGCGTGGGTGACCATGAACTCGATCTGGTCGTCCTCGGAGATCCGCCAGAAGCCCGACTCGCGGTATGCGGCCGCGTCGACGGCGCCGCCGGAGTCGAAGGTCCAGGCGCGGGAGCTCCAGGACAGGTAGTTCTCGCCGTCGTGCGAGACGATGAGCTGCTGTCCGAAGCGGTGCTGTCCGCGGTCCTCGGTGTCGGCCTCGCCTTCGCCTTCCCAGACCCCGACGAGGGGGAGCAGTGCCAGCAGGCCGGGGTGGAGGTCCGGGCCGAAGCGCAGGTTGGCCGTTTCCTCGGCGATCGGCAGTTCGGAGAACGGCGTGACGTTGCGTCCGGCGGTCTGCTCGGACCGGTGCACGGCGGCGTCGACGGCGGCGTTCCCGGAACCGGGCACGACCTGCGGCGCATCGGCCTGGTTGCCGGACGCGGACGAATCGGCGGCCGACGAATCGGCGTTGGACGGCTCAGGGGCGGACGGGGCCGGGTTCTCGGCGTCAGTCATACCGCTGTGCCTCAGGACTCGTCGGTGACCGTGCGGTAGATGATGTAGATCGCTGCCCAGGTGATCAGCAACGTACAGAGGACAAGGAGGATCGTGAAGAAGAGCGCCATGGGCAACATCTTAACCCCGAGCCCCGACAGATCGTGCCGGGGTGGCATCCAGACCCCCGCCGGATAGGGCCGGGGTGGCCGATAGCCGCCGCCGGGTGGTCAGCTCAGCGAGATCTTGGCGTTGATCTCGTGGATGAGGCAGTCCTCGGCGGGCACGGTGAAGTCCTCGCGCACCCGGGCGGTCAGCCCCACCACGGTGACGATGGTGAACTCGGCGTGCACGATCCCATCGCGGCCCGGGGGGTCGACGGTGATCTCGATGTCCCGGATCTCGCGGATCGTCGAGTACTGCAGGTGCAGGTGGAGATCCCACCGCAGCTGGGTGGCGCCGAAGCCGGTGCGGAGGCCGTTCTCGCGGCGCACGCAGTCATCGGCGAACGGGACGCGGAACGCGGCGGCCGGCAGGGTCAGTGCGGTGATGTACGTCCGCACCGCTTCCTCGCGCTCCTCCGGGGAGTACGGCCCGGGGTGATCGGGAATCGCGGGGGAGGTGCCCCGCCGCTGATCGATTCCCACGAGGACGGTGGAGGCGACCGAGGCGCCGACGGCGACAATGGCCGCGCGCCCGGCCAATCCGAGTGACCTGGACAGGAAAGACATGCCGTCGAGCTTAGTCCGCCGGCGACTCGCGTGGGAGGCACCGACGGTGACCTGCGCTGCTGTGAGCCGGGGGCCTACCGCTCGACCGGGACGCCGATCAACGAGCCGTACTCGACCCAGCTGCCGTCGTAGTTGACGACATTCGACTGCCCCAGCAGCTCGTGCAGTACGAACCACGTGTGGCTGGAGCGCTCGCCGATGCGGCAGTAGGCCACAACGCGGCGGTCCGGGTCGTCGATGAGGTCGGCGTAGATGCGGCGCAGCTCGTCGTCGGGTCGGAAGGTGCCGTCGCGCGTGACGGCCCGGTTCCACGGCACGGAAACGGCGCCGGGGATGTGCCCGCGCTGGCGCCCGCCCTCCTGGGGCAGGCCGGCGGGCGCGGAGAGTCGGCCGGTGAACTCGTCGACCGACCGGACGTCCACG
>NZ_JAALDM010000170.1 GCF_014144865.1 Dietzia aerolata | reverse complement strand
CGCTGGCTTCGAATGTCGAGCTGCTCATCCTCGACGAACCCACCTCGGGCCTCGACCCGCTCATGGAGGAGGTGTTCCAGCAGGAGATCGCCACGGAGAAGGCCAAGGGCCGCACCATCCTGCTGTCGAGCCACATCATGAGCGAGGTCGAGGCGCTAGCCGACCGCGTCAGCATCATCCGCGCCGGCCGCATCGTGGACCGCGGCACCCTCGCGCAGCTGCGGGGCGGCAGCCGGGTCACGATCACCGCGACCCTGGAGCGTCCCCCGGCAAGCGCGGCGGAGCTGACCTTCGTCCACCCCCACGCCCTCGAGGGGAACCGACTGTCCGCCACGTGCGACCCGGATCGGATCACCGAGGCCATGGCGGGCCTGGCCACCTACGGATTGGCGGACCTGACGGTGTCCCCGGCGTCGCTGGAGGAGATGTTCCTGCGCCACTACGACGGCGACCACCGCGAGGGCGACCTCGACAACAAAGACAACAAAGACAACAAGAAGGACGACGACGACAACGATTCCACCGCCGGTAGCGCAGGCAGGCGCCGCCGCAGCGGTCAGAACTCGACCGGGCAGGACCTGACCCGATGACCTCGGCATTCACCGGGTCCCGGCCACTTTTGGCGGTGTCCCTGCGACTGGACATCCGCAGTATCGCGCCCTGGGTCGTGCTCATCTCGGCGCTGTCGGCGACGTCGATCCTGGGTTATGACTGGGTCTTTCGAACCGAGGCGGAGCGGCAGGAGCTCGCCATGACCCTCGGCGCCAACCCGGCACTGTCGTTGATCTTCGGCCCGGCACACGACCTCATGTCGGCGGACGGCTTCAACGCGTGGCGCGCGGGCCAGCTGGGCGCACTGTTCGCGGGGGTCATGGCGATCCTCATCGTCGTCCGCAACAGCCGCGCCAACGAGGATTCCGGCCAGGCCGAGCTGATCGCGTCCGGGGTGATGGGCCGTCAGTCACGCCTCGCCGTCGCGATCCTCATGGCGGTGGTGGCCTCGGTCGCGCTCGGGGTGGTCTGCTTCCTCCTCACCGTCGCGGTCGGCGGCGGCGCACTCGCCACGCTGACGATCGCGGCCACCTTCACCGCCTCCGGCCTGATGTTCGCCGGCGTGGCGGCGGTGGCGGCCCAGCTCGGCGCGGAGGCGCGCACCTCGAGCAGTCTCGCGTTGGGCGTGCTCGGCGTCCTGTTCGTGATGCGGGGCTACTTCGACTCCAGCGGCGCCCGGGAGTGGACCACGTGGCTGACGCCGTTCGGCTGGCTCGAACGCACCCGACCCGCGGTCGCCAATGACCTCTGGCCGCTTCTCGCCGCACTCGCGCTGACCGTCGTGCTCGTGGCGGCCGCGTTCGCGCTGCAAAATCGCCGCGACTTCGGGCAGGGGTTGATCAGCCCGCGCCCCGGTCCTGTGAGGGGCGGGTTGGTCACCTCGGTCTGGGGGTTGGCGCTGCGCCTGAATCGGGGAACCGTCGTGGCCTGGCTGGTCGCTCTCGCCGCGCTTGGGGCCACGTTCGGCAATCTGGTGGAGTCGATGCGCGATCTCGTCGCCGGAAACCCCGCGATGGCGCAGGTGTTCGCCGCAGGCGGCGCGGATGCGTCCGCACTGACCATGGTCTTCGTGGCCACCTTGCTGCAGATCATCGCGATCATCACCGCCATCATGGGCGTGCAGGTGATCATGCGAATCCACACCGAGGAAGCCGAACTCCGCGCCGAGGCCTTGTACGCTGGGGCGCTCCGGCGCGAGACCTACCTCGCCTCGAACGTCATCGTCGCGCTGGGTGCAACCGCCCTGGGCTTGATGGTGGCCGGCCTCGCGCTCGGGCTGGTGGCGACGGGCCCCACCGGTGTGTCCGTCGGCACCGTTGTCGGCCAGGCGGCGGCAACCATCCCCGCGGTCTGGGTGCTCGTCGGGCTCGCGGTGGCGGCGGTCGGCGCTGCCCCTCAGGCCCGGCTCGTCGGGTGGATGGGCATCGTCGCCACCTTCGGGCTCACCATTCTCGGCCCCACCTTCAGACTCCCGGGCTGGGCGCTCGGCATCAGCCCGCTGCATCATGTGCCGAACGTCGGCGCCGCGTCCCCGTCGTGGGCCTCGCTCGGCTGGCTCGCTCTCGTCGCCGCCGGCCTACTGGCCGTCGGGTTCGTCGGCTATCGCCGGCGAGATCTCGGGTGAGGCGACCCGCCACCACCCCGCCCGCATCCACTCCACTCGGGTCGACGCCACCCGGATCCCGTTCACTGCGGTGAACGACACCTGTCGTTCACTCGAATTCGGGCTGTGTGAACCCTGAGAGACACCGGAGCTTCGTCTCGACTTCGTAACGTCCAGGTCGAATGTCCATCACCGACGTGATTGGTCGGCTAGTTTCCCGTGCTCAACGACTCCCGAAGGCCTCGACACATGCTGAAGTCCCTGTCCGTTCGCCCGCTCATCGCCGGGGTGGCCGCGTTGACGGTGCTCGCGCCGATGGCGTCGACCGCCCACGCCGCGCCCGCCACCGCGCAGGTCGATCGGGTCGTCGTCAATCCGCGTGAGGATGCCTCAAACGGGATGTCGGTGTCGTTCCGCGCGCCCGGTGCCGTCGGCGAGGTGGAGTACGCGGCTCCCGGCGGCGAGTTGGTCCGGGTACCGGCCGGCCTCGTGCTGTCGCGGCTGGGCGGCGGCGCGGAGCCGATCATGCCCCCCGGGCCGCTGCCGGTCGCCGAGCATTTCGCCGCTCACCTGACGGGCCTGCAGCCGGCGACCACCTACACCTACCGGCCGATCGTCGACGGTGTGCCGGGCGAGTGGGCGGAGTTCACCACGGCGAGCGCCACGTCCGAACCGTTCAGCTTCGTCTACTACGGCGACGCGCAGACGCACCTCGACAGCGTCTGGCCCAAGGTCGCGGCCCGCGCCCTCGAGCATTCCCCCGACGCCGCACTGACCGTGCACTCGGGTGACCAGATCGACAATCCCCACGCTGATGTGGAGTGGCACGACTTCTTCGCCGGGATGCAGGGAACGATGGCCACCCGGCCCTCGATCGTCGCGCCCGGCAACCACGAACTGATGCTCGATCCGTTCGCCTACCTGCACCGCGCGCACTTCGAGTTCCCGAACAACGGCGTCGACGGGCTGCCCGACACGACGTTCTTCAACGACTACCAGGGCGTTCGGTTCATCACCCTGCACGCCAACTACATCCGCCTCGGCGAGCAGGCGGCCTGGCTCGACCGTGTCCTGGCGGACAATCCCCACCAGTGGGCGGTCGTGAACTTCCACGAGCCGGTGTGGAACGCCACGAGCCGGCGCGATGAGCCCTTCCACCGGGATGCGTTCCGGGGCGTCATCGAGAAGCACAATGTCGACCTGGTGCTGACCGGCCATGACCACGCCTATGCGCGCGGTCATCAGGCCGGCAACCCGAACGGTCCCGCGTACGCAGTCACGGTCGCCGGCGGGAAGTACTACGACGTCGACCTCGCAGGCGACCCGTGGTCGCTCTCGGGTGGGAAGCGTGTCGTCGGTGCGGGCGGGATCTCGACCTTCCAGCGGATTGACGTCGACGGTTGCCGCATGGACTACACCTCGATCATCGGGCACGTCTCCGAGAAGGCAACCCAGCCCGCCACCGAGGGCGACGTGCTCGATGCGTTTTCGATCGACAAGTGCGATGGGGACAAGAAGGTCATCGAGACCAGGCCAGGGGCGTGATCCGAATGCCGGGTGCCGGCGGCGGATTCGGATTCGACCATGGGCGCAGAGTCCGGAGTCGATCAGCTAGGGCTGCCGTGCGCGTGGGCGTGAGTCGGCGAACGGTGCTCACCTCGGGTGCCGGCGCGGCGGGGCTGGTCGCGCTCAGCGGCGCCTCGGCGGGAGCGTTCTCCCTCGAGCACTTCGGCACGGGTTCGGCATCCGGTCTGGTGGTGACCGATCTCGAGGTCGTCACCCTCACCGACACCTCGGTCACCTTCGGCTGGGCGTGCTACAACGGGCCTCACCCGCCGGTCGGCGGACTGCGCCCGACTGTTCCGTCGGACTCCGAGGTGTTGCTCGGCCCCGCCGACGGGACCGCACCCATGAAGGTCGTCCACCACGATCCGACGCCCCGGGGCATGCACCTGGTGACCATCACCGGCCTCGAGCCGAACCGGTCGTACCGCTTCGAATGCCGGAGTCGGGGGATCGCCGCCCGGCCGGGACTCGTCGCGACCAACCAGGCATGGTCCCCGGAGCGTCTCGGCCGGTTCCGCACGCTGTCCACCCCACCCGGCGACTACATCCGGACGATCGCGCTGGTCAACGACACCCACATCGGTGAGGACGAGCACGGCATCCTGTTCGCGGGGATGCCGGAACCCATCATCCAGGAGCCCGGGGCGGATCCGTTCCCGGAGATCATGCTCCGTGGTGCGCTGGCCGAGGCCCGCGCCCACGGGGTGAGTCGCGTCCTGGTCAACGGGGACACCACCTCGGAGGCCAGGCCGGACGAGGTGCGCAAGTTCCGCGAGATCATGGACACCTACGGCACCCATGGCGTGGACTATCACGTCACGCGCGGAAATCACGACCGACCGCACACCCCGTCTTCGGACCTGGCTGCCGGCTACGAGGCCTTCCCGGTGCTCGAGGGAACCGCGGATCACCGGGATGTCTGGGGCGCCGAGTTCATCCCGCGGCAGCAGATGTGGACGACGTCGATCGGCGGGCTTCGGGTCCTGGGGATCGACAGTGCGATGCTGGATGCGTCCGGCGGCGAGATCCTGCCTCATCAGATGTCGGACATCGCGGCGGAACTGGCCGCGGATCCGGACCGGCCGACGCTGGCGATGGCCCACCACCCGGTGACCCGGGAGGCGGCCTGGACGAATGTCAGTGGGCCGATCTTCGTCCTCAACGAGCACGACGCGAACATCCTGCAGGGCCATTTCACGCGCGCGCCCGGCGTCTTCATGATGTGGGCGGGTCACACGCATCGAGCCCGTCGCACCTCCCCGGATGCGGCGCAGCACGTTGATTTCGTGGAGACCGCCTCCAATGGCGGCTACCCGGGCGGGTACACGCTCCTGCACCTGTACACCGGCGGGTACATGATGAACTTCCACCGGATCGGCACCGAGGAGGCGCTGCGGTGGTCGGCGCGCTCACGCTGGGCGGGACTGGGAATCAACCCCGACTACACGCTGGGTCTGACCGATCACCGCAACTACGTGGTGCACCGGGACCTGTCGGGAATCTGACCCAGAGTCCGGCTCCGGCATCTGGGGCCGGACTGGTTGCTGGCGTCATAGCGTGTCGGTGGCACGGTGATGCGGTGATCCGGCGGTTGCCGGTTGCGCGGGCTACTGAACGACGCCATCAATTGATAGCGCCCCACCGCGGGTCGTCCGGCTACGGGCCGGCGGTTCGCGATGGGGCGCGTGCCGTGATGTGGGTGGCCAGCTGATCAGGCCTTGATCGAGAATCCTCGGACCACGTTGAGGATGCCCAGGACCAGAAGAGCGATGCCGGCGAGCCACCAGAGGAAACCGGCGCCCCACAGCGGGGTGGACACCAGCGAGATACCGGCGAGCACGGAAATGATGGCGAAGAAGATCGTCAGTCCCTTCGAGCTGGCCTCTTCGAGACTGAACAGGGCGGTGAAGCCCTCGAAGATCCACATCACGCCGATGAGGACGGTGACGAATATGCCGAGGAACGCCGCGGACTGCTGAAGCGAGGCGAAGGCGTAGATGCCTGCGACGACATACAGCAGACCAAGAAGTCCGTGTCCCACGCGGCTGCCCGTGGACTGGCTGGTGGATGCGAACGACATCCCGATGTAGATCAGACCCGCGATAATCGCCCAGACCGCGATGACGCCGGTGACGACGACCGCGGTCTTGCCGGGCCAGACGAGGACGGCGATACCGAAGGCGACGGCGATCAGGCCGCCGATGATCAGCGCTGCGCGCATGCCTTTGGCGACCGGTGTGAATGTGGAAGTGGTCATGTGGGGACCCCGTTCGAATCGAGTCGGCGAACACGATTGTGCTCAATAGATTTTAATCTAGTGACTGGTGTCCGATTTGGAGGCGGGTTTGGCTTCGGGTGGAGGTGACGTGGGTCACGCATTTCTTCCACTGGTTCGCGCCGGCGCCGAGCGGTCCGGGCAGGGTAGGTCCGGCGCCCCCACATGCGGCAAGGGCGACCTTCCGGCCGGGTGGCGTCGGAAGATCGCCCTTGCCGAAGTCGGGGGGGTGTGAGCCTTGCTGCCGCGAGTGGCGGCGGGGCCGACCGTCGAGCCGGCCGGAAGCAGGATCAGGCAGCGACAGGCATGCGGTCGACGAGCGCGGGTCGCGCGGAATCGACCATCACGTAGCGGCTGGCCCGGTCCGAGACGGACTTGCCGTGGCGCACCGCGCTCGCGGCGTCAAGGGTGAACCACATCTGGGCGAGAACATTGATGAAGGGGCGGAGCAGTGCCATGGGATTCCCTCCTTGAAGGGGGCTGGGGGAAGGGGTCGAACCGGTCTGGGTATACAGGTCTGTAAACCGCTGACTGCAGATTAGGTATACAGGTCTGTAAAGTCAATAGCGATATGGCGACTGATTTTCCTGACCTCACCGACCTGACCCCGGGCGCCCAGCGGCTACTCGACGTGGCGTCCGAGCTGTTCTATGAGCAGGGCATTCACGCTGTCGGAGTGGACACGATCGCCGCCGAATCCGGGGTCTCCAAGCCGACGCTCTACAAGCATTTCGGTTCCAAGGACGGGCTCGTCGTGGCCTACCTGCTCAACCGTCACCGGTGGTGGTGGGAGCTTCTGGAGGCCGAGGTGGAGCGCGCAGAAAGCCCCCGGGCCCTGGCGTTCTTCACGGTGTACGCCGCCAACCACGGCAATGCCCGCCGGGGCTGTGCCTTCCTCAACGCCGCCGCCGAGTTGCCCGACGACCACCCGGCCCACGAGGTGATCCGCTACCACAAGCACTCGGTCTGCGACCTGCTCGAGGAACTGGTCAAGGAGGACTCCGCCCCCGACATCGACCACCGCATGCTGGGCAATCACCTGTTCCTCCTGCTGGAGGGGGCCTTCGCGCATCGCCCGATCTACGGGACCGAGATGCTCTGGCAGGGGCGCGAGATGGCCAAGCGACTGCTGGCCCGTCCCGAGATCGCGGGCCGGCCGGTCGCCGAGCAGGCGGCTACCTCGACGATGTGAGCCACCGGCTCCGGGTCAGACCTGAGGCGTGCGCAGTGGCGCCTCGTGCTGCTCCCGCACGAACTCGGGCAGCGGGCCCGCCGAGCGGAGGACGCCGGCGATGGCCGGGTCGGCCAGGTGGAGGCGCCCCACCGAGATGAGGTCGAACTCGCCGCGGCCCATGAGGTCCACGACCTGATCCACGTTGTCGGATGGCCGGACCTCGGCCCCGGCCTTCTGCTCGCGAAGCGAGGTGCCGATGCCCACCCCGCCTACAGCGCCGGACGCCTTGCCGGTGAGGCGCCGCGCCCAACCGGCCAGGGTGACCTCGCCGTCGTCGCCCCCGAGCTCGGGGAACGCTGGATCGCTGAACCGGCGCGTCGACGCGTCGAACAGATCCACGCCGGCCTCCGCGAGAGCGCCGAGATACACGCCCAGCTCCTCCGGGGTCTCGGCCTTGCGGGCTCTGTAGTCCTGCTGCGTGTGCTGCGAGAAGCGGTAGAACAGAGGCGCGTCCGGGCCGATCGCCTCGCGCACCGCGGCCACCACTGCCGCCGGGTAACGCACGCGCGCGGCCAGGTCGCCGCCCCACGAATCGGTGCGGCGGTTGGTGTCGGCCCAGACGAACGCGTCGAGCAGATACCCGTGGCCGCCGTGCAGGGTCACGCCGTCGAAGCCGGCCTCCATCGCCAGCTTCGCCGAACGCGCGTACGCCTCGATGGTCTCGGCGATCTCGGCCTCGGTCATCGGCGCGATCTCGGGAGCCCAGCGGGCGACGCTGCGCTCGGAGTAGGTCGTCACGCCCGGCGTGCCCCACAGTCCCGACGGGCGCATCGGGCGCATCTCCATCAGGCGGTCGCGATTGGGCTTGTCGAAGCGCGCGTTGGCGCCCCACAGCGGGCCGACGTGCCACAGCTGCGCGATGATGCTGCCCCCGGCCGCGTGCACGGCATCGGTGACCTCGCGCCACGCCTCGACGGACTCCGGGGTGTCCAGGCGCGGGATCCAGGCGTGGTCGACCGACGTGGGGTGATCGATGCCGATTCCCTCGGTCACCACGAGCCCGGTTCCGCCGGCCGCGCGCGAGGCGTAGTACTCCCGGTTGACCTCGTCCGGCAGCGCGTCCGGGCAGCCCATACGGGTCATCGGCGACATGGCGAGGCGGTTGGCCAGCTGCAGCGATCGGATCTCGAGGGGCTGGAACAGTGCTTCGCGACCGGGGGCGACCTGCTGGCTCATCGCGCGGGACCTCTCATCTGGGCGTGAGGTGACGGTGACCGGCCGCAAGCCGGGTCGTCACCCGATGGATCTCCCGTCCGAGCATAGGTTTCCAAACCCAACCAAGCAAATGCTTGATTGGCGCCCGGCTCGGCTGTTCATCGCCGCCCCGAGTCGGCCGCCCGCCGCCTACTCCACGTCGAGGTCCTGCTCGATCAGCGCGGCGATCTCGGCCACGGCATCGGCGTCGTCGCCGGTCACCGTGACCTCCGCGCCCTTCTCCGCGCCGAGCGCCATGATGAGCATCGCGGAGTCGGCGTCGGCTTCCTCGTCACCGAAGGTGATCTCGATGTCGGTGTCGTACTTCTCGGCGGCCTCGGCGATGATCCCGGCCGGGCGGGCGTGCAGTCCCTCGGCGGAGCCGACGATCACGGTCTTACTGGGCATGGGGGTTCTCCTCTGGATGGGGTGGGTGGGGTGGGGTCGGGGTTGGTGGACGTGAATGGTGCGGGTCAGGCGGCCACGGCGGCCGGCTCGGGGGTCGGGGCCGGGTCGCGGCGGGCGGACTTGGCCGCGATCACCGCGATGCACGACACCGCCATACCGGCGAGGATCGCGACGAGGTAGCCCCACACCGGGTTGATGGCGAAGAAGACGAAGATGCCGCCGTGCGGTGCGTACGACTCGACCGAGAACGCCATGATGAGCGAACCGGTCACGGCGCCACCGGCCATCATCGACGGGATGACGCGCAGCGGGTCGGCGGCCGCGAACGGGATCGCGCCCTCGGTGATGAAGCTGGCACCCAGCAAAAACGCGGCGCGGCCGTTCTCCTTCTCGGCCTCACTGAACAACTTCGCCCGCACGACGGTCGCCAGACCCAGCGCCAGCGGCGGCACCATGCCCGCGGCCATGACGGCGGCCATGATCTTGAGCGAGGCCGGGTTGTCGATCGCCAGCCCGGCGGTGGCGAAGGTGTATGCCGCCTTGTTGACGGGCCCGCCGAGGTCGAAGCACATCATCAGCCCCAGCACGATGCCGAGAAGGATCATGGACGAGCCGGTCATGCCGTTGAGCCAGGACTCGAGCCCCTCGGTGACCGCGGCGAGCGGCCGGCCGAGCAGCAGGAACATGAGCAGGCCGATCACGAGCGAACCGAGCAGCGGGATCAGGACGACCGGCATGAGGCCGGCGAGCCACCGCGGCACGTTCCATGTAGTCATCCAACGGACGAGGTAGCCGGCGACGATGCCGGTGATGAGCGCACCGATGAATCCGGCGCCGAGCGTGACGGAGATGGCGCCGCCCACGAAGCCGGGCGCCAGGCCGGGCCGGTCGGCCAGACCGTAGGCGATGTAGCCGGACAGCACGGCGATCATGAAGCCCATCGCCGCCTGGCCGATCGCGAACAACACCGCGCCGAGATACAGTCCGAATCCGCTGCGGGACAACACGACTGCGCCTTCCGCGCCGGCGTCGACGATCTCGCCCTCGAGCGCCCAAATCTCGCCGGGCAGCTGCGTCAGTGAGTAGTCGGTGACGATGGCCTGCCAGACGTACGCCACGTCGTAGCCGCCGATGAGGAAGCCGAGGGCGAGCAGCAGACCGCCGGCCGCGACGAACGGGATCATGTAGGACACGCCGGTCATCACGGCTCGTTGCAGTCCGCGCGCCCAGTGTTCGTCGCCGCCGGAACCGGCCGACTCGGCACCTGTAGAGCCGTCGCCGCCGGCGTCGCCGGAGACGCGCCGCGCGTCGGGGTTGCTCACCGCGGCGGCCGCCTCGTCGAGGAGTTGGTCGGGCGCGTCGATGCCCTTCTTGACGCCGTACTCCACGACGGGTTTGCCGGCGAACCGCCCGCGGTC
>NZ_JAALDM010000169.1 GCF_014144865.1 Dietzia aerolata | reverse complement strand
GGGCACGGCGTGGCGGCCAAGCACCTCGAGCGCCACGACGGCCTCTACGGCTGTAGCTCCGGCGCCGCCGGCGTCCTCGTCGATGAGCAGCGCGGCGGCACCGGTCTCGGCGACGCGGCCCCACACGGTCTCGCCGGGCGCGGTGTCACCGGCGGCCCAGGCACGCAGGACCGACGGCATGTCGGACTTACCCAGCAGCGAGTCGATGCTCGCGGCGAAATCGGTGATGTCGGGATCGATTGCGAAATCCATGGGGTCCCCCGTTATCCGCGCGGAAGGCCGAGAAGGCGCTCGGCGATGATGTTCTTCTGGACCTCGTTCGTGCCCGCGTAGATGGGCCCGGAGAGGGCGAACAGGTAGCCGTCCATCCACTGCTCGCCGGCCAGTTCGCCGGAGGTGCCGAGGATGTCGAGCGCGGTCTCGTGGGTCGCGATGTCCCACGTGGACCAGAAGACCTTGTTGATCGAGGACTCGAAGCCCAGGTTGGCGCCGCCGGTGAGCTTGGTGACCGTGTTCCAGGTGCTGAGCTCGTAGGCGCGGGAGCCGATCCAGGCGTCGACGACGCGGTCGGCCAGGGCGCCGCGGGTGCGCTCGTCGAGCTCGGCCTCGGCGCCCGACCACGTCTCCAGCAGGCGGTCGGTGGTGGCGAGGAAGCGGCCCGGGGAGCGCAGGGACAGGCCGCGCTCGTTGTTGGCGGTGGACATGGCCACCTTCCAGCCCTGGTTGACCTCGCCGATCACGCCGGACTCGCCGGGGTTCGCGGGATCGTCGGGGACGAAGACGTCCTCGAGGAAGAGCTCCGCGAAGCCGGGCAGGCCGTCGAGCTGGTCGATCGGGCGCACGGTGACGCCCTCGGCGCGCAGGTCGAACATGAAGTACGTCAGGCCCTTGTGGCGCGGCTCGTCCGGATCCGTGCGGAACAGGCCGAAGCCCTTGTCGGCGAACGAGGCGCGGGTCGACCACACCTTCTGGCCGTTGAGGACCCAGCCGCCGTCGACGCGCTTGGCGGTGGAGCGCAGCGACGCCAGATCGGACCCGGCCTCCGGCTCGGACCAGGCCTGCGCCCAGATGTCATCGGCGCGGGCCATGCGCGGCATGATCCGCTCGAGCTGCTCGGGGGAGGCGTGGTCGAACAGGGTCGGGGCCAGCAGGAAGATGCCGTTCTGGCTCACGCGCAGCGGCGCGCCGGCGCGGAAGTACTCCTCCTCGAAGACCACCCAGTTGACCAGGCCGCAGTCCCGGCCGCCGAACTCCTCGGGCCAGGACACGACCGACATGCGCGCGTCGGCCATCTTGGCCTCCCACGCGCGGTGGGCCTCGAAGCCCTCGGCGGTGTCCATGTGGGGAAGCGGCTCGGCGGGCACGTTGTCGGCCAGCCACTGCCGGACCTCGAGGCGGAACTCCTCGGTCGCGGCGTCCAGGTGCAGATCCACGGCGTCAGCCCTCCTTGTTCTGGTCGGCGGAGCCGGACCCGGTCGTGCCCTTGTTGGCGGTGTCGCGCATCGAGCGGGCGTCCATGCCGCCGAGGGAGGCGGAGAACGAGTCGGTGTCGTCCGGCTCGGCGTTGGCCGAGTGCGCGAACATGTGCCAGCCGAACGCGGAGTCCAGCGAGGTCTGCAGCCCCATCTGGTCCTCGTTGCCGTTGATGACCTTCTTGGCCAGCGTCAGCCCGAACGGCGGCATGGCCTTGATCTCGCCGGCGATCTCGTCAACCTTGGCCTGCAGATCCTCGCGCGGCACGACGTGGTTGAGCATGCCCCACTCCAAGGCCTCGGCCGCACCGAACCGTCTACCGGTGTAGAGGATCTCCTTGGCGCGGCGCGGGCCCAGCACGAAGGCGTGCGCGAAGTACTCGACGCCCGGGATTCCCATCTTCACCACGGGGTCGGAGAAGAACGCGTCATCGGAGGCCACGATGAAGTCGCACACCCACGCCAGCATGAGCCCGCCGGCGATGCAGGCGCCGTGGACCTGCGCGATCACTGGCTTGGGGATCTCGCGCCAGCGGCGGCACATCTGCACGTAGACCTCGGTCTCTCGCGCGAGACGCCGGTCGCCGCCGCCGCGGGTGGTGTGGTCCCACCAGATCGAGGCGCGGTTGGGGTACTCGATGTGATGGTCGCGCTCGGTGGTGCCGATGTCGTGCCCGGCGGAGAAGTGCTTGCCGTTGGCGCGCAGGACGATCACCTTCACGGCGTCATCGGAGACGGCCTTGATGAAGGCGTTGTCCAGCGAGTACGTCATGACCGAGTTCTGCGCGTTGCGGAAGTCCGGCCGGTTGAGGGTGACGTACGCGGTGCCGTCGGTGACCTCATAGGCCACGGGCTGCGTGTCCGGGCCGAGGTCGTCTACCCCGAGAACCGGGGGGATCGGTGCATCGGTCATGAGCTGGGACTCTCCTTACCTAGCAAGTGCTTGGTTGGTACTGTACCCGACGCCGCGCGCCGGCCCGATTCAGCGGACGGGTCACACCCCGTAGCCGCCGTCCACGTCGAGCTTCTGGCCCGAGATGAACCCGGCGCGCTCGGAGGCGAGGAAGGCCACGGCCTCCGCGATGTCCGCGGCCGTGCCGAACCGCCGCAGCGGGATGTTGCCGCGCGTGATCTCCAGCGCCCGCTCGTCCAGCTCGCCTGACGAGATCAGCCGCTCGGCCATCCCGTCGGTGAGCATCCCCGGCCCCACGCAGTTCACGCGCACCCCGAACCGCCCCTCCTCGGCGGCGAGCGCCCGCGCGAGTTGCTCGACCGCGCCCTTGGGGCCGGCCGACAGGCCGTCGCGGACGGGGTAGCGGGTGGTTGCGGCGGTGGTGACGACGACGACGTTGCCGCCCACGTCGCGCAGATGCTCCAGCGCGGGGTGCACCAGCGCGAAGAATCCGCCCGCGTCATCGCCGAGCTGACGCCGGAAATCGGTCGGCGATACGCGCGACAG
>NZ_JAALDM010000016.1 GCF_014144865.1 Dietzia aerolata | reverse complement strand
CGGCGGCGAGGGCGGCGAGCTCGAGGCGGGCGAGGGGGAAGACACATGACCCCCGAGTACTACCTCTACCTGTCCGCGATCCTGTTCACGATCGGCGCGGCCGGTTTCCTGCTGCGCCGCAACGCGATCGTCGTGTTCATGTGCATCGAGCTCATGCTGAATGCCACCAACCTCGCGCTCGTGACGTTCGCGCGGCTGCACGGCGACGTGACGGGCCAGGTCATTGCGTTTTTCGTCATGGTCGTCGCTGCGGCGGAGGTTGTGATCGGGCTGGCGATCATCATGTCCATCTACCGCTCGCGCAGGTCCGCCGACGTCGACGACGCCGATCTGCTCAGGTACTAGGGGGCCGAGATGATCACGACGACGACAACGACCCCATCCCTCCTCGCGCTCAGCGTTGAGCCCGGTGGGTCGGATCCCGCTTCCTCGCTGACGGTCGCGCAATCTTATCCGGACCCCACCCTCTGGCTCATCCCCGCGCTGCCGCTGCTCGGGGCGGTGATGCTGTTGCTGATCGGGCGCCGAGCCAACGCGTGGGGGCATCTGCTGGGCTGCGCCACCGCGCTGGCCGCGTTCGGGGTGGCGCTGTGGCAGTTCGTGGAGATGGCCGGACGCCCGCCCGCCGAGCGCGCCGCTGGTCAGACCCTGTTCACGTGGATCTCCGTGGGCGAGCTGCACGTCGACTTCGGTCTGCGGCTCGACGAGCTGTCGATGGTGTTCGTGCTGCTCGTGACCTTCGTCGGCCTGCTCATCCACCTGTATTCGGTCGGGTACATGGCCGCCGATCCGGCGCGGCGGAAGTTCTTCGCCTACCTCAACCTGTTCCTCGCGGCGATGCTGCTGCTGGTCATGGCCGACAACTTCCTGGGGCTCTACCTGGGCTGGGAGGGCGTGGGCCTGGTCTCATACCTGCTCATCGGGTTCTGGCAGCACAAGCCGTCCGCGGCGACGGCCGCCAAGAAGGCGTTCCTCGTCAACCGCGTCGGTGACATCGGCCTGGCGATCGCGATGTTCGTCATGGTCACCCAGTTCGGCACGCTGAGCTACGAGGGCGTGTTCGCCGCGGTCCGGGGCGTCGACGGCCCGGTCAGCTCGGGCCTGATCACCGCGATCGGGCTGCTGCTCCTGCTGGGCGCGTGCGCCAAGTCGGCGCAGGTGCCGCTGCAGTCCTGGCTCGGCGACGCCATGGAGGGCCCCACCCCGGTGTCTGCGCTCATCCACGCGGCGACCATGGTCACGGCGGGCGTGTACCTCATCGTCCGCGCCAACCCAGTCTTCGACGCCGCCCCCACCGCCCGCACGGTCGTGATCATCGTGGGTGCGGTGACGCTGCTGTTCGGGGCGATCATCGGCTGCGCGAAGGACGACATCAAGAAGGTCCTTGCAGCCTCGACCATGAGCCAGGTCGGCTACATGGTGCTGGCCGCCGGCTTCGGCCCCGCCGGCTACGCGCTGGCGATCATGCACCTGCTCACCCACGGCTTCTTCAAGGCCGGACTGTTCCTCGGCGCCGGCTCGGTGATGCACGGCCTGGACGACGAGGTCGACATGCGCCGCTACGGGGCCCTGCGCACGGTCATGCCCATCACCTTTGTGACCTTCGGCCTGGGCTATCTCGCGATCATCGGGGTGCCGCCCTTCGCCGGCTTTTACTCCAAGGAGGGCATCATCTCCGCGGCGTTCGACGTGGGCAGCCAGCCCGCGGGCGCGGGTGCCTCGGCCAGCGGCTCGCCGGTCGGCTACCTGCTCGGGGCACTCGCGCTGCTCGGCGCCGGCCTGACCGCGTTCTACATGACCCGCGTGATGATCATGACCTTCTTCGGCGACAAGCGCTGGCACGCCGAGGCCGACCCGCACGAGTCGCC
>NZ_JAALDM010000168.1 GCF_014144865.1 Dietzia aerolata | reverse complement strand
GCTGCGACGCCACCGCCCGCTGCTGCTCCGCCCACGGCGCCGGCCAGTGCGCCCGTACCGGACGCCCCGCCGCCGCTGTACGCCTCGGCGCCGGTCCAGGTCCCGGTCCCGGTACTGACCGCGTTCTCCGCCGTGAAGGTTCCCGGCCCGGAACCCGAGTACGCAGCGGTGGTGGCGTTGATCGCGCCACCCTCTGAGCTGTCGCCGATCATCCCGGGCATTCCCGGGGCGGGCGGGATCCCGGCGGCGATCGCCCGCATCTCCGCTGTGGGCGCCCTGAGTTCGGACTGGACACGCTCGGCGACCTGGATGCCGCGCGCCAGGTGCTCGGCGGCCAGCCCCAGAAGCGCCGCCTGACCGGGCGGAGTCACGAGGGTGGGGCCGAGGGCGGCAGCACGCGCGATGAACTCGTTGACGATCCCGATTACCTCGATCGTCCCGCGCACCACGATCTCGGCGGCGACCGCAGTCACCCGAGCGATCTCGACCGCGGACTCCGACAGCGCACCCACCGTCCGGCCGACCTCGGCGATCGACTGCGCAGCGCCCAAGGCGGCCAGCGAGTCCCACGACTCCGACAGGAGCCGCTCCAGGGGCGGCCCCAACTGCTGGGCGACCTCCAGCCCGTCGCTGACCGGCGCCATGACGTTCTGCGCCTCCGCGGGGACGAACTCCTCCTGGGAGAGCAGGTCGAGGATCTGTTTGATGGGGCCGACGTAGGCCAGGGCATTGGCGATCATCGGGTCACACCGTCCGCTCGGTCAGGTCCCCGCCGGCGTTGCCGATGGCACGGCCGCCGGACGCATCGGTGTCCTCGAACAGCCGGGCAGAATCCAGCACCAGATCCCCGGCGGCGTCGGACACCCGGGCCACGCCGGCGAGCACGTCGCGGTGTCGCGAGGTGGCCTCCAGCAGTGCCGACATGAAGTCCGCACCCACCGGGCCCAGCACCGGCGCCACGGCCGCGAGCGGTACCGAATCGACAGCCTCGAGCGCGCTCCCGAGCGTCTCCGCCAGGGTGGTCAGCCCCGTGCCCAACTCCCGCACACCGTCGACATGGACCTCGAACGACCCATCCGCCATGGTCTTGCCCCCTTGAGTACTGTCTTCTTCCCCCGTCACAGGGTTCGACGGCCAGGGGAGACGATCCGGTTCCAGCCAGCGTGGAAAAAGGTCGATGTGGAATCCTGACGGGCATGGACATCATCGTCGTGGACCACCCCCTTGTTGGAGATCGCCTCCGTACGCTGCGCGATTCCGCCACCGACACCGCGGGCTTCCGGGCCGCGATGGACGCCCTCGGGACCATGCTCTGTTACGAGGCGTTCCGCTCCGTACCGACCGTGGAGGTCCCCGTGACCACCCCCGTCACCACGACGACCGGGGTCGCGGTCGACGGCTCTCCGCTCATCGTGCCGGTGCTCCGGGCCGGCCTCGGACTGCTGGAACCGGCGACCCGACTGCTGCCCGGCGCGCAGGTCGGCTTCATCGGCCTGGCCCGCGACGAGGAGAGCCACGAGCCCGTCTCCTACCTGTGCTCCCTCCCGGACGACCTGGCCGGGCGCCACGTGGTGGTGCTGGATCCGATGCTCGCGACGGGCGGCTCACTGGTCAACACCCTCGAGACGCTGACCGGGCGCGGGGCCACCGACATCACCGTGGTGACCGTGCTCTGCGCGCCCGAGGGAGTGGACCTCGTGCGCGCCTCGGGCCTGGCCGCCACGCTCGTCACGGCGACGATCGACGAGAAGCTCAACGAGGACGCGTTCATCGTGCCCGGCCTCGGTGACGCCGGCGATCGCCTCTTCGGGCCGCGCTAAGTAGCCGCGGCTGTACTTCAGCCGCGGCGCCGCGTCAGTTTGGACGACTCTGGTCGCGATATCGTCGCGAATCTCGCAACTGGTTTCGGCCAAACGCGGGGTGAGCCGCACTCAGTCTTCGGTGACCGCTGCAGCGACCGCCCCGGCCACCGCGTCGGCGACGGCCCCGGCCAGCTGATCCAGCCGGCGCTCGGCTTCGGCGCGTGAGCCCTTCCGAGCCCCGCCGTCCCGAGCCCCCGCATTACCCGTGGACTCGGACATGGCCTCCGACTCGGCGTCTGATGCTGACCCCGGCGCGCCCCAGGCCTCGACGTAGGTCTTGAGCAGCGGTTCGGTGCCGGAGGGACGGACCACCGCGCGGGCGCCGTCCACGTCCACGCGGAAGCCGGGAGTGCCGTCCAAGATTCGCACCTCGCCGATGGCGCCCAGGGTGTCGGCGGCCCGCGCCATCGTCGCGGCGACATCCGCCCCGGGCCCCAGCGGCAGGGTGTCGTTGCGCCGCACGTGTACGCCAAATTCTGACTCCAACGCCGCGAGCCGCTCGCCGACGGTCGGGCCGCCGGAACCCACCATCGCGCACCACGCCGCGGCGGCGGAGATGCCGTCCTTGTCGGCCACGACGTCCGGCAGCACGCAGTGCCCGATCGCCTCCTCGTACGCGTACCGCAGCGGCTGCCCGGCGC
>NZ_JAALDM010000167.1 GCF_014144865.1 Dietzia aerolata | reverse complement strand
CGCCCGCCGCGCTCACCTCGCCCGCCGCGCTCCCCCCGGAGGTCGCGAGGTGGGCGGTGGTCAGCGCCGCGAGGCCGTTGCGCACCGAGTCGGTGCGCTCCGCGCCCCCGGTGGTGACGACGACGACGTGGTCATCCCCCCGCAACGGTGCGAGCAGTGACTCCGCCTCGTCCAGACGGTCCTCGGGGACCACGGCCACCACGTCGTCGACGACCCCCGACTCCAGCAATCCCTCGACGGATCGAACAAGCATGGTCCGGCCGTCGAGTTCGACGAACGCTTTGGGCATGCCGGCTCCGAGCCGGACACCGGATCCGGCGGCCGGGACGACCGCGGCCACCCTGCCGGCGGGAACGACGCCGGCCACCCTGCCCTCGTGGGCGGGGTGGCCGGCCGAATCGACGTGTGTCACCTGGTGCGATACCGGATCAGCGTGACCGGATCAGGCGGGTGCGGCGGAGGCTAGCACCTCGTTGAGGAGGGCGTCAGCGCGCTCCTCGTCCGCCTGCTCGGCGAGCGCGAGCTCACCGACGAGCACCTGCCGGGCCTTGGCCAGCATGCGCTTCTCGCCCGCGGACAGACCCCGGTCGAGATCCCGACGCCAGAGGTCACGAACGACCTCTGCGACCTTGTTCACATCGCCCGAGGCGAGCTTCTCGCCGTTCGCCTTGTAGCGGCGAGACCAGTTGGTGGGCTCCTCCGCGTGCTCGGTACGCAGGACCTCGAAGACCTTGTCGAGGCCTGCCTGGTCCACCACGTCACGCACTCCGACGTACTCGGCGTTCTCGGCCGGCACCTTGACCGTGAGATCGCCCTGCGAAACCTTGAGGACGAGGTATTCCTTCTCGGTGCCCTTGACCGTCCGCATCTCGATCGCCTGAATGGTCGCGGCGCCGTGATGCGGGTAGACGACGGTGTCGCCGACCTTGAACTCCATGAGTGGCTTTCCCCTTTCGACTCGCCTATCTTAGCACGCCCTCAGTTCAGGCGTTATCCGTTTGCGCAGGTCAGCAACCTGTAGCGCCTGTCCAGGCATTCTGTTGCCCCCGAGGAGGCCACTCCGACACCGGGGACGGTGGGCCGTGGACTACGATGAGACCGGCCTGAGAGACGATCATCCCCGAGGAGCCTGACGTGACTTCACCGAACACCGGCCTGCGCCGCACCGCGCTCGTAGTCCTGGCCGTGGGCGCCGCCCTCGGGGCGTCCGCCTGCAGCTCCGGACAGATCTCCCAGACGGCGAATCAGGTCGCCGCGGTCGACGGTGGTCGAGGTTCCTCCGAGCAGCTCACCGTGAACGACTTCCAGGTGCTCGTCCCGGAGGAGGGCGACGAGGCCCGCGTCGGCTTCGCCGCCTCCTACACCGGCTACGACTCCGAGCAGCCGATCAGCATCGAGTCGGCCGAGGTCGACGGCACGCCGGTCGAGCTCGGCGCGACCCAGCCGATGGAGCGCGGCTGCACCATCGTGTTCGACGCGAGCGAGGATGCGGAGCCCATGCCGGCGTCCGCCGACATCTGCCTCGAGCACGCCACCGCCACGCTGACGGGCGCCGAGGACCTGCACATCGGCACCTCGCTCCCCGCCACGATCTCCTTCAGCAACGGTGAGCAGATCGAGCTCGACGCCGCCATAATGGCCGAGGTCCTCGAGATCGACTCGTACACCCGCCCGGCCGAGACCGCCGCCCCGACCGAGGGACACTGACACGTCTGCCCTCTCCGCCCGCTCGGCTGACGGGTTCCCCGTCGACCCCGAGGTCCGCAGCGTCCTTCGACGACTCGCACCGGGCACGCCACTGCGCGAGGCGCTCGACCGGATCCGCCGCAGCGGTACCGGAGGTCTCGTCGTGCTCGGCGACGACCCCGGCGTCCAGGCCATCTGCGACGGCGGGGTCGATCTCGATGTCCCGTTCACTCCCGCCCGCCTTCGCGAGCTGAGCAAGATGGACGGCGCCGTCGTCCTCTCCACCGATGGTGAGCGGATCACCCGCGCCAACGTGCACCTGGTCCCCGACCCCTCGCTTCCGGCGGTCGAGACCGGCACTCGGCACCGCGCCGCGGAGCGGACCGCCCTACACACCGGTGTTCCCGCGGTGGCCGTCTCCGCGTCCATGACGACGGTGACCGTGTACGCCGGCGGACAGTCCCGGGTGCTGGCCGACCCGGTGGTATTGCTGGCCCGGGCCGACCAGACCGTCGCCACGATGGAGCGCCACGGCGCCCGCACCGCCCGTGCCCGCGCCCGGCTCGATCGCGCGGAGATCGGCGGCTATGCCTCCGTGCGTGACGTGCTCACCATGGCCCAGCGGTTGCTGCGGCTCGAGCGCCTCGGCGCCGAGCTCGCCGAGCTGACCGTCGAGATGGGTGAGTACGGACGCCAGACCACGCTGCAGCTCGAGGAGCTGCTCTCCGACACCCCCGACGAGTTATGGGGCCTGGTGGCCGACTACCTGCAGGTGGATCGTCCCGGCGCGGACCCCGCGGACGCGGGCACTCCCGCGCTGCCCACAGCCGAGCAGGTGGGGTCCGGGTTGGAGCGACTGACCGCTCTGTCCGACGCGGATCTGTTGCTTCCCGGCCCGGTCGCGCGCTGTCTCGGACTGCCCGCCGAGCCAGAGGATCTGGACGATCAGGTCTCGGCCCGCGGGTTCCGCATGCTCGCGCACATCCCCCGACTGCGTCCGGTGCAGATCGCGGCTCTGGTGGAGCGGTTCGGTTCGGTGTCGGCGTTGTTGGCGGCCGAGCAGACCGACTTCGCCGATGTCGAGGGCGTCGGCTCCCTGTGGGCCCGGCACGTCCGGCAGCGGCTCACGGGCCTCGTCACCGGCTGAGCCGATTCACCAGCTGCGTCGATTCACCAGCTGCACTGTTTCAGCGGCTGAGCTGATTCACTTCCGGCCGGTCATCGCCGGGGCGCGGATCAGGACTCGGGCGCGTCCACCACGTTGAAGGTCGCGGCGGGGCTGAATACGTTCCCGACCAGCGCGTACACCTGGTACGCGCCCACCTCAACCGGGGTGCGGTCCGCCTCGGAGCAGGCGCCCTCCGCCGAGCGTCGGCCGGACCAGTCGATCTGGCGCGGCTCGGGCTCATTCGGCCGGAGTTCCACCTCGTCCTCGTCGCGGGGAGTGGTGCAGTCGATGCTCGACCACACCTTGGTGTTGTCGTCGAGCTTGTAGACCTCGAACGAGAGCGGCGCCTCGGTCAGATCTCGGTCGCACGTCGTCTCGGAGGAGTTGATGACGTTGACGAAGAAGCGGACCTCCTGACCGACAGGCACGTTCGGCTCGGCGGGCCACACATCGAGCCGCAGGTCCTCGTCGGCGCAGCGACCGCGGGAGGCGCCGCCGTCATCGGGCTCCTCGTCCTCCTCGGACTCCGCCGTCGTGGTGGCGTCGGTGGACTCGGCGGTGCCCGGATCGCCACTGCCGGCGGTCTCCTGGGTGTCCGTCCCAGTATCGCGTGAGGCCAGGAAGAGGGCGACAATCACCGCGAGCACCACGACGACCGCGACCACGACCGCCGCGACACGGCGACGGACATAGACTTCGCGAGGTAGTGGGCCCTGTGGTTCTTGCACGAGGACGACTCTAGTGGCGGGCCCGCGCACAGTCCGACCTGCGGCGCGGCGTGTCCCGGAAGCCGCCGGTCAACTGCGCGCGATCACCCGCCAGGCCGCGCGAATCAGACCGCGACCATCTCCTCGCCGGGACCATGTGCGACATCCTCGACGTCGCCGATGACGCTGCGCAGGTAGGCCCGCCCGTCGGAGAGCTTGTAGGTCACGCCGACGATCGCGAGCTCCCCCGCGTCGATCCGGTCGCTGATAATCTTGGACCGCTGCTGCAGCAGTTCGCCGGTCTCCAGGATGTGCCGCGCCTCGAAGTCGTCGGTGGTCTTGAGTCCCTCACGACGACCGTTGAGGATCGACGGCGACACCTTCTCCACCACGTCCCGAAGGAAGCCGGGCGGGATCTCACCGGTGCGCAACGCGTCCACCGCCGCGGCCACACCGCCGCAGTTGTCGTGACCCAGCACCACGATCAGCGGCGTCTCCAGCAGGTGGACGGCGTACTCGATCGAGCCCAGCACCGCCGTGTCGATGATGTGGCCGGCGGTACGGATCACGAACAGGTCGCCGAGCCCCTGGTCGAAGATGATCTCCGCCGCCACCCGCGAGTCCGAGCAGCCGAACAACACGGCCTTGGGGTGCTGGTTGGCCACGAGGTCCTCGCGGCGCTGGGTATTCTGGCTGGGATGACGCATCTCGCAGTCGACGAAGCGGTGGTTACCGTCTCGGAGCGAAGCCCATGCGCTGACCGGGTTGGTATGAGGCATGGCTCATATTGTGCCCCGACCGCCCCCGGAGCCCAACGATGACCTCCACCCACGCCCCCGCCACCCCCCGGATCGACACCCCCGCCCTGCTCGCCTGGTTCGACGGCGCCGGTCGCCCCCTGCCCTGGCGCGAGGACGGCGTCACCCCGTGGGAGATCCTGCTGTGCGAGGTGATGAGCCAGCAGACCCCCGTCGCCCGGGTGGAACCGATCTGGCGGGAGTGGCTCGAGCGGTGGCCGGGGCCTGCGGAACTCGCCGTCGCGGCCCCCTCCGATGTGATCCGCATGTGGGGCAAACTCGGCTATCCGCGACGCGCTCTGCGGTTGCGGGAATGCGCCGTCGTCGTCGTCGAAAAATTCCACGGCGAGGTCCCCACCGAGGTCGACGACCTCCTCTCCCTTCCCGGCGTCGGCGACTACACCGCGCGCGCCGTGGCGTGCTTCGCCCACGGGCAGGCCGTCCCGGTGGTCGACACCCGCCGGCACGGTGATCTTCAGCAAGGTGACC
>NZ_JAALDM010000166.1 GCF_014144865.1 Dietzia aerolata | reverse complement strand
CCACCGGGCAGGGCTCGACGGTCTCGCCAGCGTCGGGATCACGTGCGAGCCGCGTCTCCAGGCGCTCCTGGCCGCGGTCACCGCTCGCTTCGGCGCGCCGGGCCAATGCATCGGTGTCACCGCGGACCCGACGTCCGACCCCACGTCCGACCCCGCGGCCGGCCCCGCTGCTGCCGCCACTGCCGACGGCCCGGATGACCCTGATTTATCCGCCGCGGACGACACACGCACCGCGGGCCAGCGGGCCTACGACGCGCTGTGCCACGTGCTCTCGCTCGGTCTGTCGGTCGAGCCCGCAGCCACACGCGGTGTCGCCGCGATCGTGGTCCGGATGACCCCCGAACAGCTGGACGCGGTCGAGGCGGGCGAGCAGGGCGGCCTGGTCGAGACCGACGCAGGCACCCAGTTCACCGCGGCCCAGGCCGTGTCGTTGGCGGGTCGCCGCTCCTGGTTCCTGTCCGCCCTGCGCGACGGTCACGAGGAACTGAGACGCATCGACATCGACCGGGGTCGCGACCGACGCCTGGCCAGCGCCATCCAGAGGCTCGTCCTCTACGCCGCCCATGGGGGATGTACGCATCCCGGATGCGAGAGATCGGCGGCAGGCTGCCAGGCCCACCACGTGGAGGAATGGTCTCGGGGTGGCCGCACGACGATCGCCAACCTGGCACTGGCCTGCCCCATCCATCACGGATGGGTGGGTGAGGGGCCGAACTCGTGGCGGACCGTTGCGGACCCGGCCAATCCGGGCAGGCCCCGGTGGATTCCGCCCGGCACCCCGGCCGTGGCCGCATGAGTACCGTGCCGCGGTCGCATGTGCACGTCGGCGGTCGCCTCGGGGGGCGCCCCACCAGCAGCGACGGCCGCGCTATCCGCCCGAGATTCCCCAGGTAAGCTGGCCCCCATGACCTCCAGCCATCTCGACACCCCCGCACGCACCGAACTCGCCAGCGCCGACCCGGCCGCCGCGGACCCGGTCCGCGATGCGGTTCGCGAGGCGGCAGGCCGAGCCCGCACCGCATCGCGGCAGCTTTCATTGCTGACCACCGACGCCAAGAATGCGGCGCTGCTCGCCGCCGCCGACGCACTGGTGGCCGCCGCGCCGCAGATCCTCGAAGCCAATGAGCGCGACATTGCCGACCAGGCCGCAGAGGGCACCGGTGAGGCCATGCTCGATCGGCTCCGGTTGACGGTCGAGCGGATCGACGGCATCGCCGGCGGACTTCGTCAGGTCGCGGGGCTGCCTGACCCGATCGGCACGGTTACCCGTGGCTCGACCCGGCCCAACGGGCTGCAACTGCGGCAGGTCCGGGTCCCGCTGGGCGTCGTCGGCATGATCTACGAGGGCCGACCCAACGTCACCGTCGACGCGTTCGGTCTGGCGTTCAAATCCGGCAACGCCGCACTGCTTCGTGGCTCCCGTTCGGCCCGCAATTCCAATGTGGCCCTCGTCGAGGTTCTGCGCGGAGTACTCGCCGGGCATGGACTTCCCGTCGACGCCGCGCAGTTGCTGCCGTCGGAGGACCGCTCGTCGGTGACCCACCTCATCCAGGCCCGCGGCCTGGTCGACGTGGTGATCCCGCGCGGCGGCGCCGGCCTCATCCAGGCGGTCGTGGAGAACGCCAAGGTGCCCGCCATCGAGACCGGCACCGGCAACTGCCATCTCTACATCCATGGAGACGCGGATCTCGACGAGGCGATCGAGTTGCTGCTCAACGGCAAGACCCGCCGCTGTAGCGTCTGCAACGCCACGGAGACGGTCCTGCTCGACTCCGCGCTCGGGGATGCCGCCGTTGACCGCGTGATCGGTGCCCTGCAGGCCGCCGGTGTGGTGATCCACGGTGACCGCGACGGTCTCATCCCTGCCGATGACGTTGACTGGGGCGAGGAGTACCTCAGCATGGACATCGCGCTCAAGGTCGTCGACGGCGTCGATGAGGCCATCGAACACATTGCCCGCTGGTCCTCGGGGCACACCGAGGCCGTCGCCACCCGCAGCATCGATGTGGCCGAGAAGTTCACCGCACAGGTCGACGCCGCGGCGGTGATGGTCAACGCCTCCACCGCGTGGACGGACGGCGAGATGTTCGGCTTCGGTGCCGAGATCGGTATCTCCACCCAGAAGCTCCACGCCCGCGGTCCCATGGGGCTCGAGGAACTGACCAGTACCAAGTGGATCGCCAACGGTAAGGGGCACGTGCGTCCATAACCCGGCCCGCGGCCCGGGGCCGCGCTGAAGGCCCTCCCCACGCAGTACACGACACGCGCACCACCCAGCCCGAAAGGATCCATCCCATGGACCGAGCCCGTACCGGCCAGCTCCCCGCATTCCAGAGCATCGACCACGTGATCGAGGCGCTCGGCGAGCAGGGTTACCTGGCCGACCGGTCCACCGCGACGGTCGTTTACCTTGCCGACCGGCTGGGAAAGCCACTGCTCATCGAAGGACCCGCGGGCGTCGGCAAGACCGAGCTCGCCAAGGCCGTCGCCTCGGCCACCGAGGCCGAGCTCATTCGCCTGCAGTGCTACGAGGGCGTCGACGAGGCCCGCGCGCTGTACGAGTGGAACCACGCCAAGCAGATCCTGCGCATCCAGGCCGGCCAGGGCGAGGGCTGGGACTCCACCCGGGACGACGTGTTTTCCGAGGAGTTCCTACTGTCCCGGCCGCTGCTCACCGCCATCCGTCGCAGCGAACCCACCGTGCTGCTCGTGGACGAGGTCGACAAGGCGGACATCGAGATCGAGGGCCTCCTGCTTGAGGTGCTCAGCGATTTCGCCGTGACCATCCCCGAGCTGGGAACCATCGAGGCCACCCGACGCCCGTTCGCGGTGCTCACCTCCAACGCGGCCCGCGAACTGTCCGAGGCACTCAAGCGTCGCTGCCTCTACCTCCACCTCGATTTCCCGACCCCCGAGCTCGAGCGCAAGATTCTCGCCTCCCGTGTCCCCGAGCTCGACGACCGCCTTGCCGAGCAACTCGTCCGGGTAGTCGGCGTCCTGCGGGCCATGGCTCTGAAGAAGGTCCCCAGCGTGTCCGAGACGATCGACTGGGGACGCACCCTCGTGGCACTGGGGCTGGACACCATCGACGATGACACGGTTCTGCAGACCCTCGGCGTCGTCCTCAAGCACCAGTCCGACCAGCTGCGGGCGGCCGCCGAGCTGCGGCTCAACTAAGCCGTAGACCACACAGACAGATCGGGAGGCGGGAGCCATGAGCGACGGCACGACAATCCAGAAGTCTCCGGGCGGGCTTTCCGGCCATCTCGTGGACTTCGTCGATGCGCTGCGCCGCAAGGGCATCCCAGTCGGGCCCAGTGAAGCGGTCGACGCCGCGTCGGCGATGGTGCACATCGACCTGCTCGACCGTCCCGCACTCCGGGAGGCCCTCGCCGCGACGATCCTGCACAAGCCCACCCACCGTGGCGTGTTCGACCAGCTTTTTGATCTCTGGTTCCCGGTCGCGGTCGGGGAGAAGTTGCCAGGGGACGCGACGACCCTTGAGGTGGAGATCCCCACCGATGAGGACGGCAGGGTCGACCCGGAGGCGCTCAACGAGTTGATCGCCTCGCTCCTGCTTGAGGACACCGAGGAATCTCGAGCGAAGGCCCGGGCCCTGGCCGAGATGCTGGTGGATCAGCTCGGCTCCTACGATTCGGCGGGCGGCCAACGCTTCTCCGCCTACCAGGCGCTCAGCCCTCTCGACACCAGCGCCATCATGCAGAAGGTGCTCGATGGCCTTCTCGGTGCGGACCCGTTCGATCCGGACGGTTCCAAGCGGCACGCCGAGAAGACCGCCGCCGCTAACTCCGCGGCCGACATGGTGCGCGGATTCCTGCGCGAGGTCGCCGACGAGACCCGCCGGCGCACCGCTGAGACCGTGGGGCGCGACAGGGTCGCGCAGTACGCGGTCGGTCAGGCCGCCGAGCAGGTTGATTTCCTCCGCGCCAACGACCAGGACCTGCAGGCTCTACGGCGCAAGGTCGGCCCGCTGGCCCGCCAGCTCGGTAGCCGCCTCGCCGCTCGCCGGCGCCGCCACCGGCACGGGGCGATCGACATGCGCAAGACCATGCGCAAGTCGATGTCGACCGGCGGGGTGCCCGTCGACCTCGTGCTGCGCAAACCACGTCCTGCGCGCCCGGAGCTCGTGGTGCTGTGCGATGTTTCCGGGTCGGTCGCTGGATTCAGCCACTTCACCCTGCAGCTGGTCCATTCGCTGCGCGAACAGTTCTCCCGAGTGCGGGTGTTCGCCTTTGTCGACACCACCGACGAGGTCACCTCGTTCTTCGAGGCCGGATCGGACCTGGGTTCGGCGATGGCGCGCATGGTCCGGGAGGCCGAGATCGTCACCTACGACGGTCATTCCGACTACGGGCACGCGCTGTCCGGTTTCGCGGATCGCTACGCCCACACCCTCACGCGAACCGGCTCACTGCTGATCCTCGGCGACGGTCGAAACAATTACCGGAACCCGGCCGTGGAGTCGCTCGAGTTCGTCAGCGAGCGTGTGGGACACACCCACTGGCTCAATCCCGAACCGAAGCGTCAGTGGGGTACAGGGGACTCCGCCGCCAAGCTCTACTCGCAGTACGTTCCGATGCACGAGTGCCGCAACGTCGAACAGCTCACCGCGGTTGTCGCGGGTCTGCTTCCGGTATGACGACCGGAGTCGGTGCGGGTGACGACCGAGCCTGAGAGTCGCCCGATAGACTCACGCATCATGACCACGACCGGAGCCGCCGCAGGCGCACGTCGCCGTATCGGCGTGATGGGCGGGACCTTTGATCCCATCCACCACGGGCACCTCGTCGCGGCCAGCGAGGTGGCCCACCGGTTCGATCTCGACGATGTGGTCTTCGTACCCACCGGGGAGCCGTGGCAGAAGGACACTCGCAAGGTCTCGCCAGCCGAGGACCGCTACCTGATGACCGTCATCGCGACAGCCTCCAACCCGCGTTTCTCGGTCAGTCGCGTCGACATCGAGCGAGCGGGCCCCACCTACACGGTCGACACACTCAAGGATCTGCTTCGTCAGCACCCGGATTCCGAACTGTTCTTCATCACCGGTGCCGATGCGCTGGAGAAGATCCTCACCTGGCGGGGGTGGGAGGAGATGTTCGGCCTGGCGACCTTCGTGGGTGTCTCCCGGCCGGGGTTCGAACTATCGGACACCCACCTGGCCGAGATCCACGACGGCCGCGTCCACCTGCTCGAGATCCCGGCACTGGCGATCTCGTCGACCGAATGCCGCCGCCGCGCCGCAGCCGGCGCACCCGTCTGGTACCTCGTACCCGACGGAGTGGTGCAGTACATCGCCAAACGAAACCTGTACCGACCGGAGGGCTCCACCCGCCTCGACGGCACACCGGCAGTGACGGCCCCGGTACACCGAGAATCCGGTCCCACCGACCCCATCGACCCCCACCCCGAGGAGTTCCCCCAGTGACCGCAAGCCCCGAGGCCATGGACATGGCCGCCATCGCGGCCCGCGCCGCCGATGACAAGCTGGCGACAGACGTCGTCGTGCTCGACGTTTCCGATCAACTCGTCATCACGGACTGCTTCGTGCTGGCGTCCGCCGATACCGAACGACAGGTCAACTCGGTTGTCGAGGAGATCGAGGACAAGCTCCGCGAGGCCGGCCACAAGCCGTTGCGTCGCGAGGGCACCCGGGAGGGCCGCTGGGCACTGCTCGACTACAACGAGCTGGTTGTCCACGTCCAGCACGTGGATGAACGCGACTACTACTCTCTCGACCGGCTGTGGAAGGACTGCCCCGTCGTGGAGATCGACGGAGTTCAGACCGGTGCCGGCCGCAGTGGCGCCGATTCGGCGGACAGTGCCGATGACGCGCTGGCACCGGAGGAGCCGCGTCGGGATCAGGAGCTCTGACCCGAGGTGACCCGTCGTCTCATCCTCCTGCGCCACGGGCAGACGCACTACAACGCGTCGTTCCGTATGCAGGGTCAGCTGGACACCGAACTCAGTGAGCTCGGTGTCCGGCAGGCGCATACGGTCGGTCGGGTCCTCTCGCCGCGCCGCCCGTGGACGATCCTGTCGTCCGACCTGCGTCGTGCTCGCGACACCGCAGCAGCACTGGCCACCGAGGTAGGGCTGGAGGTCCGCACCGATGCGCGGTTGCGGGAGACGCACCTGGGCACCTGGCAGGGGATGAGCCATTCCGAGGTGGATGAGCAGTGGCCGGACGCTCGCCTCAATTGGCGCAGCAGTCCGCGCTGGGCCCCGCCGGAGGGAGAGAGCCGGATCGATGTCGCGCGCCGCACCCGCGCGGTCGTCGACGAGCTGGTCCGGGACCAACCGGAGTGGAACGAACACCCTGCTGTGATCGTCGCCCACGGCGGCGCAATCGCCGCGTTGACCGCGGCACTTATTGAACTTCCGGTGGAGCAGTACCCGATCTTCAACGGTCTGGGGAACACTTGTTGGGTGCAGCTTTCCGCGCATCGTCGCCCCCACGACTCCGACGGCCCGTCGGGAGACCTCGACGTGCCCCCCGGAAATGACACGGCCCGCGGCCTGCTCTGGCGTCTGGACCAGTGGAATGCCGGGGTCACACCTCCGGAGGCGGCGCAGTGACCATCCGTCTGGTCACCGACTCCGCGTCAGACCTTCCCGAGACATGGATCCGTGAGTTCGGCATCACGGTCGTCGACTTACACGTGGTCGAGGAGGAACAGCGAGCAGTCTCGACGGCAGCTGTCGGTCCTGAAGAGCTGGCCGCGGTCTACGAAGAGCTGCTGGCGGACCCGGAGTGCACCGGCGTGGTGTCGGTGCACCTGTCCCGCCAGCTGTCCCGGACGTGGGAGTCGGCGGCGGACGCGGCCACGCGGTTCGGCGGCCGTGTGCTGGTGTCGGACTCGCAGTGCGCGGGGATGGCGTTCGGTGCGGCCGTCGCGCAGTGCGCGTGGGCGGCGCAGAACGGTCTCGGGCTGTCGGGCGTGTACGACCTCGCGGAACGGCTCAGTCGGGGAGCGCTGACGTACGCGGCGGTGGAGTCGCTGGACAGCCTCCGTCGTGGCGGCCGGATCAGTGCGATCGCCGCCATCTTCGGCAGCGCGCTCGCCATGCGGCCGGTGATCATCCTGCGCAAGGGTTCGGTGGAGCTGGCCGCCAAGGCGCGGACGACCACCAAGGCGCACCAGCGGCTCCGGGCACTCGCGCGTGAAGAGACCGACCGCACGGACGTGCTGGTCGTGGTTCACCATCATGAAGCACCCGAACGGGCCGAGGAGATGGCCACCGAGATCCGTAAGGAAACCCAGTTCCCCGAGCGGGTGATTATCGTCGAATTCGACGAGGTGCTGGCGTGGCATCTGGGCCCCGGAGCTGTGGGTGTGTCGGTGACGGAGCTTTTCGACCCGGAATTCCCCATCCTCGCTCCTTCTCCACAGGCTGACGACTGACGCACCGTTCTCGAGCGGGTACGGGCCAGGC
>NZ_JAALDM010000165.1 GCF_014144865.1 Dietzia aerolata | reverse complement strand
GGCGCCCTTCGACTGCAGCCAGGTCACGGCGTCGGCGAGCGCGACGTACGCGCCGGTGATCGCGGCCGTGCGGGTGCCGCCGTCCGCCTGGAGCACGTCGCAGTCCAGCGCGATGGTGTTCTCCCCCAACGCCGACAGGTCGATCGCCGCGCGCAGCGAACGGCCCACCAGTCGACTGATCTCCTGGGTGCGGCCGCCGACCTTGCCGCGGACCGACTCACGGCCCGAGCGCTCGTGCGTGGCGGCGGGCAGCATCGCGTACTCCGCGGTGAGCCAGCCGAGGCCGGAGCCCTTGCGCCAGCGCGGCACGCCCTCGGTGACGCTGGCGGTGCACATCACCCGGGTCTGCCCGAAGGTGACGAGAACCGAGCCCGCCGGATGCGAGGTGAATCCCCGCGTGATGGTCACGTCGCGCAGATCGCCGTCCGCGCGTCCGTCTGCTCTGCTGATAGTCGAAGAGGTCACGTGCGCCGATCCTAGTCGCCGGCGCCGGGGCTCGCGCGGAGTGCGGCGCAGGGCGGAGTTCGGCGCACGATGGAGGGCGACGATGTGCAGTGTGCGGTGACGGGCGGGGTCAGATGTCGAGGCGCAGGTCCGGCTCGGCCAGCAGGATTTCGCCGTCGAACTCGGAGGCGGCCTCGGCGCGTACGGCCTCACGGTCCGTCCACGGCGGGATATGCGTGAGCACTAGACGCCCCACCCCGGCCCGGCGAGCGACCCGGCCCGCCTCCAGGCCCGACATGTGGATCCCCGGCGGGTGCTCACCCTCGTGCGTCCACGACGCCTCACACAACAGGACGTCGGCGCCGTCCGCGAGCTCGACGAGCTCCTCGCAATACGCGGTATCACCGCTGTACACGAGTACCCGGCCGTCCGTTGAGGTGAGGCGCAGTCCGTACGACTCCGGCGGATGATTCACCCGACCGGCCCGCACGTGGAGGACGACCTCGTCGTCGTCGTCCCTCAGGTCCAACTCGGGGGCCACATCCCACGTCGACACCTCGAACGTGTCCGACAGATCGTCCACCGCGCCCGGCACCTCCGCCGACGCCACCCCGATCCGGTAGGCGGTCCCGGACGGACCCACCAGCGGCGCCTTCGCGAGGCCCGTGGAGCGGGGGCCGAACCGGCGCAGCACCAACAGGCTCGGCACGTCCAGGCAGTGGTCTGCGTGCAGATGCGACAGGAGGATCGTGGCGTGCTCGGGCACGGCGTGGCGCTGGAGCGCCCCCAACACCCCCGGGCCCATGTCGATCACCACGGGGGCCATGCCCTCGACCTCCACGAGGTACCCGGACGCCGGCGAGGTGGGCCCGCCGATACTCCCCGAGCACCCCAGGACAGTCAGAAACATGGGCACCATCGTGCCACGTCGGGCCGCGCGTCGTCGCGTCGATGCCCATGCCCACGGCGAGTGCCCCGCAGAACCTAGGCCCCGGACGTCCGACCGACCGCCACCAACCCCGGGCCGATGAAGCGCGACGCGACCCTGCGGAAGGCATCCGGATCGCCGGTGACGAGGAACTCGCGCGTCGCCGGACTCGCCTCATCGTGGGGCCGCAACAGGTCCCCCGCGGTGAGCACCCGCAGCACGTCCTTGGCCGTCTCCTCCGCACTCGAGACCAACGTGACCTGGTCCCCCACCGCCAACTGCACGACCCCCGACAGCAGCGGGTAATGGGTGCAGCCCAGGATGAGCGTGTCCACGCCCGAATCACGGATCGGTGCCAGGTACGCCTCGGCCAGCCCGAGCACCTGGCGACCGCTGGTGATGCCGCGCTCGACAAACTCCACGAACTTGGGGCACGCCACCGACGTGAGCTCGACGCCCGCGGCCGCCGCCACCGCGTCGTCATAGGCCCGGGAGGCGACCGTCGCGCGCGTGGCGATGACACCGATCTGCCCCGACCGCGTGGTGGCCACCGCACGACGCGCGGCCGGCTGGATCACCTCCACCACCGGCACCGGATACCGCTCACGGGCATCGCGCAGCATCGCCGCCGACGCCGTGTTGCAGGCGATCACCAACGCCTTGACGCCGCGCTCGACGAGCAGGTCCGCGATCGCCAGCGCGTGCGCGCGGACCTCCGCGATCGGCAGCGGACCGTACGGACCGTGGGCGGTGTCGCCGACGTAGACCACCGACTCGTCCGGCAGCTGGTCCATGATCGCGCGCGCCACCGTCAGGCCGCCCGCCCCCGAATCGAAAACGCCGATCGGGGCGTCCCGGCCCGTCACACCCGCTGCCCGGCGGAGACCTGCTTGGACTGCTTCGGCTTCCGGTTCCGCTTGGTCCCGGCCGCCGCGACCACGCCGCCGATCGCGCCGCCGAGATGGCCCTGCCAGGAAATCCCGGACTGCATCGGCGACAACCCGTACAGCGCTTCGATCCCGTAATAGATGCCGATGAGCAGTCCGACCACCAGGTGCAGAATCTTGCGGGTGAAGAATCCGCGGACGATCACATAGAAGATGTAGCCGAACACGATGCCCGACGCGCCGATGTGGACCGTGCCCGAGCCACCCAACAGCCACGACACCACGCCCGATGTGATCCACGAGATCACCGTGACGCTGATCAGTGGCTTGACGCCCGACAGCGCGATGATCGAACCGAGGATCAGCAGAGCGATCGAGTTGCCGATCAGGTGGGCCCAGTCGCCGTGGAGCAGCGGCTGGAAGACGATCCCCAGGAGTCCATCGGTCGACAGCGGCTCCACGCCGTGCGCATCCAGGGTGTTCGAGTCCGATGTGGCCCACACGATGACCTGATCGGCCGCCTCGATCACCCACATCAGGCCGACGAAGCAGAACAGCAGGATGAACGCCGGTCCGCGGCGGGGCCCCTGCTTGACGGGAGCCTGGGCTCCGGCGCCGAAACCGGGGCCTTGCGCGGCACCGCCGCCGGGGGTCATCGGGAGACGAGGGTCTTGGTACATGGCCTTTTTCCTCACTCGCCGGTCAGGGCGGTGCACAGTGAATCCTGCATGAACGTAAGCCAGTGATAGACATCCAACTGCGCCGACCGGGGGTCGTCCTCCGGCACGAACTCGGGGATGTCGGTGGCCGGCTCGCCGTCCACCTCTCCGGCGTCGAGCAGCACCGCACCCAGTCCCAACCGGACATCATTGAGGCAGCCCATCCAGGCCTGCGCCTGGTCCAGGGTCAGCGAGACGTTCCCGCCGCGCGACGGCAGCGAACGCAGCAGAACGGCGGCCGTGGCGAGCTTGGCGTCGATGATCTCCGGCTCGTGGATCATCCGCATGCCCGAGTTGTGGGCGCGGGCGACGGCCTCCGCGTCCGAACTCTTATGGCCCGACCACTCGTCCGCCCCCGCGGCACCGTCCGCCTTCTCGGGGCGGTGGAAGTCCGGCAGCAATCTCGCCAGCGGCGCCTGATCGGGCAACGACGAGTGACCGCTACGCATTCCCGTCAGTTCCGCCAGCTCGTCCCTCGGCGCGGAATCACGGCGCTGCTCGAGCATGTCCACGACGTTGGAGACCAGCGCGTGCAAGATCTGGACCTCGTGACTTTCCATCACCGACTTGATCCGGGGTCCGCCCAGTGAGGATTTTCGTTGCCAGGCCTTCACTCGCGTCACGCCTCCCGCTGCATGGTGGCCCACAATCCGGCCTCCTGCAGTTTCCGTACGTCGTTCTCCACCTTGTCCCGGCTGCCCGAGGACACGACGGCCCGGCCGTCATTGTGGACTTTGAGCATCAGATCGTGAGCATGTTCGCGCGTGTAGCCGAACACCCGCTGGAACACGAAGGTCACGTAACTCATGAGATTGACCGGGTCGTCCCAGACCACGGTGAGCCACGGGTTGTCGATCCCGCCGTCGAGCTCTGTGTCCGTGGACTCCACGGGCACCGCCGAAGGCATCGCCATTGACGGCGACGTGCTCCGGACGTCCGCGAGCGGTGTCGTCACTGGGTGCATACGCCCCAGGATACGGATTCCCGGCCCCCCGGCCACGACGTAGAGTCAGGCGCGTGACCCCGATGACCCCACACGCCTCCGGGCCCCTGGCGGGGCAGCCCTCCACCGCGCTGCTCACGGACAAGTACGAACTCACCATGATCCGGGCAGCACTGGCCGACGGCACCGCCGACCGGCCCTGCGTCTTCGAGGTCTTCGCCCGCCGCCTGCCCCCGGGCCGTCGGTATGGGGTGGTCGGCGGCACCGGACGGCTCCTCGAGCGGCTGGCGGAATTCCGATTCTCCGACGCGGAGATCGACGTGGTGGCCGACTCCCTCGATGACCGCACCATCGACTGGCTCCGGAACTACCGCTTCACCGGGGATATCGACGGCTACACCGAGGGCGAGTTGTTCTTCCCCGGCTCCCCCGTTCTGAGCATCCGGGGCGGGTTCGCCGAATGTGTGGTCCTGGAGACCCTCGTACTGTCGGTGCTCAATCACGACAGCGCGATCGCTTCCGCGGCCGCCCGGATGACCTCCGCCTCCGCGGGGCGCCCCATCATCGAGATGGGCTCCAGGCGCACCCATGAGGAAGCCGCGGTGGCTGCCGCCCGGGTCTCGTATCTCACCGGCTTTCAGTCGACCTCCAACATGGAGGCCACCCGTCGCCACGGCGTGCCCTCGGCCGGCACGTCAGCTCACTCGTTCACCCTCCTGCACACCGGGCCCGATGGCCCCGACGAAGCCGCGGCAATCCGTTCGCAGGTGGCGACCCTCGGGGTCGACACCACCCTGCTCGTCGACACCTACGACATCACCGCGGGTGTCGCTACCGCCATCGAGGTGGCCGGCACCGAACTCGGGGGTGTCCGGATCGACTCCGGCGATCTCGGAGTCATGGCGCGCCAGGTACGCGCCCAACTCGACGGGCTGGGCGCCCACAACACGAGGATCGTCGTTTCCGGTGACCTCGACGAGTACGCGATAGCCGCGTTGAGGGCCGAGCCAGTCGATGTCTACGGCGTTGGCACCCGCCTGGTGACCGGTTCCGGAGCCCCGACCGCCGGAATGGTCTACAAACTCGTGGAGGTCGACGGCATCCCGGTGGCCAAGCGGTCCGCACACAAGGAGTCACTGCCCGGGGCCAAGCGAGCCATCCGTCTGCACCGCCGGTCAGGAACCGCCGTCGAGGAGGTCCTCCTCCCCCTGTCCGCCACCTCTCCCGAAACCCCCGGGCTTGAGCAGCGCGACCTCGCGGTGCCACTGGTCCGTTCCGGGGACACGGTCTCCGGCCTTCCGACGCTGGAACAGTCTCGTTCCTTCCACTCCGAGGTGATGGTCACGTTGCCGTGGGAGGGACTGGCGCTGAGTCAAGGCGACCCCGCAGTCAACATACGTGTGGTGCCTCCGGCCGGAAACTAACCATATTTCTGCCAAATCACGAAGAGGTCGGCCCACCGCTGGAAGACTTAACCTGCTATAACTCACCATTCTGAGAACAAGTACTTTTCCGACCCCACGACAGGAGCATCATGAGCTACCCCAACTCCGGCGACAACCCCTACGGTGACCAGGGCGGCTTCGGCGCTCAGGGTGGCGGTTACGGTGCGCAAGGCGGCGGTTTCGGCGCTCAGGGCGGCGGTTTCGGCGCCCCCGGCCCGGCACCGGACAACAACATGGTCTGGGCCATCCTCTCGACCGTGCTGTGCTGTCTACCCCTCGGCATCGTGGCCATCGTCAAGGCTGCGAACGTCAACTCTCTGTGGGCGCAGGGTCAGTACGCCGCCGCCCAGCAGGCTTCGGACGACGCCAAGAAGTTCGCGATGTGGGGCGCCATCGCCGGCATCGTGGTCGTGGTTCTCTACGTCATTTTCATCTTCGTCATCGGTGGCGCCGCCTCGATGTCGGGTTACTGACCGGCGCATAGTGCGGGCACGCGCTTCCGCTCCGGCTCCAGCCCACCCCCATTCCTTCCGAACTCCGGAGGGTCGGGGGTGGGCTGGTGCCGTTGCACCCGCATTGACCTTTGGAGCCGCGGTCTGCACCTGCATCTTCGTGGCCGCCGCAGACCCCACGACCCCGGGCGGGATGAGCCCACCGTGTCCGACCAAGGCGTTGTTCGGGATCGTCTGTCCCGGCTGTGGGTCGGCGCGGATGGTCTATTCGCTCCTTCACGCAGACCTGGCAAAGGCACTCGCCTATAACGCCGTCGGCGTCGTCGTCGTCGCACTTCTCATATGGTCGTTCCTCGCCTGGACGCTGCGCCGGACCTCCGGCAGGCACCTCCCCCGCTGGGAACACTGGCGGTGGGCTCCGGTCACGGTCGGGGTCGTGATCGCCATCTGGTTCATCATCCGCAACCTTCCCTTCGCCCCCTTCACCGCACTGGCGGTCTAGACGTCCGGCGCACAGGTTTTCCCACGTTAACGACTCGGGTGAGTTACAACAGGAGCAGACATTGAGTTACCCCTACCCGGGCGGCAATCCCAACGGCGAGAACCACATGGGCCAGTTCGGTAGTCCGTATCCCGGGCAGTACCCCGGCAATCCCGGCGCCGCCCCCAGCAACTATCTGGTGTGGTCCATCCTCATCACGGTGGGTTCCTTGTTCTTCGGCTGTTCGTCATGGATTTCTATCCCGTTCGGGATCGTCTCGATCGTCAAGGGCTCCAACGTCAGCAGCCTGTGGGCCCAGGGGCACTACCAGGCCGCCCATCAAGCGTCACAGGATGCCCGGAAGTGGGCATGGTGGGCGACGATCGTCCTCATCGTCGGGGTCGTGATCAGCATCGTCCTGGTAGTGGGCTATTTCGTGTTCCTCACCGCCATCACGGCCTCGTACTGATCTGCCGACTGAGAGGGCGCAGCTCGCCCGGTGCACCTCGCGGCGTTCACCGTGCCCACCGCGGCGTTGGTCGACCGATGGCCTTCAGGCTGGTGTCCGAGCTGACCGATAGGGTTAGCGCGTGACCGACTCGCTTCCTCCCGTTTCCGAACTCCTCGACACCGCAGTCGAGAGCTTGGGCGGTAGCCGACGCGACGGCCAGATGATGATGGCCGAGGCCGTGGGAAACGCCCTCACCACCGGGGAGCACCTCGCTGTTCAGGCCGGCACCGGCACCGGCAAATCCCTCGCCTACCTCGTCCCCTCGCTCCGCCACGCCGTCGACACCGGCCGCACGGTCGTCGTGTCGACGGCGACGATCGCCCTGCAGAACCAACTGGTCGACCGAGACCTACCCAGACTCTCCGCGGCGCTTGAACCGTCCCTCGGCGTGAGTCCGTCGCACGCGATCCTCAAGGGCCGCGGTAACTACCTGTGCCTGCACAGAGTCGGCAGCGGGCCCGTCGACGAGGCCGATCCGGAAGAGATCGAGACCGAGGAACTGTTCGACCTGCCCCTCGGCGGTGAGTCCACGGCTGCGCGCACGCCAACACAGGCGTCGCCCCGCGACACCGGACCGACATCGCGGCTCGGACGGGAGATCGCGCGACTCCACGACTGGGCCCAGGACACCGAGACCGGCGACCGGGACGACCTCCCCCGCGGTGTGTCGGATGCCGCGTGGCGTCAGGTGTCGGTGACGAGTCGGGAGTGCCTCGGACAGTTGTGCCCGGAGTTCAGCGAGTGCTTCGCCGAACTCGCCAAGCAGGAGGCGGGGCGTGCGGACATTGTCGTGACCAATCACGCGTTGCTCGCGATCGACGCCATGACCGACGTGTCGGTACTGCCGGAGCACGACGCGGTGGTGATCGACGAGGCCCACGAACTGTCTGACCGGGTGACCGGGGTGTCCACGGCAGAGCTCACCGGTGCCGCGGTGATCCAGGCTGCGCGCCGTGCCGCCAAGTTGGTTGATCAGCAGACCGCCGACCGGATGGTCGCCGCGGGCGAGGGGCTCGCGGCGTTGCTGGAGATCTGCCCCGACGGCCGGTGGGACATCCTTCCCGAGGGAGCCGATCTCGCACTCGCGGCCGTCCGGCACACCGCGGAGAACTGTCGCAGCGCCGTGCCCGGCCCCAAGCCCGGCGAGGTCGCAAACGATCCCCAGGGGGCCTCGGACCGCCAGAAGACCCTCGCCGCCCTGGATGAGATCGCCGATGCAGCAGACCGCATGCTCACCTCCTACGACAAGCCCGTGGCGGAACGGATGGAGATCGTCTGGATGAGCACCGAGGAACGGCGCGGCCGGATCCTCAGGGTCGCGCCGCTGACCGTCGCCGGTCTTCTGCGCACGCGGCTCTTCGCCGAGTCCACGGTCATCCTCACCTCGGCCACACTCACGACGGGCGGCAAGTTCGACGGCCTCGCCGCCAGCTGGGGTCTGCCTCCGTCCTCGTCCACCCGCATCGACACCTCGACGGCCGTGTCACTGGAACCCCCGTCCGATGACGACGCGGCGGCACTGCGTTGGACAGGTCTCGACGCGGGATCTCCGTTCGACTATCCGCGCAATGGAATCCTCTACGTGGCCGAGCATCTGCCCGCTCCCGGCAGGGACGGAACCTCACCTGCAGCGGAAGACGAGCTCGTCGATCTCATCACCGCCGCCGGTGGACGTACGCTCGGCTTGTTCTCTTCCATGCGAGCGGCGAAAGCGGCCGCCGAGACGCTGCGGGAACGGCTCGACACCCCGGTGCTGTGTCAGGGCGAGGACTCGACGGCCAATCTCGTCGCCCGGTTCGCCGAGGATGAGGAAACCACCCTGGTGGGCACACTCTCGCTCTGGCAGGGCGTCGACGTTCCCGGGAAGTCACTGTCACTCGTGGTGATCGACCGGATTCCATTCCCCCGTCCCGACGACCCACTGCTGTCTGCACGGCAGCGTTCGGTCGCGGCGCGTGGCGGGAACGGTTTCCTGGCTGTAGCCGGAAACCATGCCGCCCTACTGCTCGCGCAAGGTGTCGGACGGCTGCTGCGTCGCACCGAAGACCGGGGGGTTGTCGCGATCCTCGATTCCCGGCTCGTCACCGCCCGCTACGGCGGCTACCTGCGCGCCTCGCTGCCACCGTTCTGGCAGACCACCAATCGGGACGTGGTGCTCGGCGCTCTCGAGCGACTACGCCAGTCCTGACCCCACCGAGCAGCAAGTCTCATCGCCGCGGGTGGTTCAGCAATCGACGGAGATCACCGTGAGAGAGCCGGGTGCTACCTCCGTGAAACCGGCGTCGACCACCGCTGACGTTCCCGGCTCGGACCGGGCCACCGCCGCCGACAGGTCCTTCCACCGGTCGGGGCCAGCTTCACGGACCGCCACCGGGCAGCCATCACCAATCCACGAGTCAAGCCGCGTCCGGGACATCCCGGCCATCATGAGCATGACCCCATGTCCGACCTGGGCCGCTGCCTTCCCGACCGACATCTCCAGACCCGCATCAAACCAGATCACCGGGACCCCCTCTGCCGGTTCTCCGGGAACGTCGCGTTCCAGATCGGTTCCCCCGATCTGTAGACGACCCAACCTGGGGTCGATCTCATCGACGGGGCCCGGGACGAACGCCCGGGCCTGACAACCGTCGACCTCGACCGTCACCCCCGGCACGTCGTGCGCCGCAAGCCAATGGGCGCCTCGGGCTCGTCGAGCGATCTTGCGCATCCGCGCATCGAGCCATGCGGCATACGGTTCATGCCATGGCCCGCCAGGAGAAACCCTGTCGTCGATGCAAACCAGTGCCACCGCCTGCGCCACCGCCTCGAGCAACGGGGTACGCCGAGGAAGGTCGCCCTTGGGCAGATGAAGCACGATTGGCATCGACCGCACGGTGCTGCGGTCTTCCGGGTTCTCCGCGCCCGCGGACCCGGCGGCGAGCCGGCGGTGGCACCAGTCGAGATCCTCGCCCGATGCGGGACGCCTGGACTCTCCCACCGCGGACTCGTCGGGCGTGGCCCGGGAATGTCCGGGCCCTGCCGCCGGTCCGTCGGTCACGCCAGCGGGACCCTGCGATAGGTGCCCGCGGCCGAGTCCGCCGCCTCGATCTCGTCCCGGGTGATCCCCAGGATGAACAGCACGGTGTCGAGAAAAGGTTTGGACAGAGACGCGTCCGCCACCTCACGCAGTGCTGGCTTGGCGCAGAAGGCGATACCCAATCCGGCGGTCGTGAGCATGTCGATGTCATTGGCACCGTCACCGACGGCCACGGTCTGGCTCAGAGAAATTCCGAGTTCGTCGGCGAACTCACGAAGGTAGGCAGCCTTTGCTTCACGGTCGACCACGTCGCCGATGACGCGGCCGGTGAGTTTTCCGTCCACGATCTCGAGCGTGTTCGCGCGGGCGAAGTCCAAACCGAGTTCGTCCGCCAGCCCGGAGATCACCTGGATGAACCCGCCCGAGACCACACCGCACCGGATGCCGAGCCGCTTGAGTGTGCGGATGGTCGTGCGCGCCCCCGGGGTAAGGACGATGTTGGAGGCGACCTCGTCGAGCACCGACTCAGGCAGTCCGGCCAGCGTCGCCACACGCTCGTGCAGCGATTGGGCGAAGTCGAGTTCGCCACGCATCGCACGCTCCGTGACAGCCCTGACTTCTTCCTCCTTGCCGGCGTGTGCCGCGAGCATCTCGATGACCTCTCCCTGGACGAGCGTGGAGTCGACGTCAAAGACCACCAAACGCTTGGAGCGGCGCGCGATGCCGGCCTTGTCCACCGAGATGTCCACCCCGTGGGACTCCGACAGGGGGGCCAGGATCTCGCGAAGCCGCGAATCGTCTACTGCATCTCGTCCCGCGGTGGAGACCAGGAGCTCAAGACCTGTTACCGGGTAGTCGGCGATTCCACGGATGGAGTCGATATTCGCTCCGATTGTGGCAAGCGAGCCGGTGACCGCTGAGAACGCGGAAGCGGTGACCGGGCTTCCGAGGACCACCACGGCGTGTGTGGACGGCGGTGCCGGCGGGGCGATGTCGTCGAACTGGACATCGAGTTGCATGCCGAGGTCTGCCACCTGCTCGGTGAGCTCACGAACCACGGCGACTGCATCGGCGTTGTCGCCGACCTTCATCATGAGACCGAGTGAGAGGTGCCCGTTGACGACAACCTGTTCGACATCGACGATATCGGCGCCGTGGGAGGCCAGTACCGCTGACACCCGAGCGGTGACGCCGGGACGGTCGGGGCCGGTGACGGTGAGGAGTGCCGGCGTTCCGGTTGTGCTCACGAGTGCTCCTGACGGGAGATCGTGGGCGGCAGGTGGCCGCCCGGTGGGTGCCTGAAGTGGGTGCGACAGGCGGAATTACTGCTGACACGCGAGAACCCCGCCGGTGGACAAGCCTACCGACGGGGTTCTCGATGACCGGTCCCGTGGGTGAGTACGGGTGAGGTGGTCAGCTCTTCTGCGGTGAGGGACCGCGATCGGCGACATCCTTGGCCGACTTCGGGTCACGGGACTTGGTGCGTCCCCCGACGTGGGCCTCAGCGCGCATGCGCTCGCTCATGTGCGGGTAGTGCAGCTCGAACGCGGGACGCTCGGAGCGGATCCGGGGCAGCGTCACGAAGTTGTGGCGCGGCGGCGGGCAGGACGTGGCCCATTCGAGCGAGTTACCGGCACCCCACGGGTCGTCGACGGTGACGATCTCGCCGTAGCGCCAGCTCTTGATGACGTTCCAGATGAACGGCAGCATCGCGATGCCCAGGATGAACGAACCGACGGTCGAGATCTGGTTGAGGACGGTGAAGTTGTCCGTGGCCAGGTAGTCGGCGTAGCGGCGGGCCATGCCCTGGTTGCCCAGCCAGTGCTGGACGAGGAAGGTGGTGTGGAAGCCGATGAACATCAGCCAGAAGTGCCACTTGCCGAGACGCTCGTCGAGCATCCGGCCCGTCATCTTGGGGAACCAGAAGTACACGCCGGCGAAGGTGGCGAACACGATCGTGCCGAACAG
>NZ_JAALDM010000164.1 GCF_014144865.1 Dietzia aerolata | reverse complement strand
GCGGTGAGCACCTCACCGGGCGGCCCGTCCGCCACGACCCGCCCGTCGGCGAGCAGCGCCAACCGCTCGCCGTACTGCGCCGCAGAGGTCAGATCGTGCATCGCGGCGACGACGGTCAGTCCGGTCTCGCGCCGCAGCTCATCGACCAGATCGAGGACCTGCTGCTGGTGCCCGATGTCGAGCGCGCTGGTCGGTTCATCGAGCAGGAGGACGCGCGGTTGTTGCGCGAGCGCGCGCGCCAGGACGACCCGCTGGAGCTCGCCGCCGGACAGGGTGGTGGCGATGCGCCCGGCGAGATCGTGCAGGTCGAGCCGGTGGATGATGGTGTCGACGACGACGACATCGCTGGCCGATTCCGTCCCGAATCGCGGGATGTGGGGTGTGCGGCCCAGGGCGATCAGCTCGTGGGCCGTGACGCCCTCCGGGACGACCGGTCGCTGGGGCATCATCGCCACCGTGCGGGCCAGGCGTCGGCGTCCGACCCCACGTGGGGTCATGCCCTCGATCTCGACGTGCCCGGTGGATCCGATGAGGCCCGCGAGCGCGAACATGAGGGTGGTCTTGCCGGAGCCGTTGGGGCCGACCAGCGACACCCACGAACCGGCGGGCACCGTCAGGTCGACGCCGTGCAGGATCGGGGTGCGGTCGCGGGAGACGCGCAGGTTGCGGCAGGTGATGGCGGCGCTCATATCTGACCCCGGCTGCGACGCAGGACGACCATGAAGAACGGGGCGCCGATCGCGGCGGTGACCACGCCGATCGGCAGCTCGGACGGGCTCATCGCGGTGCGCGCCACCACGTCCGCGAGCACCAGGAACGCGCCGCCCACCAGCAGGGACACCGGCAGGAGCAGACGGTGGCCGGGGCCGATGATCATGCGCACGGCGTGGGGGATGACGATGCCGACGAACCCGATGAGGCCCGAGACAGATACGACCGCCGCGGTGCCGAGCGTGGCCACGCTGATGAGGATCATCCGCACGCGCGACGGGGCGATGCCGAGGGTTGCGGCCTCCACGTCGCCCACGGCCATGACGTCGAGCATGCGGCGGAACAGGAAGATCACGGCGATCGAGACGACCACATACGGCAGCACTCGCAGTACCTCGGCCCAGCCGTTGGTGGTGAGCCGGCCGAGCATCCAGGAGTAGACCTGCCGCAGGGTGTCGTCGTGGCGCTGCATGAAGAAGGTCTGGATGGCGCTGGCGAACGCGGCCACCGCCACGCCGGCGAGGATGATCACCACCTCGCTGCGGCCCCCGCCCACGCTGCTGCCGAGGGCGTAGGTGGCCAGCACGGCGATCATGCCGCCCGCGAACGCCGCGGCCGGGACCAGGCCCGAGGCGGCGGC
>NZ_JAALDM010000163.1 GCF_014144865.1 Dietzia aerolata | reverse complement strand
GCCCGCTCGCCGAGATCGTCGCGGACTGGGAGGCGGCATGCGAGCCGGCCCGCGCGGCCGGGGCTCGCGTGGTCAACGTCCGGACAGGTGTAGTGCTGTCCGCGGGCGGCGGGATGCTGCCGCCGCTCGCCGCGATCGCGCGCACCGGCCTGTCCGGTCGCCTCGGGTCGGGTCGGCAGTGGATGTCGTGGATCGCGCTCGACGACCTCACGGACATCTACCTGCGTGCGATTGTCGATACGCGTGTAGAGGGGGCGGTCAACGGCACCGCGCCGGAGCCGCTCACCAACCGGGAGTTCACCAGCGTGCTCGGCTCGGTCCTGCACCGGCCGACGGTGGTCCCGGTGCCGGGATGGGCGCCCGGTCTGCTCCTGGGCTCACGGGGTGCCGACGAACTGGCCTTCGCGGATCAGCGGATCGTGCCGGACGTGTTGGCCGGGCTCGGGCACCCGTTCCGTTTCCCGGAGCTCCGTGCGGCACTGGAGCACGAGCTCGGCGCCGAGGACCAGCCGACCGCGATCCAGCGGACGTAACCGGCTCACCGTTGCAGGATCATCGGGACCAGCACCCGCCGGGCCAGAGCGCGGATCTCGTCCTCGGAGGTCACCACGGGCGGACCGTCGGGCATCACGACAAGCGAGTGCAGGAACCCTCCGACGACGCTGCCCACCTCGCGGGATAAATCCTGTACCTCGGCGTCGGTCATGGGCCGGGTGTGGACGTCCGCGTTCCAGATGTTGCGGAGGAATTCGGCGACGATCTCGGTGATCCCGCCCAGCACCGAGTCGGACTGACCGGCCAGCACGGCCATGGTCTCGATCTTGTCGACCTCGATGAGCCGCCTCACTAGCTCGCTCTCGCGGATGTCGAAGACCGTGCCGACGAGCAGGTCCTCGACGTGCTGCACCGGGTCCCATTCGAGGGAGGAGAACGGGGTGAACCGCGCGTTGACCGACATCATCAGCCGCTGTGCCTCGTGGGCGTAGATGGCGCGCAACACCTGGTCGCGGGTGCCGAGGCGGCGGTACAGCGTCACCCGGGTCACGCCGGCCGCCCGGGCGATGTCGTCAGTGCTGGACCCCTTGATGCCGCGCTCGGCGAGCACTGAACACGCCACCTCGATGATGCGGATGTCCTCCGCGTCATGGGTGCCTTTGCCACCGATGACAGCGGCGCCGCCGTCCGCACCCTCCGAGTTGGTGCTCGCTGAGGATGCTGTGCCGGACACTGTGGATTCGGAACCGGAAGTGGCTGAATCAGTGTCGGCTGGACGGTCGGCGCCGTGGTCGGTGTTACGTGTCACGCCCTCATGTTACGACCTGGGAAACACGGGGGTGCCGCTACCTGGATGTTCGGTGGTCGGCAGCCTTTAGCGGGGCTGCTCTCCCTCGGCCGGGTAGGCGGTGTAGCCGGGGAACGGCTCGTGTGGCTGCGTGCCCGGCTGCGGTGCCTGCGGCCCGCCGATCGCGGGCGCGCCGTACTGCTGCTGTTGCTGCTGCTGGTACTGCTGCTGCGGCTGCTGTTGCTGTTGCTGCTCGCCGTACCCGGGCGCAGCGTGGCGCGACGCCGAGGTGTCGGGGGCGGCACCGCCCTCGGACTCGGGGACCATGTCGAAGACGCCAGGCTTGGGCTTGCTCGCGCGGACCTCCTCGTCCTCCACGGAGGTGCCCTTCGCAGCTGCCTCGGCCAGCGCCACGGACCGGGCGATCTCCGGGTCGGTGGAGGTGTCGAACCACTCGTCCGGGGCGGAGGGCAGGTCGGCGTCCGTGTCGACCTCGGACGGTTCGTAGCGGAACACGCCGTCGTCGTCCTTCTTCGCGACCGCCTTGGCGAAGTTCTCCAGGGAATCGCCGAACTGCGACGGGATCATCCACATGGTGGCGGCGTCGCCCTTGGCCATCTCGGGCAGGTTCTGCACGTACTGGTAGGCCAGCATCTCGGGGGTCGGCTTGGAGGCCTTGACCGCGGCGTTGACGCGCGCGATCGCGGCGGCCTGACCCTCGGCGACGAGGTAGCGGGCGGCACGCTCACCCTGGGCGCGCAGCATGCGGGACTGCCGGTCGGCCTCGGCGGCGAGGATGGCGGCCTGCTTGTTGCCCTCGGCGTCCAGGATGGCCGCCTGCTTGGCGCCCTGCGCGGTGGTGATCGCGGCCTCGCGGTTACCTTCGGCCGTCAGGATCGTGGCGCGCTTCTCGCGGTCGGCGCGCATCTGCTTCTCCATCGAATCCTGGATGGAGGGCGGCGGATCGATCGATCGCAGCTCGACCCGGGCCACGCGCAGACCCCAGCGGCCGGTCTCGGAGTCGAGGACGCCACGCAGCTGCTTGTTGATCATGTCGCGGCTGGTCAGCGTCTGCTCGAGCGTGAGTCCACCCACGACGTTTCGGAGCGTCGTGGTGGCGAGCTGCTCCACCGCGATGATGTAGTTGTTGATCTCGTACACGGCCGACTTGGGGTCGGTGACCTGGAAGTACACGACCGTGTCGATGCTCAGCGTGAGGTTGTCCTCGGTGATCATCGACTGCGGGGGGAAGGTGACGACCCGCTCACGCAGGTCTACCTTGGCACGCACGCGGTCGATGAACGGGATGATCAGCGTGAGCTGACCGCTCACGGTGCGCTGGTAGCGACCGAGTCGTTCGATCACGGCGGCCTCGGCCTGGGGGATGAGCTTGACCGAGCTCACCACCACCGCGGCGATCAGGATGACGATGACGGCAAGGAAGATCAATCCACCCATGCTTTTCCTCCGTTTGTGTGGGCTCTACAGGCCGCGCACGACGATCGCCGTGGCGCCCTCGATCTCGTGCACGAGGATTTTCTCGCCGGCAGTGAAGGTCTCGCCCTCGATGAGCGGCCGGGCGGTCCAGGTGTCCCCGGCGATCTCGACCAGCCCGCCGGACCCGTCGACGGCCTCGACCACCGTGCCACCACGACCGGTGAGCGCTGCCGTGTTGGTCTCGTGCTCCGGCAGCGAGGCCAGCATGCGACGTCGCACGATCGGCCGGACAGCGGCGAGCATGATGACGGAGACGAGAGCGAACGCCAGCGCCTGACCCCATACCGGCGCACCGAGAAATGCCGCGCCGGAGCCGCCGAGCGCACCTGCGGCGAGCATGATGAGGATCAACTCGCCGCCGGCCGCCTCGCCGGCAGCCAGCAGCACAGCTGCTCCGAGCCAGATAAGTCCTGCGTGCATGTGACCGAGACTACCCACTGACGGTGTCCGACAGAGGAAGCCTGGGTGGAGGGCTACGCTCTATCGCGTGTCGACTCTGAAGAAGTTCGCCTGGTTGTCGGTCGCTACGGCGGTCGTCACCATCGTGCTGAAGATGGCGGCCTGGTACGTCACCGGGTCCGTCGGCCTGCTCTCCGACGCCGCGGAGTCCGTGGTCAACCTGGTGGCCGCCCTGATCGCGGTCGGAGCCGTGACCGTCGCCGAGCGCCCCGCCGACGACGATCACCAGTACGGCCACTCGAAAGCCGAATACTTCTCAGCGGGTGTAGAGGGCGCGATGATCTTCATCGCCGCCGCGTTCATTCTTGTCGTCTCCATCGAACGCATCATCAACCCGGCGCCGCTCGAGTCGATGGGGCTCGGCCTGGCGATCTCGGTGGTTGCCACGGCGATCAACGCGGCGGTGGGCGTCGCGCTCATCCGCGCTGGCACCAAGCACCGCTCGCCGACCCTCAAGGCGGACGGCAAACACCTGATGACCGACGTGATCACCACGATCGGCGTCGTGGTCGGCCTGTCGCTCGCGTGGCTCACCGGGTGGGAGATCCTGGACCCGCTGGTGGCGATCGGCGTGGGCGTGAACATCCTGTTCATCGGCTACAAGCTGGTTCATGAATCAGGGATGGGGCTCATGGACGCCACCCTTCCCGAGCCGGACAACCAGGTCATCGAGGAGGTCCTGGAGCGTCATCGCGAGCCGGGCCGGGTCGACTTCCACGAGCTGCGCACGCGCGAATCCGGCAAGTGGCGTTTCGTCGAGTTCCACGCCCTGGTGCCGGGGGAGTGGACCGTCGACCGTGGGCACGAGTTGGTCGAGAAGGTCGAGCAGGCGATCCACGCCGCCCTGCCGAGCTGCCACATCACCAGCCACCTCGAGCCGATCGAGGATGAGCGCGCGTACAACGACGTGCACCTCTAGACAATCCCGCGGTCACGGCGCGGCGCCGGAAGTAATCTTGCGGGTGTGTCCCACCCGAAAATGTTTGACGACGACGACCCCGCGTACGTACGCCTGAGCACGCTCTGTCTGACCTTTCCGGACGCGGCGGAGAAGATTGCGCACGGTCGGCCGGTGTGGTTCACGAAGAAAGTGTTTGCCGTCTTCGGCGGCAAGATCAAGGGCGATCACGCCGACCCGTTGCTCGATCACGCGCTGCTGTTCCTGCCCGATCCGGCCGAACGGGTCGCCCTGGAGCAGGACGCACGGATCCACCTCCCCGCCTACTACGGCCCGGCCGGCTGGCTGGCCCTCCCGCTCGACACCCCGGAGGTGGACTGGGACGAGGTGGCCGAACTCGTCGAGTCCTCGTACCGCCAGACCGCCGGCGTCCGCCGGGTGGCGCGCCTGGACGAGGCCGGCAGGGGCTAGCTTTCCGGAGTCGGTCGGCAGAGCTGATCCGGCCGGAGGCTGATTCGACCGGCGCTGAGCCGGCGGCGCTGAGCCGACCGAGCTGGGTCAGGTGAGCTGGTCGGCGGGGATCTCGTGCGGGCGGTATCGCGGCAGACGCGAGGCCGGAAGGATCGCCATGGCGCTGATCCCGGCGAGGATGAGCAGTCCGGTCTTGAGTGCCCGCAGGCGCTCTTCCTCATTGAGCTGCACCGCGTAGGCGACCTGCTCCTCGGTGGCATCGGTCCGGGACAGCAGCGCGTGAAGATCCTCGTTGGACACGAAGTTCACGCTGTCCAGGTCCACCTGCGCGATGAGTTCCGGCGGCAGCGACGGGTGCTCGACCACGGCCCGGCCGATGCCGACGCTGAGCAGCGCCACGAGCATCGCGCCCACCATCGCGGTTCCCACGGCGGAGGCGAGGTTCTGGGTGCTGCCGCGGAGTGAGCCCACATCACCGGCGAGCTCGGCGGGGGCGGAGGTGACCAGGACGTTGAACACGAGCGTGACGAGCGCGCCCTGCCCGATCCCGGAGGCGACCAGCCCGATGATCGTCGGCAGTGTCTCCCAGTTGTTGTTCACGACGAGCGAGAGCCAGACCAGCGCCGCGGTGGCGAGGGTGAACGCGGCGACGCCGATGGTGCGCGGGCTGAACCGCTTGTAGAACCGCACGATGAGCGTCGCGGTGAAGTTGAGGGCGGCCTCGAGCGCCACCACGATGAACATCGCGTACACGGCCGCACATTCGCGGGCCGAGCCGAGGACCGACAGGTCGACGAGCGGAACCTTGCCCTCGCGCATGCGGCGCCGGGTCCACAGGAAGAACGCCTGGCCCAGGATGACGCCGGTAACGATGAGCATCAGGGCGGGGGAAATCCCGGCGAGCTCGAACGGTGCGCCGGGCCCGGCGACGAACGCTCCCCAGGCGTTGAGATTGTTGAAGCCGAGCGTGAGCGACATGATCGCCAGGCCGATGAGGACGGCGGCCACCACGTCGATCGTCACCGAGGGATCACCTTTGTCGGACCGCAGGGTGAAGCTCAGTGCGAACACGGCGATCGCGATCGCGAACACGATCCAGAACACGGGACGCCAACCCACGAGGGTGCCGAGGGTGCCGCCGATGAGGAACGCGCTGACGCCGGCCAGGGCGCGGGCCGCCCCGAGCGAGCCGATCGCGGTGGCCTGCTGGTCACCGCTGTAGTTCTCAGCGACCAGGGCGACCAGTGCGGGGACGATGATCGCCGCCGAGGCGCCGGCCAGTGCCTGCCCCGCGATGGCCCTGGCCACCGTGGGGGAGAAGATCATCAGGAGGGAGGAAAGAGCAAAGACGACGACGACAACACGGAAGATCCGCACCCACCCGACCCGTTGCCCGAGCTTGGCCCCGGTCATCACCAATGCCGCCACGACCAGGCCGTAGATGACGATCGTCGACCCGGCGACCGTCGGGGGGACTCCGAAGTCGGCGGTCATTCCCCCGATCGAGATCGGTAGCGCCGAGACGTTGAACGACATGAGGATCTGGCCGAGGAACAGCCCGATCATCGGTAGCCAGGACCTGCGTTCCTCCTGCCCCGTGCTGGTGGCGGTGGACGTGGTCATCTGCTGATCCTTTCGGATCGCGCTGGACGTCTAGTCGCTGGCGGCGGCCGATTTCGAGGTGATCATCGTGCTCCCGACGCGGCCCGCAGGCCTGCCCTCCGTCCGGAGCGCCTGTAGTAACTCCGACCCGCCAGATTTTGCTGGTGCCAGTATCCGCGCATGAGAAGCGGCAGTTCGGGTATCCAGAAATTTCCCCCCGCGTGTGAACTGGATACCCGTCTCCCTGTCGCGGCATCCGCGAGCTCTACGTCTGCATAGACGATCCCTGGCCCCTCGCCGGTGTTCCGGGACACCAGGACGGTGCCGCTGGCGTCGACGATCTGGGTGGCGCCCACGAACTCGGTTTCGTACGGGACGGCGAGGCGCGAGCCCGGAACGAGCAACAGGTCGGACCTGATCTGTCCGCAGTGCGAGGCCTGCAGCACCGGGACGCCCAGTCGGCGGGCGAACTCTCGCGGCGCGTTCTCCGACATCTCACGATTGCGCCGCGCGAGCGGGGCCAATGCTCGCGAGGTGAGTCCGCCCCAGTTGTCGGGCACGGTCCACCAGTGGGTTCCGGTCATCGCGAGGTCGATCCGGCCTCGCAGTCGCGCCACGGTCTGGTGTCGGATGAGTTCCCAGCAACTGGCGACCCCCACGCCACCGAGTGCTGTGTCGAATGCGCCGTCATCGCCGCCGCTCGCGTCTCCACCGGTGTAGAAGCAGTTCTCCCACATCGTCGGCAGATCCTTGTCATGAGTGTGGATGCGGCCACCGGGTTCGACCAGGTGATACCGGTTGTAGATCTCGCGGTATGCGGTGGTGTCGTCGTCGTCCCGATCTTTATCTTTTCGGGGTTGTTCGGGTTGTCCGGCGGCAACGCCGGCGCCCGGGGCGGCGTGACCGGCGGGGGCATCGTCGGCGACCAACATCGACCCGCCGATCGTCGCTCCGTACCGCGCGGCCAGGCGCCGGAACATCTCCACGGCCGCGTTACCTGGCGGCAGCACCGCCGCGTGGACCCCGGGGCGCATCGGCACCGGCGATGTGCAGAATTCGGGCACCGCGATGACCTTCGCGCCGCGCTGACCTGCCTCGATGATCATCGACTCCAGGCGCGACAGGGTGAGATCCACGCGGCCCGGCACGCCCTCCAACTGAATCGCGGCGGCACGAACGCGGCGGGGTTGGTCGCGGTGTCCGGGGTTGTCCGGCATGGGTGCTCCTGGGTTGTGCGTGGCCGGGGATCAGGTGATGTGGCCTACAGTGACGAGCATACAAATCGCCCAGTTTTGTCAGGTGTGGGTGAGTGCGCCCGGAAGGATCGCCATGGAACTCGGACTCGACACGCGATTGACGTTGCTCGCCGCCGGGGTGATTTTCCTGCTGGCGCTCGTGCTGGGGGTGTGGAAGTACCGGCAGATGGCGACCAGCCCTGAGCATGTCGCGCACCCGTACGTCGACATCGCGCACCGGGCCGCGCTGATGTACTCGTTCGCGACGCTGCTCATCGCGGTGTTCGTGGAGCTGAGCAGCTGGGCGATGTGGGTGAACCTCGCGGCGGCCGGCGTGCTCGTGTTCTTCTTCCTGGTGGCGATCGGCAGCTACATCATGCACGGCGCGCTGAAGGACACGACCAACCAGTTCGAGCGGCCGACCGCCGGACTGCACGCGGGGATGTGGGCGCTCGTCGTGGGCGAGATCGGCGGATTCGCGGTGCTGCTGGCCGGCTTCGCCGACGGGCAGTTGCTGGGCTGAGCGCGGCGCGGGTGAGTGTAGGCCGCGTGAGGGCGTGGACCACGCGGGAGCTCGGAGCACGGGTGAGCTTGGGCCGCGCGAGGGCGGGCGCAGTTACCCTGGTGGCATGTCCAGTCGCTCCGGCTCGCGAGGCCAGAAGCCCAAGAAAGCACCGTCCAGCGGGATGGATCTCGGTACCCGCGCACTGGTGCTGGGGATCGGGGCGGTGCTGTTCTCGTGGGTACCGCTGCTGAACATCGTGGCGTTTCTCGCGGCCATGATGGCGGTCGGCTTCGGGCTGATGGCGCGCTCCTCTATGTCGAGCATGCTGGGCGAGGGCGGCGAGCCGAACCTGAAGCGCGGCATGTGGGGCATGGTGCTCGGGGCGATCGCGATGGTCGTCTTTGTGGTGACCGCCGTGCGTTATTCGGTGCTCTGACGCTGAGAAGCGGCGGCGGCAGCGCTCTCTGTCGTCTAGTTTCGCCCCGCTGCGGAGCCTGATTGACGATCTGCCCTTCCGAATGCGACACGCGCGCGGGGGCCGCAGCGCATGTCGTAATCGAAAGGGCGGATCGAAGGGTGAGGGGCGGATCGTCGGCGGGAGGCGGGTGGATCGTCGGCGGGAGGCGGGTGGATCGCAATCAGACGGGCAGATCGGCACGCGCTTTGCGATCAAACGGGCAGATCGCAATCGGACGGGTGGATCGGCGTGCGGCGCTCGCCACGGGACCGCCCAGCGGCGCACGGGACCGCCCGGCGGCGCACGGGACCGCCCAGAGGATCAGCGCTCGGCTCAGTGGGAGTTGGACACGACCCAGCCGATCGCCGTGCGCATCCGACGCGCGAATCGGCCCGGCTGGGTTGCGCACACCGCGTGACCACCCTGGATCGGGAACACGGCGCTGTGCGGCAATAGGTCCGCCATCTCGTCCTGGATCCGTTGGGGGAACGCGATGTCCCGCATCGTCTTGACGATCGCGACCGGCAGATCCAGCTCGTGCAGCCACGCGAGGGAGTTGAACCGGCCGACCTCGCTGATCACCGAGCGGTGCGTGGACATGGGAGTCGCGGCGAGCTCGCGCAGGGCCCATTCGTGCGGGCCGAGTGGCTGGTCGGTGATCTCGCGGGCCACCTCCTCGGGCACCGCGTTGAGCAGCGGCTGGGTCCGGGCCATCCCGCCCAGCGTGATCTTCTCCAGCGCGTTGCGCTCGGCGCCGGTCCCGGTGGCCGCGAGCACGAGCCCGCCGAACCGGGACGGATTCTGACGGGCCGCCAGCTGCGCCACGATGCCGCCCATCGAGTAGCCGCCCACCACCGGGGCCTCCAGCTCGAGATGGTCGGCCAGGCGAAAGACGTCGTCGCTGAGCTCGGCGAACCCGAAGGGGCCGTTGTGCCCCATCCCGTGGTGCCGCTGGTCGTAGGTGATGAGCCGGTACTCGCCGCGGAGGCGCTGAAAGGTCTGGTACCAGTTCAGCATCCCGGTGGCGACCATCCCGTGCAGCAGGATCACCGGCCGCAGGTGTTCCTCGCCGGTGTCGTAGATCCGGGTGGTCACATCGTCGGCGACCGTGATGATCTTGCCCCTCGGCAGCAGCGACATGTCCGGCGCCATTCGCGGAAACCGTCGCGCAGCACGGGGCAGGACCGTGAGCGGATTGGTGGTGGCCATGAACGTCCTCCTCGCAGGCGCCCTACCGACGTCGAGGGGTCGGGGGCGGGTCCGTCGGCGGCTTCCCGCCGGCGGGCATGTGACCGATTGTCCAGCACACGAGCCGTCGCCGCATCAACCTTCTCCGGCGCGTACCGACCCCGGATCCGCCTCAGCCGGCCGTCACGAGCCCCTGATCGACCAGGAAATCCCTCGCGACCTGCGCGGGATCCTCGCCGTCCACGTCGACCCGCATGTTCATCTCCACCATCACCTCGTTGGTCAGAATGTCCACCAGCGGGGCCAGGACCTCCTCGATCTGTGGGTGCGCGTCAATGAATTTCCCGCGGACCACCACGGCGAGGTTGTAGACGGGGAAGAACCTCTTGTCGTCCTCGATCACCACCAGATCCAGGCCCTTGACGCGGCCGTCGGTGGTGTAGACCTCGCCGAACGTGCACTCGTTCCCCACGGCCGTGGCCTGGTAGATGATGCCGGTCTGCATGATCGGGGTCGGCACGGTGGACGGGTCGAAGCCGTACGCCTCCGCCAGGCCCGGCCAGCCGTCCTGCCGGACCGAGAACTCGGTTTCCATGCAGGTCACGGCGGCCTGCGGGTCGGAGTTCACGAGTTCGGCGTAGTCGGAGAACGTTTGCACGCCGGTGGATTCGGCGGCGGCCCGGTTCATGGCGAACGAGTAGGTGTTGTCCACGGTGGTGGGCGGCAGCCAGCGGATGTCGTGCCCGGCCCGGTCGGCGTCCCGCACCGCCTCCCACTGCCCCTGCGGGTCGCGGATCGGTTCGTCGTTGCCGAGGTAACTCATCCAGGCGGTGCCCGTGTACTCCATCCCGATGTCGATCTGTCCGTCCACGAGCGCCTGCCGGAAACTGTTGGACCCGGCCAGCGACGACATGTCGGAGACGTCCATTCCGGCCGCCGCGAGCAGGAACTCGACCAGGTAGCTGGCGATCACGCCCTCGGTGAAGTCCTTGCCGCCCACGGTCACCCGCACCCCCTCGAGTTCGGGGACCGTGCCCTGGGGCCCGGGTCCGACGGGGAGCGGGACCGAACCGCCGTTGGAGAGTCCGCAGCCGGATACAACCATGACGACGACGACGAGGGAGGACAGCAGCCGCCGGAACGCGGACGGTTGCCTGCGTGGCGCGGTCATGTCGGACCGCATGGTCGAGTTCATCGCAGCCCCTTGGGGTTGAAGAGGACCTCCGCGACGGCGCCGAGCCAGTCGACGAGCAGCGCCAGGGCGACGGCCAGGACGGCGCCGACGACCATCGTCTTGTAGTCCGCGAGCCGGTACCCGGTGTCGATGAAGATGCCGAGCCCGCCGGCGTCCACGAGGAAGCTCAGCGTGGCCGTGCCGACCGCCAACACGAGCGTGGTGCGCAGGCCCGCGAGGATGAACGGCACCGCGAGCGGCATCTCGACCGTGCGCAGGATCCTGCCCGCCGACATCCCCTGGCCGCGGGCGGCGTCGATGAGCGCGGGGTCGACGTTATTGATTCCGACGATCGTGTTCCGCAGCACCGGTAGCAGTGAGTAGAACGCCACCGGAAGCACGCCGATCCAGAAGCCGGTCTTGTTGGTGAACAGGAACAACAGCACGAGCAGGCCGATCGCGGGCGCGGCCTGGCCGATGTTGGCGATCCCGATCGCGACCGGCGCCAGGAATCGTGTCTTGTGCCGGGTGAGGATGATCCCCAGCGGCACGCCCACCGCCACCACGATCAGCGTCACGGTGATGGTGATCTGCACGTGTTGGAGGGTGCGTTCGGTGATCGACGCCGCGTTCAGCGAGGCCGCCTGGGTCTCGGACATCGGGGTGGCGAATGCCCACCACAGCACCCCGATCACCGCGATGATCACCGCGACCGGCTGGATGAACAGGCGCGCGGAGTCGCCGAGCGCGATGCTGGCATCGCCGGAGCCGGAGCCGGAGCCGGAGCCGGAGCCGGTGTCGGAGCCGGAGCCGGAGCCGGAACCCGAGCCGGTGCCGGACGCTGTGCTGCTGGTGGTGGCCGGGGCGCTCATGACGGATCAGCTCCGCTGCCGGCGTCGTCGTCGGCGTGGCGCTTGTGGATCCGCCGCAACTCGTCGACCAGGTCGTCGATCCCGATCACGCCGCGGTACACGCCGTCCCGGTCCACGACAACTGTAGTGGCGCTGGCGGTGGAGAGCAGCCCGTCGAGCGCCTCCTGCAACGACGCCTCCACCGTCACGGTGCTGCTCACCGGCTCGCCGGCCGAGGCGAGGTCCGTCGCGCCGGCCACCCGATCCCCACGAACCCACCGCACGGGATGCCCCGACTGATCGAGGACCACGGCCCATTCGTCGCTCGATCCGCGCAACCGGGCCGCGAACTCGGCGGGTGGCTCGGAAAGCGTCGCCGTCGTCGTCGTCCCCAAATTCACGTCCCCCACCCGCCGGAGGGTGAGGGTCTTGAGCGCGGCATCATCCCCGATGAAACCCGAGACGGTCTCGTCGGCGGGGTTGGCCAGGATCGCCTCGGGCGTGTCGAACTGCAGCACCGACGATCCGGGCCCCAGGACCGCGATCCTGTCGCCGAGCTTCACCGCCTCCGAAAAATCGTGGGTGACAAACACGATCGTCTTGTGGAGCTCGGCCTGGAGCCGCAACAACTCGTCCTGCAGCGACGCGCGCGTGATGGGATCCACCGCGCCGAACGGCTCGTCCATGAGCAACACCGGCGGATCCGCGGCGAGCGCCCGCGCCACCCCGACACGCTGCTGCTGACCGCCGGACAGCTGTGCGGGATAGCGGTCGCGGTAGTCGCCGGGCGCCAGGCCGACGAGCTCGAGCATCTCGTCCACGCGCTCGCGGGTGCGCTTCTTGTTCCACTTCAGCAGCCGCGGGACCGTCGCCACGTTCTGCGCGACCGTCATGTGCGGGAACAGACCCGAGGCCTGGATGGCGTAGCCGATGCTGCGGCGCAGGGTGTCGGGGTCGAGGCGGCGATTGTCCTCGCCGTCGATCGTGATGGTCCCCGAGCTGGGCTCGATGAGGCGGTTGATCATCCGCATCGTGGTGGTCTTGCCGCAGCCCGACGGGCCCACGAACACCGTCGTGCCGCCCGCGGGCAACTCCAGCGACACGCGGTCCACTGCGGGGACCTCTTGACCCGGGTAGATCTTGGAGACCTCGTCGAGGACGATCGGGACCCCGGACACGGAATCGGAGCGCGCGGCGTTGGTGCCGGTGCGGGCGGTGCGGCTGCCGGCGTTGGCGCCGGTGCCGGTGCCGGGCGCTGGATCTGGGCTGGTCACTGGTTCCCCCTGATGGTGAGACGGCCGAGCAGG
>NZ_JAALDM010000162.1 GCF_014144865.1 Dietzia aerolata | reverse complement strand
AGGTCTTCTCGTCCTCGGGGCACTGGTAGTTGATCACGTGGGTCACGTCGTCCACGTCGATGCCGCGGGCCGCGACATCGGTCGCCACCAGGACGTCCACGTCGCCGGAGCGGAAGGCCTTGAGCGACTTCTCGCGGGCACCCTGGCCGAGGTCACCGTGGATCGCCCCCACCTTGAAACCCCGGTCAGCGAGCTCGTCCGCCAGTTTCTGGGCGGTGCGCTTGGTGCGGGTGAAGATCATGGTGGCGCCGCGCCCGTCGGCCTGCAGGATGCGGGCCACCACCTCGGGCTTGTCCATCGAGTGGGCGCGGTACACGTGCTGGGTGGTGTTCTCGTGCGTGGCACCGGAGTCCGCGGCCTCGGCCCTGATGTGGGTGGGCTTGGACAGGAACGTGCGGGCCAGTGTGATGATCGGGCCCGGCATGGTGGCGGAGAACAGCATCGTCTGCCGCTGCTCGGGCACCATCCGCAGGATCTTCTCGATGTCCGGCAGGAAGCCCAGGTCGAGCATCTCGTCGGCCTCGTCCAGCACCAGGACCTCGACCTTGCCGAGGACGAGCTTGGACTGGTTGGCCAGGTCGAGCAGACGACCCGGGGTGCCCACCACCACGTCGACACCCTTCTCCAGGGCGTCGATCTGCTGCTCGTACGGGGTGCCGCCGTAGATCGAGAGCACCTTGAGCGGGCGGGTGCCCTTGTCGGTGGGCGCGGTCAGGCCGGTGGCCGCGATCTTGAGGTCCTGGGTGACCTGCACGCACAGCTCGCGCGTCGGGACGATCACCAGCGCGCGGGGCGTCCCGTCGAGCTCGCGGGTGACCTCGCCGGTCGAGATGCGGTTGAGCAGTGGGACGCCGAAACCGTAGGTCTTGCCCATGCCGGTGCGGGCCTGACCGATGAGGTCGGAACCACCCAGCGCCAGTGGGAGGGTCAGTTCCTGGATGGCGAAGGTGTGGGTGATCCCGCGTTCGCCGAGCGCGGTGACGATCTCCTCGCGGACGCCGAGCTCGGCGAAGCTGGGGGAGGAGTCGCTGGACGGGGCGTCGACGACGGCGGTTGTTGTGGCCATGCCGTCGACTTCGGTGGTGGTGACATCTGTGGTGGACAGGGCGGTGCCTTTCTCGTCTCGCGCGCATAAGTGAGTCGGGCCGGCATCAGTCGGCCTCGCGAGCGGGGCGCGCACATTTCCACGAGGATCTCTCCGGCCTCGTGCGCAGGTGCGGCCCGGACACGGATGTGATCCACGTCCTCGCATCCTATCCCGAGCCGCCGCCTACCCCGCGGATCGGGCTAGCCTTGTGCGCGAGAAACACCGAGGACGGCGTGACATGCGCCGACGACGAGAAGGGCAGGCACCGTGGAGGTCAAGATCGGCATCGCCGACAGCAATCGTGAGCTCTCGTTCAAGACGGGGATGAGCCCCGAGGACGTGCAGAGCCGCGTCGAGGCGGCCCTCACCGCCGAGACCAAGGCCATCCTTGAGCTCGAGGACGAGAAGGGCCGTCGCTACCTGGTGTCCACCGACCGGGTGGCGTACGTCGAGATCGGTGAGTCCGCCAAGCGTCCCGTGGGCTTCCTGTCCTGACCGCGACAGGGTAGCGCTGACAGGTCGCGGCGCCGGCCCTGCCGGAGCTCGGGCGTCAGAGCTCGGGCGTCAGCCCCGGCGCTCAGGCGTCGGGGCGCTCGCTGTGCTGGCGCGGGATCTTCGACAGCCCGCCCCAGCACAGGGCGACGGTCATGGCGACCGCGTCCTCGCGGGGGATGGGGCGGCCGGCGTCGAGCCAGTGCCCGGCACTGACGCGACTCGCGCCGACCAGGCCCACGGCCAGCAGCCGGGAGCGTTCCGCGTCGAGACCGGAGTCACCGCGCACCAGGTCGTGGACGGCGTCGGTGCAGCCCTGTGTCGCGCGGTCCAATTCGCGGCGGACGTTCTCGTCGCCCGGTTCGGAGGCGAACACGAGGCGAAAGCCGCGGGTGTCGTTGTCGGCGTAGGCGAAGAACGTGTCGACCGCGGCCTCGACGCGGCGCCGGTTGTCGGAGGTCGAGGTGAGCGCAGCCCGGATCTGTTCGAGCAGCTCGTCGATGTGGTGTCGCAGAACCTGCAGGTACAAGTCCTGTTTGGAGACGAAATGCTGGTAGAGAACCGGTTTGGACACCCCGGCGAGGACCGCGATGTCGTCCATCCCGGCGGCGTGGAAGCCCTGGTCGACGAACACCGTCCCGGCGGTCTCGATGAGCTGTTGTCGGCGGGCGCTGCGGGGAAGCCGTGCCGCCCCGGCGCGCGCCGCTCCCGGGGGAAGCGGTCCGTCCGGGCTGGTCATCTGGTGGCTCCTCATCCGCCCGGGCGGGGGTCGATGGTCGGCCGGGCGAGAGGTGACAATACCCGTACCGTCCGAGTGCCGGATGAGTCGGTGCTCGGGCGTGTGGGATCGTGGAGGCCTTGATTCGGATGGACGTGGAGGTGTGCGGATGAGCGACGGGCGTCGCCCGGGTACGGGCGCGGGGGTCACTGATCCCGGGTCTCGCGGCGTCGAGCGCGCGCCGTATTACCCGCCCCAGGGGGAGCCGCTGCGGGCGCCCTGGGATCCGGAGGAGCCGACCCCGGGTCGTCGTCGTTCGATTCCGGGCGCGCGGGACCACCTGCGCCGCCAGTCGGCATTGGGACGGTTCCTCAACACCTGGGGGTGGCGTGCCTACGCGATCCCGGTGCTGATCGTGGTCACCGCGCTGGTGATTGCCGACGCCGTGATGTCGGCGCGGCCCGGCAGCGACACCCCGCCCGCGACGGAGGAGAGCACGGAGATCGTCGGCGAGCCGCGGGCGATCGAGATCCCGCCGAGTGGCCAGCTGCCCGACGGCGGCCAGTTCGTCGACGCCGGCACCGGTGCGTTCCGGATCGTCCCGGGCGAGACGGAGACGATCGGCCGGGACACGGCCGAGCTGTTCAGCTACACGGTCGAGGTCGAGGACGGCGTCGACACGGTGGAGTTCGGCGGCGACGATTCGGTGGCGCGCATGGTCGACGCGACCCTGGCCAATCCCAAGAGCTGGACGGCCGACGGGGCGGTGGCATTCCGCCGGGTGTCCCAGTCGGAGCCGTCGTTCCGGGTGACGCTCGCCAGCCCTATGACGGTCCGCCAGAGCTGCGGATACGACATCGAACTGGAGTCGAGCTGCTACCTGCCCTCGACAGGGCGCGTGTACCTCAACCTGGCCCGATGGGTCCGCGGTGCGCGTTCGTTCCAGGGCGACATCGGCTCCTATCGCCAGTACGTGGTCAACCACGAGGTCGGTCACGCGATCGGCCATCCGGCGCACGAGCCGTGCCCGGCGGACGGTGCGCTGGCACCGATCATGATGCAGCAGACGTTCAGCGTGAACAACGGGGACATCTTCCGGCTCGATCCCGAGGGCGTGGTTCCGGACAACGATTTCACCTGCCGCTTCAACGCCTGGCCGTTCCCGGACGGTCCGCCGGCCGAGGACGCGGTCACGGACGGGCCCGCCTCCGGGGGCTGACCGCGGTCGCAGGGGCAGCGGCGGGATTGGACAGAAGTAGAGGTGACGCGATGAAGGCCACGGGTGGGGACGCGGGAGCTACCGCGAAGGGGTTGCCGCCGTTGGTGGAGCCGGTCGCCGAGCTCAGCCCCGACGAGCGTGCCCTGTACTCGCGTCACCTGTTGCTCGGCGCGATCGGCGACGAGGGACAGCGCCGCCTGCGCGCCGCGTCGGTGTTCGTGGTGGGTGCGGGCGGCCTGGGCGCGCCGGTGTTGTTGTACCTCGCCGCGGCGGGCGTCGGAAAAATCACAATCGTCGACGACGACGACGTGGACCTCGGCAACCTCCATCGGCAGGTGATCCACTCCGTCTCGAGCGTCGGGATGGCGAAGGTCGAATCGGCCCGTGAGCGGCTCGCGGGGTTGGCCCCGGGGGTCCACGTCGACACGGTGAAGGCCAGGCTCGACGCGCTCAACATCATGGACCTGCTCGACGGGCACGATCTGGTGATCGACGGCAGCGACAACTTCGCGACCCGCTACCTCGTCTCCGACGCGTGCGAGATCGCCGGCATCCCGCTCATCTGGGGGACCATCGACCGCTTCCGGGCGCAGCTCGCGGTGTTCTGGTCGCGGCCTCCGGCACCGGCCGAGGCCGTGTCGCTGCGTGACCTGTACCCGTCGCCGCCGCCGCCCGGCACCGTGCCCAGCTGCGCGGAGGCCGGCGTGATCGGCGCGTTGCCCGGGACCGTCGGGTCGATGATGGCGATGGAGGCCGTCAAACTCATCACCGGCGCCGGCCGGCCGTTGCTGGGACGCCTGGTGCTGATGGATCTGCTCGAGTCCACCAACCGCACGGTCACTATCCGACCCGACCCCTCGCGGGAGCCGGTGACCGAG
>NZ_JAALDM010000161.1 GCF_014144865.1 Dietzia aerolata | reverse complement strand
CGGGTGGTCGTGGGGCCCACTGTGGTCCCGGGCGCCAGTTCCTGCCTGCGGTGCGCCGACATGTTCCGGGCGGAGCAGGATCCGCGGTGGCCGTATGTCGCGGCCCAGCTCGTCGACCATGCGCCCGAGGCCGGCGTCCCGGCCCTGACCGCCGCCGCGGCGCTGGTGTTGGCCGAGGTCTCCGCGACCCGTCAGCCGGACGCGCCGATGCAGACCGTCGGCGCCACGGTGGAGATCAACCCGGCAGAGGGGCTATGGAAACGGCTGGAATGGCCGGTAGTTCCTGGCTGCGACTGTGGAGCGGCGACAATGGCCCCTCCTCTGTCATGATTATGGCGTGTCAGAACTTCCCCGCACTTCCTCCCGCCGCGCCGCCCGCCTCGCGGGTCTCCCGCTGGGTATCGCCGGGCGTGCCGCCGGGTCGCTCGGTCGCCGCGCACTGGGCCGCGGCGACGGTGACCTGACCGAGGAACTCGCAGATCAGGCCGCTGAGCAGGTGTTCGCCGTCCTGGGTGAGCTCAAGGGTGGCGCCATGAAGGTCGGCCAGGCGCTGAGCGTGTTCGAGGCCGGGATGCCCGACAAGTACGCCGAGCCATTCCGCGAGGCGCTCACCAAGCTCCAGTCCGAGGCCCCGCCGCTGCCGGCGGACGAGGTCGAGAAGATCCTGGACGCCCAGTTGGGGCTGAAGTGGCGTGAGCGGTTTGCGAAGTTCGACGGTCAGGCGGCGGCCGCTGCGTCGATCGGCCAGGTGCACCGCGCCGTGTGGTCCGACGGCCGCGAGGTGGCGGTCAAGATCCAGTACCCGGGTGCTGACGAGGCGTTGCGTTCCGATCTCAAGCAGCTTCGCCGCCTCGCCCCGCTCCTCCGGCCACTCAACCCCGGCACCGACGTCAAGGGCGTGATTGACGAGCTGTACGAGAGCACCGTCTCGGAGCTCGACTACCGCCTCGAGGCCGATACCCAGCGCGTGTTCGCCGCCGAGTTCGCCGGCGATCCCCTGATTCGGGTGCCGTCGGTGCTGGCGTCTGCGCCCAAGGTGTTGGTCACCGAGTGGGCGAACGGTCGGGCCCTGAGCAAGATCGCCGCCGAGGGCTCCCCGGAGGAACGTAATCGGACGGCCGAGCTGCTCTCAGAGTTCCAGTTCAGTTCCCCGTCGCGGGTGGGGATGATGCACGGCGACCCGCACCCGGGGAACTTCCTGCTGGGCGATGACGGCCGGATGGTCGTTCTGGACTTCGGAGCGTCCATCCCCTTGCCCAACGGGTTCCCCTCGGTGCTGACCTCGATGATGCGGTTGGCCCTGGAGAACCGGGGCGACGATCTGGTGGCCTTGATGACCCGGGCCGGCTACATGGGCAGAGGCGGAATGGATTCCGCGGATGCGATGGCGTTCCTGGGGCCGTTCATCGAGCCGATGCGGGAGCCGTCGTTCCAGTTCGACCGCGCCTGGATGCAGGGCATCCTCGCCGTCTACGGCGATTTCTCGGGCCGGGAGTTCCGTACAGCGCGGTCCTTCACCCTGCCTCGCGAGTACGTCCTGATCCACCGGGTCCTGTCGGCGTCGGTGGGCATGTTGTGCCAGCTTCAGGCGACCGCGCCGTATCAGCAGATCGTGCGTCGCTGGATGCCGGAGATCTTCGCCGACGAGGACTGAGCCCGGCGCCCGGTATCCAGCGGTCGAGGCCCGGCGCTCGGGGCCGGTGTCCGGGCGGGCCGTCGGCCACCACCGTGCTCAGCCCTCGCGGACCATCCTCAGGACGTCGTCGCCGTATTCGCCCAGTTTGTGGGCGCCGATCCCGCTGATCCGGCCGAGCGACCGACTGTCCGCAGGCCGCTGGCTGGCGATCTGCGCCAGCGTGTCGTTGGTGAACACGGTGTAGGCGGGTTTGCCGATTCGCTCGGCGGTGTCCTTGCGCCACTCCCGCAGTCGGTCGAACAGCCCGGTGTCCACCTCCACCGAACACTCGGGGCACAGTCCCAGTGCGCGATGCATCGGCCCGGTGAGCTTCTCCCCGCAGCCCCGACACCGGCCTTTGTCTGACGAGTCGGACGTACGCCGGGTCGCCGACGGATCGACAGTGGGTCGGACCGGGTCGAGGAACCGGCTCGCTCGGCGGGTGGCGCGACCGCCTGCACGCCGACTGCGGCTCCACGACAGAGACAGGTGCTCGCGTGCACGGGTGATGCCCACGTACAGGAGTCTCCGCTCCTCCTCGATGGCATCGGGCCCGGAGTTGATCGCGTGACTGATGGGCAGGCTGCCCTCATGGACGCCGATGAGGAACACGGCATCCCATTCCAGACCCTTGGCGGCGTGGATCGAGGCCAGTGTCACCCCGCGCTCATCGGGGGCGTGCCTGGCCGCTGCGCGCTCCCGGAGTCCCGCCACCACGGGCAACAAGCCTGGACGACTCTCGGTGCCGGCGATCTCCTCGGCGAGACCGACCAGGGCGTTCAGTGCGTTCCAGGTCTCGCGGGCCTGGGTACCGGCCGGTTCTGCGGCGGTCAGCCCCAGCGGCTCCAGCACCTGACGGATCGTCGCTGCGACCTCGGTGGGACCTGTGATCTGGGCACTGGCCTGTGCTGTGGCCTCATCGGACCCGTCGACCAGTCGGTCGATCGCGGACATGGCCCGCCGGATCACCGGCCTCTCGAAGAAGCCCTCCCCGCCCTTGAGGCGGTAGCCGATCCCGGCCTGATCGAGTGCCGCCTCAATCCGTTCGGACTGGGCGTTGACCCGGTACAGCACCGCCACCTCGGACGGGTCCAGGCCGCCGTGGACCAGGTCGGCGACCGCAGCTGCCACGGCTTCGGCCTCGGCATCTTCGTCGGAGTACTCGGTCAGCTGTGGCTCGGGGCCCGGTGCCCGCATGCCTTTGAGTGTCAGCCCTGCGCTGCGGAACCGGCCGGCGCCGCCCTCGATCACGGTGTTGGCTAACTCGACCACCTGCGGGGTGGACCGGTAGTCGGATTCCAGCCGAACCACGGTGGCGTTCGGATACCGGTTGGCAAAGCCCAGGAGGAAATCGGGCTCGGCTCCGGCGAACGAGTAGATGGTCTGGTTGACATCCCCCACCACGGTGAGATCGTCGCGCCTACCGAGCCAGGCGGACAGCAGCCGCTGCTGAGCTGGGGTGACGTCCTGGAACTCGTCCACCACGAAGCATCGGTAGCGGTCCCGGAACTCCTCCGCGATCGCCGGCACGTCCTCGATGAGGTCGGCCATATGCCCCAGCAGGTCGTCGAAGTCCAGCATTCGGACCGGGCCCGAGACCTTGAGGTCCTCGTACGCCCGGAAAGCACGCGCGACCTCGGGGGCGGGCACGGGGACGTCACGCCCCAGGACGAGCGCCTGGTCGGCGTAGGTGTCCGGCGTGAGCAGGCTGGACTTTGCCCAACCGATCTCGGTGAGGACGTCACGGATCGTCTCTGTACTCGGATCCAGTCCCACCCGACGCACGGCCTGTGCCACTGCCCGGAACTGTCCGTCCAGCAACTGCCAGGGCTCTTCCCCGTATACGCGGGGCCAGAAGTACGACAGGTTCCGCAGCGCGGCGGAGTGGAACGTTCTCGCCTGCACGGGTCCGGTTCCAGCGTCCGCGACGCCGAGTCCGGCCAGCCGCATCCGCAGTTCGCCGGCGGACCGGGCGGTGAACGTCACGGCCAGAACCTGGTCGCCCCGGACATGCCCGGTGTTGACCAGGTGCGCAATCCGTCTGGTGACGGTCCTGGTCTTGCCCGTGCCGGCACCGGCGAGAATGCACACCGGGCCACGCGGGGCCAGGACGGCCTGACGCTGCTGCGGGTCGAGTCCGTCGAGTACGGCGCCGGCCCCGCCTGCACGCGACCCGGCCTGTCGACCGCCGTCCTGCTGCGCGTCCTGGTGCCCGCCCACTCCGCCTCCCCGCTGCATGTCACTCACGCCCCCATCGTGGCATCTTCGTCCGACATCTTCGCCCCGGGCTGCCCCCACAGAGGTCCGTCACGGTCTCCCCCGGGGATGATTCACCGGACCGCAGGCGTTGGACCGTGACATGAGTGATGTGACTGCCCCTGAGACCACCGAGCCGTTGACCCTGTTCACCACCACGTGGTGCCCCTTCTGCAACCGGCTGAAGAAGCTGCTCGACGAGAAGGAGATCAGCTACGCGGAGATCGACGTGGAGGACGATGCCGAAGCGGCAGCCTTCGTCGAGAGCGTCAACGACGGCAACCGAGTCGTTCCCACCGCCCTGTACTCGGACGGCACCACCGCCACCAATCCCCCCGCCTCCCAGGTGCGCGCCAAGCTCGCCGAGCTCGCCGGAGCCTGATCGGCTCGGCCCACCGGATACCGATCGGCCAGCCCGCCGGTGCCTGACCCTCGCGGTCGGGCACCGGCGTCGTCGTCAGGAGCCATCCCCCGCCACCCGACGTTGACGCCGACGTCGTGAGTGTCAGACGCCGTTCTCGCGGTCGAACGCCGCGACCCACGAGCGCAGCATCACGTGCGCGATGGACACCGCCGGTGCGATCATCAGGTCTCCGGTGCCCTTCAGCGCGGCCCGCACCTCGTCGACGTCGAACCAGGCGGCTTCGCTGATCTCCTCGTCCTCGAGGATGATCGGAGCGTCCGGGTCGGCCGTGGCGTGGAATCCCACCATGAGTGAGCGCGGGAACGGCCAGGGCTGACTGCCCAGGTAGCGCACCCGGTCCACCACCACGCCGACTTCTTCCTCGACCTCGCGGCGCACACAGCCTTCGAGTGATTCTCCGGCCTCGACGAACCCGGCGACGTGCGAGTACATCCCGGCGGGCCAGATCGGCTGTCGCGCGAGCAGCACCCTCCGACCACCGTCGTGGACCAGGCAGATCACGGCCGGGTCGGTTCGCGGGTATTCGGGGTTGCCGTGAAAGGGGTCCTCGATCGCCCATCCGGCCTCCGTGCGCCGCGGGTGGTGTTGCGGGTCGCGACCCCGCACGTTGTCGCGGTGCCAGCCGAGAAGTGCAACCGCCTGGGAGGCCAGCGATCCGTGGCCGTCGATCAGGTCGGCACCGCTGCGGCGGAGGTTGGTCACGGCAGGGTCGTCGGGCAAGTCCTCGACGGTGACGGCCCAGATGTGCCGTTCATCATCGGTGCGGCCGAGGAACACCGCGTCCGGCGGCAGCTCATCGGCGTACAGTATCGCCGGTTCGAGAAGGATGCGCGCGGCACCGCCGGGGTCGGGTTCGATGGCGAACCTGTTGCGTCGATCCACCCGCATCACCCGCGCCTCGAGCCACCCCGCGGCAAGCGCCTCGTCATGCCGCCGCAGCGGTGCGGCACGGTCGGGGGCGGCGACGGACAGCACCGGGTCGCTGTCCAACTGGAAGTCCAACGGCATCGTGGAAAGTCCTATTCGAGGGGTAATGGGGCGGACACAAGCCTAGTCCGCGACCACCGTCGACATGCCGTGATGCTCGGTCAGCCGGCGATCATACGAATGTAGAGGAGCCGATCGCCCGACTCCAGCGCGTCGGCCTCCGGTTCGTTGACCTTGATGAGCTGGCCCTTGCGCACGACTCCCAAGACGAGCTCGGTCAGGTGCCGGGGCGAGCCACCGACCTCGGATTCCTCGACCCGCCGCTCGGAGATCGAGAAGCCCTCGTCGGGGGTCAGCAGGTCCTCCATGATGCCCACGACGGTCGGCGTGATGGTCGCCAACCCGAGGAGCCGCCCGGTGGTCTCGGCGGACACCACCACGGAGTCCGCACCGGACTGCTTGAGCAGGTGCCTGTTGTCCGACTCACGGACGGTGGCGACGATCTTGGCGTTGGGTGCGAGTTCGCGCGCGGTGAGGGTCACCAGCACCGCGGTGTCGTCGGAATTAGTGGCGACGACGACGGCCGCCGCGCGGGTCACCCCGGCGAGTTTGAGGACGTCGGAGCGGGTCGCCGAGCCCTGGACCGTGACGAGGCCGCGGGCGGCCGCGGCCTTGAGTGCTTGCGGATCGGTGTCGACGACGACGATGTCATCGGGCGACGTGTCGTCAGCGAGCATGGCGGCCGTCGCGGACCGTCCCTTGGTCCCGTAGCCGACGACGACGGTGTGATTGCGCACGAAACTCCTCCAGCGCTGGATCTTGAATGCTTGGCGGGACTGCTCGGTGAGCACGGACAGCGTGGTACCGACCAGCAGGATGAGGAAGACCACCCGCAGTGGCGTGATGATCACGGTGTTGAGAAGCCGCGCCTGCTGGGTGACCGGCGTGATGTCCCCGTATCCGGTGGTGGACAGCGAGACCGTGGCGTAGTAGACCGCGTCGATGAACGTGACCTTGCCGTCCGGGCCGCCCCCACCGTCATAGCCGCCACGATCGAAATACACGACGAGTGCGGCCAGGAGCAGCGCGAGGAAGGCCATGAAGATCCGCTTGCTGATGAGCCTCCAGGGGCTCTCGGCGTTCTCCGGGATGCTCACCACGCCCACGAGGACGTGGTCGGGGCTCTGGTCGATCGGGTCGTCGTCGCGGAACCGGGACGCGAGTCCGCGTTTCCTCACCATCGGCCACTCCGTTTCCGTGACGGGCTCACTTGAGAAGACATCTCACCTTAGATCCGCAATCCTCACCTACGCGCCGCCCCGGGGACAACACACACCAGAACAACGCCCGGCGGCCGGATGCCGCTACGTTCGCGGCCCGGCGGCAAGAAGCTGCAGCAGCTCGTCGGCATCGGGAAGGTCGGCGGGCTCGATGGTCCGCCCCGGGCGGACGTAGTGAAATGCGCCACGGACGCGGTCGAGCGGTACGTCCCGGCCCAGCCGCCCGGACAGGATCTGCGCCCAGGCGTAGCGGTAGACCGCGAGTTGCAACGCGATGGCCGGCATGTCCGCGGTGGCGGGCACGCGCCCGGTTTTCCAGTCCACCACCACCCAGCCGTCGCCGTCGGCGAACACGGCGTCCATCCGGCCACGCAGCAGGTGATCGCCCAGGCCCACCTCGAACGGCACCTCGACCGCCTGCGGTGTCATTCGCGCCCACCGTGATCTCTCGAACGACTCCTGTAGAGCGATGAAGTCCTCTTCCGAGAGACCGTCATCGCTGCCCTGGTCACCGGCTCCGGGCAGATCGTCGATGTCGAGCAGGTGGGTGGCCCCGAACCGGTGCTCGAGCCAGGCGTGGAACCGGGTTCCCCGGCGCGCGAAGCGGTCGGGACGAAACGGCACAGGGCGGCGGAGTCGGTCCGCGAACGCTGTCGGGTTGGCCGCCATCGCCACGACCTCGCCCGCCGTGAGTCGGCGCGGCAGGATCACCTTGTCGCGCAGTGCCGCGTCGCGGCGGGCATCCGCCAGAAGGGGTGCTGCCTCCAGGTGCCAGCGCCGCGCGGCACCGGCCTCTGGCGCGTCCTGGTTCTCTGCGTCGACCGGTGCCGCCGCGTCCACCGCGCGGGCGGTGTCCACGAGTTCGCTGGATACCTGCCTGGGCCAGGTGGCCTCGATCCGGACGGCGGTGGCGGGGTTGGTGGTGCTGGGTGTGTCGACGAGGTGATCGATCCGCCCGACTGGCTCCTCTGCCCGGCACGCCTCGACGGCGGCATCCAGGAACTCTGACGGCCCACGGGGTTTCTTTCCCGTTCCGACCCAGTGCGATCCGGACAGCATAAGGGTCTGTTCCGCCCGGGTGACCGCCACGTAGTACAGGCGGCGGTCCTCATCGAGTGAGCGGCGTTTGACGCGGTCGATGTGGGTCTTGAGTGCGGTCTCCAGCAGTTTGCGGTCGGTGACGTCGTCGAGCCTGGGTACGGGCACTCCGCCGGGGTTGCCCTCGGATTCCCGATCCCCGCGCAATTGTTCTGGCAGTTGCGTGGCGGTCCTGATCGAGGTCTCGGGCGCCTGGCTCGAGGGGAAGACGCCGGCCGACAGGTGCGGCACCGCGACGATTTCCCACTCGAGCCCCTTGGCGGAGTGCACGGTGAGGATCTGGACCCGACCGGGCGCCGCGACCACTTCGCCGCGGGCGAGTCCGTTGTCGACGCTGCGGGCGAGGTCGAGGTAGGCCAGGAATGCGTCGAGTCCGGTCCCGTTCTCGGGCCGGAAGCCGGCTGCCACCTCCTGCACCTCGTCGAGTTGCTCGCGGGCATCGCCCTGCCCTGTCCGCTGGCGTAGCCGCACCTCGGCGTCGAGACCGAGAGCCTTCTCGGCGGCCGCGACCAGTCGTGCCGGTGGGGCCGATGCCCGTGCCCTCAGCCCGGCCACGATCCCGGCGAGTTCGGCGATGCGTGCGGCCCCCGCCTCGCTGTAGTCGCCTGCGGGCCCCGGGTCGGCCAGGGCGTCGGCGAGCCCGGCGGTGTCGATCTCCTCGCCGCGGGCGATGTCGTCGAGGATCTCCTCCAGTGAGGGAAGGGTCGTCACGATCCCGGTCG
>NZ_JAALDM010000160.1 GCF_014144865.1 Dietzia aerolata | reverse complement strand
CCGCCGACAATGCCGTTCGCGCGGCGGGGGTCGCGGCGTCCGGTGGCGCTGCGCTGCCCGCCACGCCCCCACGTCGCCGGCGGGCGCGGCTCGACCTCGACCCGGTCGGCATCGTGCTGCTCGGCGTGGCGGTGCTGTCGCTGATGCTGCCGTTCCTCTCGGGCGGCGACAGCGCGTTGATGTGGCTGCTCGTGCCCGTGGGGCTGGGGTTCATGGCCGCGTTCGTGTGGTGGGAGCGCCGCTACGAGCGCATCGGCAGCGAGCCGCTGGTGAACCCGGAAATCTTCCGGGACACGGCGTTCCGCAACGGCATGATGATCGTGTCCATCTATTTTGTGGGCGGCACCAGCCTGTGGATCGTCATGCCGATCTACCTGCAGTTCCATCTCGGGTACGCGCCCATCGACTCGGCGTGGATCAGCCTGCCCGCCTCCATCTGCGCGGCGGTGTCGGCACAGGTGGCGGGCCGGTTCGTGCTGAGGGCCGGACGGCGGATGGTGATCGCCGGCTTCTCGCTGACCATCACGGCTCTGCTCACGTTCATCGTGCTGGCCGGATTCGTGGACTCCGGCGACCTGAACTACCTGTTCTTCATGGTGCCCGCAGCGATGGTGGGGATCGCCCAGGGCATGACCATCTCCCCCAACCAGACCCTCACGCTGCGCGCGGTGAACCCGGAGTTCGGCGGCGTCGCGGGCAGCATCATCTCGCTGGGCCAGCGCATGGGCACTGCGGTCGGCACCGCGATCGTTCCGGGCGTGCTGTTCTGGATCGTTGCGACGTCCGGCGACTGGGTGCTGGCCTTCCGGTCCTCGATCGGGCTGATCGCACTGCTCGCCGCGGTGGCGTTGGCGGTCGCGGTGGTGGACCGCCGCCGCGAGGTGCGCGCCGCTGCCGCCGCATCCTCCGCACCAGCCTGAGCTCCCGGGGACCTGAAAGGCCGGCACCTGGCCTCTCCTCTTCGGAAGAATTGAGTCGCGCCGGCACTGGCACTGGCACTGGCACTGGCCCTGAGCGGCAGGGCTCCCGGAGAGTGGCCGAACACCCCTTCGCCGCAGAACTTCCGGGGCGTATACCGGGAACTCCGTGGGGTCAGAGGGCTGCCGCGAGCTCGACGCCCTGCTTGATCGCCCGCTTGGCATCCAGCTCAGCAGCCACGTCCGCCCCGCCGATCACGTGCACTCGAGGTCCGGCCACGGCGCCGCCGCGGGCATCTGCGGCACCGTGCATTCTGGATAGCTCATCCGCGAGATCGCGCACCGACTCCTGGCCGGCGCATACGACGATCGAGTCGACCTCGACCACCCGGGCTTGGCCGTGGGAATCGAGAATGTGCAGCCCGTCGTCGTCGACCTTCACGTAGCTCACTCCGGTGTACTTGCGGACGCCGCCGGCGTCGAGCTCGGCGCGATGCACCCACCCCGTGGTTTTCCCGAGCCCCTTGCC
>NZ_JAALDM010000159.1 GCF_014144865.1 Dietzia aerolata | reverse complement strand
GGCCGCGGCGCGCGGGTCCATGCCGTCGCCGACGTGCCAGCCGCCGGTGCCTACGCTGGAGACCGTCACCTGCTCGCCGAGCCCCGCGTCCGCGAACGCGCGCCGCGCCATCGACTCGGCCATGGGGGACCGGCAGATGTTGCCGGTGCACACGAACACGACCCGCACGCGCCGGGCGCCGCGCGGGCCCACGACCGGATCACTGCTCACGGATGATCGCCTCCAACTCGGCTGTGTCCGTCACCGACCACCGCGCGTCGTCCCACTCGTGCGGCCGCCCGTAGCCCCACTTCACCAGCGCGGTGTCGATCCCGTACAGGCGTGCGCCGTCGACGTCATGTTCCCGGTCGCCGATCATGAGCGCCCCCGACGTCCCGCCCTCGGCCGCAGGAACCACCGGGATCCCGAGCGCGTCGAGTGAGTGCGCGATCACGTCGGCCTTGGCCAGTCGCCCCACGCGGATGTCCGCGCCGCCGATGAACTCGAACGGCGCCGTCAGGTCAAAGTGCGCGAGAATCCGCCGCGCGGCGTCCTGGTCCTTGCTGGTGGCCACGGCCATCCGGTAACCGTCGGTCGCGAGTCGGTTCAGGAGCGTGTCCATGCCGGCGAACACGGCGTTCTCGCGCCAGCCCACCTCGTCGTACCGCTCGCGGTAGGCGGCCAACGCCCGGTCGAGGTCGGCGCCGTCCAGTCCGAGCGAGGCCAGGGTCTCGGTCATCGGGGGGCCCGCGATGGAGCGGATGTCGCGCGTCGTGTCCCACCGGCCGCCCACGGCGTCGAGGGCGTGGTGGAGGGAGCGGGAGATCCCGTCGAGGGAATCGGTGATGGTGCCGTCGAGGTCGACGAGCAGAATCGGTCGGTCGGGCATGCCGCCATCCTCCCAGAGAACGCCGGTGGGTGCCCCGAGCGCCGACGGATGACGGGCCGCCGAGACAAGACACAAGAAAAAGACCAAAGATATGACGACGACGACAACACCGCCCGCGCCCGGCACGATGGTGGGCGTGAGCGCCCGTGCATGACGGGCGGAGGCGAAAGGGGAAGCACTGTGACCGGTGGAACGACGACTCTCGGCGAGGTCATCGCGGTACTCGAGGAGGCCTACCCGCCCCGGCTGGCCGAGCAGTGGGACCGCGTCGGACTGGTAGCGGGGGACAGGTCCGCCCCCGTGAGCCGGGTCGTGGTGGCCGTCGACGCCACGGACGCGGTGGTCGATCACGCGCTGGCGGTCGGCGCCGACCTGCTCCTGGTCCACCACCCGCCGCTGATGAAGGGGGTGCATTCGGTGGCCACCGACACCCCCAAGGGGCGGCTGCTGCACAAGCTCATCGCCGGCGGTTGCGCGTTGTTCGCGGCGCACACCAACGCCGACTCCGCGCGGCCCGGTGTCAACGACGCTCTCGCCGAGGTGCTGGGTTTGACCCCCGACCGGCCACTCATTCCGACCGGTGACGGCACAGTCGACCGCTGGGTCGTGACCGTGCCGGAGGGCGACGTCGACACCCTCATGCAGACGGTGTTCGCCGCGGGTGCGGGCCGGATGAGTGGCTACACCGAATGCTCCTTCTCCGTTCTGGGCACCGGACGATTCCGCCCGGGCGACGGCACTGATCCCACGATCGGCACGGTGGGCGAGCCCGAGGAGGTCACCGAACTCCGGGTGGAGTTCGTGGCGCCCCCGGAGTTGCGGTCGGCGGTGCGCCGGGCGGTCATCGAGGGGCACCCGTACGAGGTCCCCGCCATGGATGTCCTGGTCAACCATGCCGGCCCCGCGCCGAGCGCCGAGGACACCGGCCTGGGGAGGGTGTGCGAACTCGCCGAGCCCATGACCCTGGCGCGGTTCGCCGAGCTCGTGGCTGAACGGCTGCCCGTCACCTCGTGGGGCGTCCGGGCGGCCGGCGATCCGGACGCGGAGATCCGACGCGTGGCCCTGTGCGGTGGCTCGGGTGACTCGCTTCTCGGTGCCGCACGGGCCGTCGGCGCTGACGTCTATCTCACGGGGGATCTACGCCATCACGTCGCCGACGAGCACCTCCGCGAGGGCGGTCCGATGCTCGTCGACGCGGCGCACTGGGCGCTCGAGTTCCCGTGGTGCGCCCAGGCGGCGGCCCTGCTGGCCGAGCGGGTCGGCGTCACGGCGACGGTGTGTGACGAACGCACCGACCCGTGGACGGTCTCCGCGGGGGGAGACGGCGGGCAGCGGCGGTAATGTTGGCACCCATGAAGGCCGATTCACACCTCCAGCGTCGACTCGTCGACCTCGCCGATCTTGACCTGCGACTGGCAGGGCTCACGCACCGCCGCACCGAACTTCCGGAGCAGGCGGCGCTCGACGACCTTCAGGCGCAGCGTCGGGCGGCGGTCGAGTCGGCCGCCCGTGCGGGAATCCACGTGGAGGACCTGGATCGGGCGATCGCCAAGCTGCGTTCGGACCTGGATGCGGTGAAGCGTCGGCGCTCCAATGACGCGGACCTGCTCGCCTCGGGCGGGGTCTCGGAGCGGCAGGGCACCGAGTTGGAGTATGAGCTGCGGTCGCTGGCCCGGCGACAGGAGACCCTCGAGGCGGAGGTGGCCGAACTCGTCGAGCGTCGCGAGGCGATGGATTCCGACGTGCGGCACTCCGGTGCCGTGGTCACCGATCTGGAGGCGCAGATCGGTATGGCCACCACCGTCCGGGACACCGCGCTCGCCGAACTCGAGGACTCGGTGACCGCCACCATCGCCGAGCGTGCCCGTGAGGCCGAGGCGGTTCCGGCGGAACTCCTCGAACTCTACGCCCGTAGTGCCGAGTCGGCGGGGGTGGGCGCGGCAATCCTCAACGGCAACCGCTGCTCGGCCTGCGCCATGGATCTGGACCGCAGCACCGTGTCGGCGTTTCGCGCCGCACCCGCGGAGGACGTGCTGACCTGCCCGGAGTGCGGAGTGATCGTCGTACGCACCGCGAACTCATGAGTTCGAGCCCCGGCTGGACCGGCGCCACCGGTCGGCCGACGCGCATCCTTCTGGCGCGGCACGGACAGACGCCACTGTCGGTGGACCGACGCTATTCCGGGCAGGGCGATCCGCAGCTCACCGAGCTCGGTGTGGGGCAGGCCGAACGCACCGCTGCACGACTCGCGGCGCAGCCGCACCTGGCCGCGGTCGTCTCCTCGCCGCTGGGTCGGTGCCTGGCCACCGCCGAACGCGTTGCGGAGGCCGCCGGTGTTCCGTTGGTCGTGGATGAGGACCTCATCGAAACGGATTTCGGCGAGTGGGAGGGCCTGACCTTCCGTGAGGCCGCCGAGCGAGACCCGGATGTGCATTCGCAGTGGCTCGGCGACACCACTGTCACGCCCCCTGGCGGCGAGAGTTTCGCAGCCGTGCGCGAGCGGGTCGAGCGTGGCCTGCATCGGATCGTCTCCGAGCGCCCGGGTGGGATCGTCGCGGTGGTCAGTCACGTCACGCCCATCAAGATGGCGATCCGGGCGGGCTTGAACGCCGGCGACGACCTACTGTTCCGGCTGCACCTCGATCTGGCGTCGGTGTCGGATGTTCGGTTCTACCCGGACGGGCCGGCCTCGGTTCACCTGGTCAACGACACCTCGCATCTCGACTGAGGGCTGCAGGGCCCGGGGGATTAGACTGGCGGGCGAACGAGCCGGCCGGACGGCCGCGGGACGGGGACCATCGCCACCAGGCGACAGGCCCGTACTCCCGAGGAAAGTCCGGACTCCACAGAGCAGGGTGGTTGCTAACGGCAACCCGGGGTGACCCGCGGGATCAGTGCCACAGAAAACAGACCGCCACGCCCATTGAGGCGCGGTAAGGGTGAAACGGTGCGGTAAGAGCGCACCAGCACCCCGGGTGACCGGGGTGGCTAGGTAAACCCCGCCCGGAGCAAGGTTGAAGATCGCACCGCTTGCGGTGCGTTTGCGCGGATGACGTGCTGTGATGCATGGAAGGGCTGCTCGCCCGAGTCCGCGGGTGGACCGCTTGAGGTACCCGGCGACGGAGTGCCCAGATGGATGGTCGTCGCCCTCTCTTTCGAGGTGGGCACAGGATCCGGCTTACAGGCCGGCTCGTTCCCACCCAGCTCTCGACTCAAGTCGTGCATGGCGTCTGTGTGGGGGCGGACCGCGATTGGTACCCAATGACGGTAACTCCGGTTGGATGGTCGACGCCCTCACCTCCGGTAGGAGGCCACAGAAAGCTGAACCTGTCCGAGTTCACTGGTATAGGTGATGCAGTTTCAGTGAAAGGTATTCGGCGATGCGATTCATCATGGCCTTCGTGGCTTCTGCGGTTCTCGTTCTGGCTGGCTGTGCTTCCGATGAACAGGGTGTCGAGTCGGAGCCGAGTAGTTCAGAAACGACGACTAGTTCATCTGCGAGCTCCAGCTCTGCAACATCGTCGTCGGAACCGACGTCACCCAGTGACATCACGTCGGAACCCCAACCTGAGGCAGCTCCTGCTGCGGCACCGACCTCGGTCGAGCCCTATGTCGTGGAGTGTCTCGTGGGGACGCCGGGGCCTTCACGTATGTCGGACGGAACCATCAAGAGCACCGACTATTGCTTCTACGAGATGGGCGGGCCCCAGTACCTGGAACAGGAGCGTCAGTCCGGTCTCGGCACGGCTGAGCAGCAGCCTGAGCATGACGGTGTTCCCATTGCGGATGGCGGCACGTGCCCGGCGGCCATCTGCGGCTACGGCCATGACGAGAATGGGGATCCGAACCCGTCGTCGGGGGAGCTGCAAACCCAATACGGCTGTGAACAGGGCTACATCACCGACGTGGAGCTGTGCGCCGCGGTCGGCGTACCGATCGGATAGTCGTCGTCGATTCGAATTGGTTGGCGCGGAGTCCCGGAATCCAGGGCCCACATGGCACCTGCTGGATAGGCTGAGCCCACCATCACGACCGGAGCCGAGGAGTTCGATCATGTCCGACGAGCAGTGGTACTACGACCTCGCCACTGGCGAGGCTGTGCAGGGCAAAGTTTCCGGCTGGGAGAACCGGATGGGGCCGTACTCGAGCCGCGGCGAGGCCGAAGCTGCACTGGCCAAGGCCAAGGCCCGCAACGATGCGTGGGACGCCCAGGACGAAGACGACTGACACAGAAACAGGCGGCCGCCCGATCATCGGACGGCCGCCTGCTCAAGTTCTGGGACTCAGCCCTTCTTGCGGGACTTCTTGTCGCCCTTGCTCTTCTTCTTGCGTGAGGCGCGACGCGACTCGGACAGCTCCCGGTACGCGGCGGTGACGGTGGCCGCGTCGTTCTCGAAACCGTCCAGGGTGCGCTCGGAGAAACCGCGCTCGTGCTCGAAGAGCACCCCGAACCCGAAGGTCGACTCGCCGGCCGACTCGGCCCGCCGCGCGATGCGCCTGATCCACTGACGCGCCGTCACACTGTCCTGGACCTCGCCCAGCACGGTGTGCAGCCGCTGACACGCGGTCCGCAGCGGCGCCACACTCAGGCCGCCCTTATCGGGCAGTGAACTCACATTGCGCCGCAGGGCCTTGGCGCGCTTGCGCACGACGTGGGTGAGCTCCTCGCGCTGCGCCAGCGAGAGGTCGAGCTGGGCGAGATCGCGTTCGGTCCGGGTGCGGGACTTGGTGAACTTGGCGAACTGCCGGTCGACGCCGCGCAGGATCACATCCTGATCCTTACGTCGCTTCTTCTTGTCCTTGGCGGCCGCAGCAGGCTGGCCGTCGGCGTCGCTGGCATCAGGATCGGTTCCGGCCACGCGAACCAGCTCGTGCAGGGCGTCCACCAGATCGAGGTACCGGTCGGAGACCAGCGCCGCGGTCACGCGCTCGCCGGCCCGCCTCTCCTCGAAGTCGAGCTCGGCGCGCAACCGCTGCCGGGTCTGCGGGCTCACCACGTCCTCGGGGTACTCGGCGGCGATTCCCTCGAGGCGCTCGTCGACGACCTGGATGTCGCGCACCTTGCCCAGCACGGCGGCGAGCACCTTGAGCTCCTCGAGCAGCGAGGCCAGGTCGAGATCAGTTCCCTCGGTCTCGGCCGCGAGCTCGGCGGCGTACGAGCTGATTGTGCTCCGCAAGCCACGCACGGCGACGCGCATCTGGTGCACGCCGACCATGGTGACGCGCCGCGCGGCCGGATCGTGGTCGAGGAGCTGGCTCAGGTCCTCGCCCAGCGCATCGCGAACAGGGGAGACGCCGCGGTCCCACAGATCGGGAACCTCGCCCACGGCACGGGCGAGTTTCGACGACGACGATGAGGCCTGCGCCCCCGCCGCGACACAGGCTGCCGAGACACCGGCCAACGCCTCCTCGGAGTTGGGCAGCGACGGGTCGACGAGTTCGGCCTCCCACTCCCGCCATCCCGAAGCAGAGCCGCCGGGAATAAGGGACTCGGTGGTCACGCGGTCGTCACAGAACTGCACGACGGCCGTCCCGTCGGCGTCGCGCAGCAGGTTCACCCGCCGGTCATTGTCGATCCGGGCAATGGGCGCCAACTTACGGCGGCGCACCAGACCGGCGACGGCCTCGACGAGTTCGGTCGGGACGTCATCACCGAGCGGAGCCTGAAGCTCGATGCGGCCCTCGCGGCCGGGGAGCTTGAGGTGCCAGCCCGCATCGTCACCGCCGGTGCGTCGGCGCAGGGTCACCTTGTGTCGGGTGAGCGCGAGGTCCGCGGTGTCGTAGTAGGTAGCGGACAGTTGATGCTCCACGGCATCGTCCGCGACGAGGGGTGCGAAGGACTCGGCCGAGGGGGCCGGGTGGTCGGATCCGACCTCGAACTTGCTCTCGACCTCAACGGTCTCACTGATCGCCATGCACTGGTTGTACCAGCACAGGGTTAACGCCGCAGGTCACTTCACCCCTGAAAGGACTTACTAGAGAGTAAGGTCGGGGTTGTTCCCGGTCACAGTGCGAAATCGCACTGCGCATGGAAACTCCGTGCATGGAAACGCAGTGCATCGAGATGCATCACGCGGGCCGGGAGGAATTGTGCAGTCGTCTCGTGGGGGAGATCACGTGAACCAGATCAACACCGTCGATGTGCTCGTGGTGGGCGCCGGATTCTCCGGGCTCGGCGCGGCCATCCGACTGACGCAGGAGGGGTTCGACGATCTCGTCGTGCTCGAACGGGGCTCGGATGTCGGCGGCACCTGGCGCGACAACAGTTACCCGGGCGCGGCGTGCGATGTCCCGTCACACCTCTACTCGTTCTCGTTCGCACCCAACCCGGACTGGTCGCGGGCGTTCTCCCCGCAGGGCGAGATCTACGACTACATCCGCCGAGTCACCGCCGAGGCCGGGGTGCGCGAGAAGATCCGCTTCGGCGTCGAGGTGACCGCGGTCGACTACGACGAGGATCGCGGCCGCTGGACCGTCGAGTCCAGCGAGGGCACCTACGACGCCCGCGTGGTCGTGCTGGGCGTCGGCGCACTGTGCGAGCCCAAGAACCCCGACATCGATGGGTTTGCGGACTTCACCGGTGAGGTCTTCCACACCGCGCGCTGGGACCACTCGGTAATGCTGGCGGACAAGAACGTCGCGGTGATCGGCACCGGCGCCTCGGCGATCCAGGTGGTGCCGTCCATCGCCCCTACCGTGGCCCACCTGGATGTCTATCAGCGCACTGCACCGTGGGTTCTGCCGCGCATGGACCGGACCTACCCGGCCATCGAACGCAAGGCGTACCGGACGATCCCCGGGTTGCAGCGCGCGATGCGTGCGCTGCAGTGGGCGAGCCGCGAGTTCCAGGTGGTGGGTCTGACCCGCAGTCGCGCGGCGCTGGCCCCGATAAAGGTCCTCGGGCGCGCGCACCTGGCGCTACAGGTGCGGGACAAGACACTGCGGGAGAAGGTCATGCCGCGGTTCGAGATCGGCTGCAAGCGCATCCTGCTCTCCAACACCTGGTACCCGGCGCTGTCCCGCGACAACGTCGACCTGGTCACCTCGCCGATCGAGCGGGTCACCTCCGGCGGCATCACCACCGCCGACGGCACCGAGCACCCCGCGGACGTCCTGGTGGTGGCCACGGGCTTCCATGTCACCGACTCGCCGTTCTTCGAGCGGGTCCGCGGCTCCGACGGGCAGGCCCTGGCCGATAAGTGGGCCACCGAGGGCATGGAGGCGTACAAGGGCACGACCGTGGCCGGCTACCCCAACCTGTTCGTGCTGGTCGGCCCCGCGACGGGGCTGGGACACTCGTCGATGATCTACATGATCGAGTCGCAGCTGAACTACCTCGCGGACGCCATGCGCACGATGCGCGAGCGGAACCTGCAGACCGTCGACGTGCGCGAAGTCGTCCAGGACGCCTACAACGACGACCTGCGCGCCTCGACCGGCGAGACCGTGTGGACCACCGGCTGCAGCAGTTGGTACCTCGACGACAAGGGCAACGCGCCCGCCGTGTGGCCCGACTTCACGTTCTCCTTCCGCAGGGAGACACGCGAGTTCGACCTGAGCGCGTACCGCCGCACCCCGGCGGCGCCCACCGCCCCGGCCGGGGCCCAGGTATCGCCGACCGGGCAGCAGGATCGGTCATGAGCGGGATCGTGGGAAAGACTCGTGAGACGGTCGGCGGGCTGCTGGGCCGCCGCTCCCGCTGGCAGATGGACGGCAAGGTCGTCGTCGTCACCGGAGCAGGTTCCGGAATCGGGCGGGAACTGGCGCGCGAGGCCGCCCGGCGCGGCGCCCGGTTGGCGCTGAGCGACATCGACGTCGACGGACTCGCGACCACCGTCGCACTCGCCCGAGGCGATGGCGCCACCGACGTGCACTCCCAGCGCCTGGACGTGACCGAACAGGCAATGGTCGCCGAATATGCGGGAGCGGTCGCCGAGCACTTCGGCCAGGTCAACCTGGTGATCAACAACGCCGGGATCGCGTTCACCGGCCGCGTCGAGGAATCGGCCTACAAGGACATCGCCCGCGTGATGGACGTGGACTACTGGGGCGTGGTGCACGGCACCAAGGAGTTCCTGCCGCACCTCATCGCGTCCGGCGACGGACACCTGGCGAACCTGTCCAGCGTCTTCGCGTTCCTGTCCGTGCCCACCCAGAATTCGTACAACGCCGCCAAGGCCGCGGTGCAGCAGTTCACCGAGTCTCTACGGATGGAGATGCTCGCCGCCGGCCACCCCGTCGACGTCAGCTGCATCCACCCGGGCGGCATCAAGACGGCGGTCGCCCGCAACGCCACCGCCGCCGAGGGGCTCGACAGCGCGGACTTCGCCACGGTCTTCGACGAGAAGTTCGCCCGCACCGAGGCCTCGACGGCCGCGCGCGTGATCCTCGACGGGATCGAGCGGCGGCGCGCCCGCATCCTGGTCGGCCCGGACGCCTACGTGATCGACGCGTTCGTCCGGCTGTTCCCGTCCGGCTACCAGCGCGGCACGGTGGCCATGTCGCGCCGGTTCGGCGTCATCTGACGCCCGCCGCCTGCCCGAGCCAGCCCCGCCGCCTGGCCC
>NZ_JAALDM010000015.1 GCF_014144865.1 Dietzia aerolata | reverse complement strand
CTCACCGCCGAGGAATCCCTTGGACAGCGGTGGCCGCTCGTACGGCAGGTGCCGCTCCGCCCCCACCAGGATGATGTCCGCGCGCCACCCCTCGTGCCGTAGGGCCTCGGCGCTCTTGGCGCCGGCCAGACCCGCCCCGACGATCACCACCGGCGCGACCTGACGGCCGTCCTCGTCACCGGACATGGCTGACCCATCCTCTCGGAAGCGAAGCCGGGCGGTCGGTCCACCCGACTCACACCTCCAGTGTGCGCCTCCCGGACGGGAGACACGCCGCTAACCGGGCGCATTGCGGGTGTGGGTCGGGTGTCAGCCCGGGCGGACGGTCAATGACTGCGCCACTGTGCCCACGGGTCCGTCGAGGTCGTGGATCACGCTGGAGGTCAGGCCGAGCCCGCCGGGCCCGAATGTCACGCGGGTCTCGAAGCCGACCCACGGCCCACGGGGCTCGCGCACGAGATGGGCCGTGAGGTCGATGTTCGGGAAGTGGACCCGGGTCGGGTCGGCGCGGACGGCCATGCCGTTGGCGATGTCGAACAGCGCGGCGGCCCGCGCGAGGTCGCTCACCGGCTCGTCCCCGAGCAGCGGCACGTCGGTGCGTACCCAGTACTCGGAGTGACCGGTGGCGATCTCGGTGCGCCGGACCTGAGCGGAGGCCAGGTAGCCGCCGTCCCAGAGCGTGGTGGGGTCCCATTCCGGCATCTCCTCGGGCCGCGGGATGCCCTCCAGGCCCACGCCGGCGATCCGCCCGGTCTCCCGGGGCTGTTGGAGCCAGGCGCGGACGCGGATCCCCGTGCGCTCACCGTGACCGTAGGTGGCTTCCACCAGCTCGATCGTCCGTCCCGGGCGGATCACCTCGACGGTCGTGTCCACGACGTCCATCGGGACCACACCCAGCAGTTCGTATCCCAGCCGCGAGATGACCATGGGATCATCTCGGCGGGCGGCGAGGTCCTGCTGGATCTGGTGTACGAGCAGGCCCAGGGCGGGCCCGATGTGCTGGGTGGTGATGTCCCAGGCGCCGCTGACGTGCTCGGTGGGCCGGTACGTGTCCGGACCGAGTCGCTCGAAATAGGCCATCGCCGACCTCCAACCGGTGAATGGTGATTAACTGGAAAGCCTACACAGTCGGATGGAGACCCCAGTGCAGAACCAGACCTACGACGAGTTCACCACCCCGATCGACGACCGGTACCTCGAGGACTACACCGAGGGGGCCCGCTACAGCTTCGGCGAGGAGTCGGTCAACGCCGACGAGATCATGGAGTTCGCGCGTCGCTACGATCCGCAGTCCATCCACACGGACCCGGAGGCCGCGGCGGCAGGCCCGTTCGGCGGGCTAATCGCCAGCGGGTGGCAGACCGCGGCGTTGATGATGCGACTGTTCGCGGACAATTACCTCACCAGCGTCGCGAGCCTGGCCTCCCCCGGCATCGACGAGCTCCGGTGGGTCCGTCCGCTGCGGCCCGACGATCGCCTCACCCTCATCTGCGAGACCACCGGCGTGCGCCCGTCGCGGACCAAGCCGGACCGCGGGATCCTCACCACCGACGTCACGCTGGTCAACCAGGACGGCGACCCGATCCTCACCGCCACCGCGATGAACATGGTGGCGCGGCGGCCCTGAGCGGGCCTGCGCGTCGGACGGCCTGCGGGTCAGGCCGGGGTGAGCTACCGGCTACAGCCGCGGGGTGAGGTGGAAGACCGGAAGTGTGCGGTCAGTGCGACCGGCATAGATGTCATAGTTCGGCCAGACCCGGAGCGCTGCCGCCCAGGCGTCGTCGCGGTCCAAGCCGGAGAGCTCGCGGACATCGACGGGCAGTCGCGCGCCGTACACGCTCATCTCGACCTGGCCTTCGGAGGCGGCACGGAGGTTGTACACCCACGCCGGCATCTTCTCCCCACCCCAGTTCGACCCGATGATGATCAGCCCGTTGTTCCACGAGGCGCACAGCAGGGGCGTATTCCGCATGGCCCCGGTCTTACGGCCGGGCACGTGAAGCGTCAACGTGGGCAGCCCGGCCACGCGGAGCAGCGGCACCCGTCCCCGGGTGACACGGGATAGCCAGGTGTCGAGTCCGACCACGAGGGTGGAGTTCTCGCGGGTCGCGTCCTGTCGACCGATCCAGATCGCGACCGGGGTGAAAATGTTGGTCATGGTCGGAGATTATGTCGGTACGGCCTGCGGTTGTCGCCGATCAGGTGTCCCCGGGCGGATTCCCGGACAGGCACCCCGGACCGAAGAGCTTCAGGCCCGGGCCAGAATCTGGACCGATTCAACCCAGCCCGTCCGAAGGCCAGCCTCCATCGCCGCCAGGTGGAACGCCCACATCCTGCGATAGACCGCGTCGAATCCGAGCGCGGCTGCATCCCGGCCCTTGAGGGCGAACGACTCCGACCAGAGGCGAACCGTGTCCGCGTGATGGGCGGTGGCCTCGATCCGGCCGAGCAGTTTCAGACGTGGCGACTTCTCGATCAGATCTGTGATGTCGAACCACGACGGGGCGGGCCCCGCTTCCGATACGTACTTTGACCCCCATGCCGCCAGCTCCACCACCGCGCGCTCCGGACGCTCAGGGCAGACCACCGTGTGGATGGCGAGCCTGCCCCCGGACACCAGTAGTCGATCGGCGGTCTGCACCACCTCGCCGATCCCGGCCAGCCCGGCATCTACCCCCGGGTCCACGGCGACCACCGCATCGGCGTCACCCGCGACTTCGGACGCGTCACCGAGGAAAAGCGAGACGGTGTCAGCGAGCCCGGCCGCGGCGAACCGAGCACCCAGGGCCGCGAGGCGTTCGGTGGATTCCGTCATCGTCCGCACGAGTGCGCCACGCTCTGCGGCGCGCATGGGCAACTCGCCCCAGCCCGGAGTCGCGACCACCACGCGGGCGTCCTCCCCGACCCCTGCCAGCGTCAGCAACATATCCGCAGATCGCCGCTGGGCATCCCCGAGATCCGTGCGCCGAGGCGACGGGGACGGCGCCTCGAGGTGGACGACGTCCGTGCCGTCATCGAGCCGCGTCCGCGTCCGGGGCCCGGAGGCAAAGACCGCACCCGAGGTGGACATGGTCTCGTCGGCGTACAACGAGGTCAACGCTCCGGGAACCGAGTCCTCCAGTGACACCGATGAAGATCGGCCGCGTCGCCGTCCCCCTATGGAGCCGGTCCTGCTCTCACGGCCTCCCCGACCGTCGCGCCCGAACGCCCGCTCCCCCGGATCCGCGCAATCCGGATTCGTTGCGATCCACGGCGCGAGCACCGTGATGGCCCCGCTGAGGTCCGATGTGGCCCATTCACCCGCCATGAAAGACTCGCCGAGACCCACGACACCATCGGCAACCAGCCGCGCCCAAAAGTTTTCCGGCTCACGCAGCACCACCCGAACGTCAGCGTCATAGTCGCCCGCTGCCGACGCATCCGGATAGTCGATCCTGATCCCGAGGTCCCGCGCCGCCCGGCGCAGGGCCTGGGCGACGAGTCCGGCGGCTGCCCCACCGAGTCCGGCAGGTGCGGCCAGGGCCGGCCAGCGCTCCAGGTCGACGGGTTGTGGCTCAACTCTGACCACCAGGTCCCTCCTCACTGGGCTCATCTGCCCCAGGACGGTACCGCCACCGACGGGCTGAACACGGCAGGCGCGGCGGACCAAGTCGACGGCCTACACTCGACGGGTGTGGCAGGGCTACACGACGGGGGCACCTGCACCTGCTAGTCGTGGCCTCGCGTGCACGCTGTGCGCCCGACCACTATCCTTGGAAGCCGTGCCCTCGCACGAAATTGCCGGGCTATAAACACCGATGAGGCCATCGCGCCCCGACTTCCATTCAGCCTCTCAGGAGCCACCATGACCGAGCCCGCATCTGTTCAGGACACCGCCGCCACACCGGTGCCCCGTCGGCACCGTGTCGTCATCATCGGCTCCGGCTTCGGCGGCCTGTTCGCCGCCCAGCACCTGGAAAAGGCCGACGTCGACGTGACGCTGATCGCCAGGACCGGACACCACCTCTTCCAGCCGCTGCTGTACCAGGTGGCCACCGGGATCCTGTCGGTTGGTGAGATCGCCCCACCAACGCGTCTGATCTTGCGTGACCAGGAGAATGCGTCGGTCGTTCTGGGCGACGTGAACAAGATCGACGTCACGGACAAGCGGGTGCACGCCACCGCCGGACACATCGCGTTTGATCTGGAGTACGACAGCCTGATCGTGGCCGCAGGAGCCAACCAGTCCTACTTCGGCAATGATCATTTCGAGCGTTGGGCGCCGGGCATGAAGACGGTCGACGACGCGCTCGAGCTCCGTAGCCGAATCCTGGGCTGTTTCGAGCAGGCCGAGGTCATCGACGACGAGGAGGAGCGTCGTCGGCTGCTCACCTTCATCATCGTCGGTGCGGGCCCCACCGGTGTGGAGATGGCCGGTCAGGTGGCCGAGCTGGCTCAGCACACCCTCAAGGACAGCTTCCGCCGCATTGATCCCGCCTCTGCCCGGGTCATCCTGCTCGACGCCGCGCCAGCCGTCCTTCCGCCCTTCGGCAACAAGCTCGGCAACGCCGCACGCGCCCGTCTCGAGAAGATGGGCGTGGAGATCCAGCTCAATGCGATGGTGACGGACGTCGATTATCACGGTATCGAGGTCAAGGATCCCGACGGCTCGGTGCGCCGTATCGACGCCTCCTGCAAGATCTGGTCAGCCGGCGTTCAGGCGAGTCCGCTGGGCAAGATGCTCGCCGAGCAGACCGACGCCGAGATCGACCGGGCTGGACGTGTTCTCGTCAACAAGGACCTGTCGCTGCCCGGGCATTCTGAGATCTTCGTCGTGGGCGACATGATGAGCTTGGACAATCTCCCGGGTGTCGCCCAGGTCGCGATCCAGGGCGGAAAGTACGCCGCCAAGCAGATCATCAATGAGGTCGAGAAGGGCAAGTCACCTGCCCAGAGGCCCCCCTTCAAGTACTTCGACAAGGGATCGATGGCCACTGTGTCGCGGTACAGCGCCGTCGTGAAGATGGGCCGGATCGAGATCTCCGGTTTCATCGCCTGGGTCATGTGGCTGATCGTCCATCTCGCCTACCTGATCGGCTTCAAGAACCGGGTCACGACGATGTTCTCGTGGGGCATGCACATGGGCGGCGACCACCGCTCGCAGCTGACCTCCACCAAGCAGTGGGTATATGCCCGTCAGGCGATCGAGCGTGTCGCCGCCGACGAAGCCGCCGCGGTGCGCACCGCCGAGGAAGCCCGCCGAAACGGGACATCGGCAGAATCTGACGCATCCGCCGACACCGCCGGACGCAATACCGAATCCGTACGCTAGGCCGCACTCGGACGCCCCAGGCTGGCCCGGGGCGTCCGGAGAGTCGGCCACGCGCCCGGCACACGAGCTGAGAACACCCGGCGGAACGTACATTCCGCCGGGCGTTCACATATCTCTGTCACGGGCCCGCTTTCGAGGCCCGTGTCGCTACTGCAGGTTCGCCAGTCGCACCTGGCCGACCGCGACGACCCGCTCATCGTCGTCCGCGATCTCCACCCGCCAGAGCTGCTGAGAGCGTCCTCTGTGCACGGGCGTCCCGGTCGCGGTGAGCGTGCCCTCGGTGACGGCACGGAGGAAATCAGTCGAGTTGTTCACCCCGACGACCCGTCCTTCTCCACCAACCCAGACCGAGCCGGCCACACTCGCGACCGTCTCAGCGATCGCGCAGTACACACCGCCGTGGACGATCCCGTGAGGTTGGTGGAGATGCGGGCCAACAGGTACCTCGACGACGACCTTGTCCGGAGTGACCTCGAGATACTTCATGCCCACCACGCCGCCGAAACCCACAGCTTCGTGCTCGCGGACCCTGTCAAGGAACTCGTTACCGGACGCGGACATCAGACCTCTTCTCCAGGCCCGGCAGCAGCGGGCCCCCATCAGGCCCGGAGAAACCGGGCGACCGTCCAGAGGCTACCCGTACGGGTGGCAGATCGCGGCCATACCGGCTGGATGCATCCGGCCCTCCCCCGGTGTCAGCGAACTGAGCGCCATCCACGGTCACGCACGGGGATCGGCCCGGCGCCCGGGGTGCGGGGAAGGCCGCTACGCTTGCGCACCGCCAGCCCCGAATCGTGCAGCGCCTGCAGAACGAGCTGCCCACGTCGGTAACCCGTCTCCGGGCTGGTGCCAGCGAAGGTCGGGACGATGGTCGCAGCACCGAGGACGCTCTCCCCGGCCATTGACCACAGAGTGTCCTGGCTGCAGCTACTGACCTCGGACAGGCCGGCGAACACCTCGGTCAGAGTGCCCCGCGCCCGGCAGGCCAACCACTGGGCCAGGGCCTGCTCGCACGGCAGGACGACGGTCCCCGGCGAGCCAGCACATTGATCGTCCGGAAGGACGCGCAGCGTCGTGTCTCGCACGCCCGCCCAGTCCAGTCCACCTTCGATATCGGTTCGCACGGCCATGTTCTCCGAGCCCGTATCCCAGACGCGGCCGAGCGTGACGAAGCTGGCGACGGCCCGGCCGAGCACCCCGTGAGTGAACGCTTCTGCCACGAGGTAGGTCGCGAAACGCATGTCACCGGAATCGGCGAAGTAGTTGCGGAACATGAGTTCCACACGTCCCCCGTCCACCGCTTCCTCGAGCCGTACCCAACGGCGACGGGACTGAGTGCCCAGATCCGCCATGGAATAGAACTTCGGATATCCGGCCCGGAACGTACCGAGAATCTCGGTCGTGTCCTCGAACACCGTGCGCATACCGACCATCTGCTCAGGCAGGATGGAGCTGGTCATATCTGGTCTTTCCCCCTGTGTGAATCCCCATATGAAAAGGTCCGGTTTCCCCTCGGAGATGAGCACCGCGCGGTCCGTTCCCCCCGTCCCGCAGTGGTGCCCGTCACCGAACCCAGTACTAAGTGTTACAACAGATCACCAGTCATCTCCAAGGAATTTTCGAGTATTTGGCCAAAGTCTGCACTGGGTGCAACGGTGATCAGTCAGCTATCTCATAGTTTTCTCTCAGGATGACCTCCTTCCCAGAATGGGTATCGGTGCAGGTCCGCAGTGCCGCATGACGTCGTCTACCCTGAAGTTCATGAGTACTGAGCGCGAGGACGCGCAGACCGCGACCGACATCACCGGAACCGCCGATATCGGAGTCACCGGACTCGCCGTGATGGGCTCCAATATCGCCCGAAACTTCGCTCGCCGTGGCTATACGGTTGCCGTCCACAATCGTTCGACCGGCAAGACCGATGCCCTGCTGAACGAACACGGGTCCGACGGCGACTTTGTGCGCACCGAGTCGATCGCAGAGTTCGCGGCCGCGCTGAACTCCCCCCGTCGAGCCCTGGTGATGGTGCAGGCCGGAGCCCCCACCGATGCCGTGATCGACGCGCTCGCGGACGTCTTCGACGAGGGCGACATCATCATCGACGGCGGCAATGCGCTCTACACCGACACGATTCGCCGCGAAAAGGCCATGGCCGAGCGCGGCATCCGCTTCATCGGCGCCGGCATCTCCGGCGGCGAGGAAGGCGCACTCGAGGGGCCGTCGATCATGCCCGGCGGCCCTGCGTCGAGCTACGAGGTCGTGGGGCCGATGCTCGAATCGATCTCCGCGAAGGTCGACGGCACCCCCTGCTGCACGCACATCGGGGACGACGGCTCGGGCCATTTCGTGAAGATGGTCCACAACGGCATCGAGTACTCGGACATGCAGCTGATCGGCGAGGCCTATCACCTGCTCCGGGGAGTCGCCGGAATCGAGCCCGGCCCCATGGCCGAGGTGTTCCGCGACTGGAACACCGGCGAGTTGGACTCCTACCTCATCGAGATCACGGCGGAGGTTCTCGCGCAGGTCGATGCGGACACCGGCGGCCCGCTGGTCGATGTGATCGTGGACCGCGCGGGTCAGAAGGGCACCGGACGCTGGACGGTCAAGTCCGCCCTCGACCTCGGAGTTCCGGTCACCGGAATCGCCGAGGCTGTCTTCGCACGGGCACTGTCGAGCTCCGTTCCACAGCGCGAAGCCGGTAAGTCGCTCCCCTCGGGCACGGTGTCCACGCCGTCGGAGGCCGGTGCTGAGTTCGTCGAGGACGTGCGCAAGGCGCTGTACGCCTCGAAGATCATCGCCTACGCCCAGGGCTTTGACCAGATCACTGCTGCGAGCACCGAGCACGGCTGGGACATCGCGCGGGGCGATCTCGCCACGATCTGGCGGGGCGGCTGCATCATCCGCGCCAAGTTCCTCAATCACATCCGCGAGGCGTACGCCCAGAACCCGGAGCTTCCCACGCTTCTGGCCGCGCCCTACTTCGCCGAGGCCCTCGCCGACTGCGTGGACAGCTGGCGACGGGTGGTCACCACCGCGGTAACCGCTGGAATCCCCGCGCCCGGATTCTCGGCGGCACTGGCCTACTACGACGGCCTGCGCACTGATCGGCTGCCCGCCGCCCTGATCCAGGGCCAGCGCGATTTTTTCGGTGCCCACACCTACCTGCGCACCGACCGTGACGGCAGCTTCCACACACTGTGGAGCGGCGATCGCTCGGAGGTCCGGGCCTGACCGGCGACGCTCTTCCGAATCTGGATCGCCTGCTCACCGATCTCGGTGTGGCGGTCCCCGTTCGTCATGCCGTGTCCGGGATCGTCCCGGGCACGGCAAGCGCGATCCAGGCGGCGGCACTGGGCGATGCCGTAGACGGTCGGGATCTGCTGGCAGTGGCTCCGACCGGCTCCGGGAAGACCCTGGTCTTCGCCGTCGGCGTGGTCCACCGGATCGCCGGGGCACCGAGCGTTCCCGGCCGGCCGCGGGCGATCGTGGTCTCTCCCACCAGGGAACTCGCACTTCAGAGTGAGGACGTACTCGCTGCGATCGGCGCCGGTGCCGGCCTGCGCACCGCGACCTTCGTGGGCGGCCAGTCCCTGGCGAAGGATCGCCGGTTGCTCGTCGCCCCCGTCGATATCGCCGTGGGCACACCGGGTCGGCTCGTCGACCTCGCCCGAGGTGGGGATCTCGATACGTCGGATGTCCGGATCGTGGTTCTGGACGAGGTCGACCAGTTGATGAGCGCCTCGTTCACAGAACAGACGGATCTCCTTCTCGATCACTGCCAGACTGCGACATTGCTATCGACCACCGCCACCGCAGATGTCGACGTGGAGTCTGAACTTCGTCGTCGTCGTCCGGATCTTCTCATCCACCGGGTGCAGCATCCCCCACGCGACGGTGACCCGCATCCCCCGTCGGCGATCCGGCAGCAGGACGTATCCACGTCGCCGCGCCACCTGATCGTCGTCACCGCGGACGACCCGGAACGCTGTGCCACCGCGCTCGCCGCGCGCTGCACACGGGCCCTGTTCTTCGTTACCCGCAGGGACGCCGTGGAACCGCTCCGGACCTCGATCGCCGAGTCCGGCGTGACCGCCGCCGGAGTGTCGGGCTCAGCCTCACCCACCCGGCGCGCGGCCGCCTTTGCCGAACTCGCCGGCGGATCCGTCAGGGTGCTCGTGACCACCGACCTCGCGGGCCGGGGCCTCGACCTCGAGGCGATCGGTCACATCGTCCACGTCGGGCCACCCCATTCCATCGACGACCTCGTGCACCGTTCCGGCCGCACGGGGCGCGGCGGCCGGGCAGCCGGAACCGTCGCCGCCATCGTGCGTCCTGGCCAGGCCAGCCGGATGATCACCCAGGCCGAGATAGCAGGCATGACCGTCGAGAAGGTGGATGCCGACGCTTCGTCCTCTGATACTCGGCTCGAGGGACTGTTCGGCCCTCGGATCCAGCCGCCACGGCGCAAACGGGAGCCCGCGCCGCGAGCGTCCACCCGACGCCCGGCGCAATCCCGGCCGCACCGACCGAAGCGGAAAAAGCGGACGTGACCGAACAGTTGGATCCCTCGCGAACAGTGCGCAGATCTCCTGTTTTGATTCCGGAGGCCCTGTGGCGGTCGAGGGAGGATCGGCACCACGAGATCGTTGACTCGCTGACCACCGACCACCTGCAGCGCCGCCAGCGCGGGACCCCGCACCCCGTAGTGGACTTTCTGTTCACCTACTACCGCACCAGTGTCGGCACCATCCGTCGCTGGCATCCCGGCCCCGGCGTGATTCTCGAAAACGCCCACCACGAGGCGCGAACGGAATGGCGCCACTACCGACAGGCGTCCCTTCACGGGCGTAGAGGGCTCATGGTGGACGCGGAATCCGTCGTCGCGCGAAGCGGGCCGAGAATCCGACGAGCCCGCGAGATAGTCGAGGCCACCACGACGCGAGCAGGGGCGACCGGATGCTTCGGCCTCCACGAATGGGCAATGCTCTATCGCACGGGCGCCGATGAGACCAGGCATGATCACGTTCCGCTCCGGATCCCCCGACAGGTTGTCGACGACGTCGTCGAGAGCTCTCGCCTCCGGTGCACGCACTTCGATGCATTTCGCTTCTTCACCGAACCGGCAGAGCCTCTCAACGAACTGCGACTCACCCGCGCAGGGCAGGCCGACCACGAGCAGCCAGCATGTTTGCACGCGGGGATGGACATCTACGCACATGCGGCCCTGATGGAAGCTGGCGCACCCGGCGAGTTGCTGTTGGATGCCCTCCGGGCCGCGTTCGATGCACGCGAGGTCGACATGCGCTCGTCGCCGTATGACCTCTCTGAATGGGGACTCACGCCGATCCCGGTGGAGACCGCGCGGGGCCGGACCGAGTTCGTGGCGTTCCAGCGGAGATGGATCAGCCTCACCCAGGCTCTGCGTTCACGGCTCCTCCTCGCGATGGATCGGCTCGCCTATGAATCGACGCCGGCACACGCAAACGCCGCCCGACCGTCGGTCGGGTCCGCCTGACAGTCAGACCGGTTGGGCGTCGAACACCTCTTGTGCGACCTTCGTGACCACGCGCCCGAGTTCGGCATAGGCCTCGTCATCCGCGCTCGCGGTCCGCAGGAACAGTCCCATCGTCCGCCCCGGGGCGGGTTCGGCGAAGGTGGCCACACCGATTCCCGGGTCCCGGCTCTCGGGGCCAACTGCGGACTGGGGAACGATGGACACTCCGAGGCCACCAGCCACGCACTGAACTGCTGTCGTCAGCGATGCCGCCCGGGACTCCTCCCGCCCCAGCACCGGCACGGATACACGGCGGCACAGATCCACCGTCTGCTCCCGCAGGCAATGCCCCTCGTCCAGGAGCAGGAGTGGCTGATCGGCAAGAACCTCTGGCGAAATGCTGACCGCGCCGGCGAGGTCATGTCCCGCGGGCACCAGGAGCGCGAACTTCTCCTGGTACAGCGGGATGGACACGACGCCCGAGGCGTCTGTCGGCACAGCCATGATCGCCAGATCGATCACCCCACTTCGTAGGCCCTCGACCAGTCGTGCCGTTTGGTCCTCAACGATCCTCGGCTTGAGATCGGGAAAGCGTTCGGCGAGCGCTGGCAACAGCCCCGGCAACAAATACGGTGCGGCCGTGGGGATGACGCCGATTCGCAATGTTCCGGAGAGCAATCCCCCACTACCTGCAGCCACATCTGATACCGCATCGACCGCCGTCACCGCAGCGCGCGCGAACGGCAGCAGTCGTCGCCCGGCGGGTGTCACGAGCACGGACCGAGTACTACGCTCGACAAGACGAAGGCCCAGACCTTCCTCAAGGGTGGCCAATGCCTGAGACAGTGACGGTTGACTCATTCCCAGTTCCTCCGCGGCGCTACGAAAGTGGAGGCGCTCGGCGACAGTGATGAACACTCGGAGTTGCATCACGCTTGGAACAAACCGGTGATCGGGCATGCCAATGAGTGTAGAACCACTATTCAAATGAAGTCGACGATTATTCATCGAATTCTATGAGTGATCCTTGTCTCATTAGGCTTTACCTGTTGGCGGATCTGGGCCATAGTGGGTCTTGTCCGTTCCACAGCGGCCCAATCATCAGGAGGATCACATGGCTATTTTGACCATTGGCGACCAGTTCCCGGACTTTGAGCTCACCGCCCTGAAGGGTGGCGACCTCCGCGAGGTCAACGCCCAGCAGCCCGAGGACTACTTCGAGACTGTCACCAACCAGTCCTACGCCGGCAAGTGGCGCGTGATCTTCTTCTACCCGAAGGACTTCACCTTCGTCTGCCCCACCGAGATCGCCGCCTTCGGCAAGCTCGACGAGGACTTCCAGGACCGCGACACGCAGGTCCTCGGTGGCTCCATCGACAACGAGTTCGCGCACTTCAACTGGCGCGCGACCAACGACGAGCTCAAGGGCGTCCCCTTCCCGCTCCTGTCGGACATCAAGCACGAGCTGATCCGTGCCCTGGGTGTCGAGAACGCTGATGGTGTGGCCGATCGCGCCACCTTCATCGTCGACCCGGACAACGTCATCCAGTTCGTCTCCGTGACCCCCGACGCCGTCGGCCGCAACGTCGACGAGGTTCTCCGTGTGCTGGACGCGCTCCAGTCCTCCGAGGTCTGCGCCTGCAACTGGCAGAAGAACGACCCCACCAAGAACCTCGACAAGATGGAGATGCTGCAGGAGGGCATTAAGTGAGCATCGAGAACCTGAAGTCCGGGCTCCCGGAGTTTGCGAAGGATCTCAAGCTGAACCTCAGCTCGCTCGCTCGGTCCACCGAGCTCAACGAGCAGCAGCTCTGGGGAACCTTCCTCGCGACCGCCGCAGCGACCCGTTCGGCCACCGTGCTGTCGGAGATCGCTGACGAGGCTCGCCAGCATCTGTCCGACGAGGCATTCAACGCCGCCCTGGGCGCCGCCTCAATCATGGCGATGAACAATGTGTCGTACCGCGCCAAGGAGTTCCTCGGCGACGACTACACCCAGGTCCGTATGGGCCTGCGGATGAACATCATCGCCAACCCCGGTGTTGAGAAGGCAGACTTCGAGCTCTGGTCGATGGCGGTGTCCACGATCAACGGCTGCGAGAACTGCACCGCCGCTCATGATGCGGTTATCCGCAAGGAGGGCCTCACCAAGGAGCAGGCATGGGAGGCAGTCAAGATCGCTGCCACCGTTGCCGGTGTCGCTCAGGCGGTCGAGATCGACGCCAACATCTGATTCCACCGAAACGGTGATCGGGAAAGCCCCGCTGACAGAAGTCAGCGGGGCTTTTTCCTGTCTTCCCGGCATCAACCTGGATACATTGCGGGGTTCCGGCTCCCATAGAACGTCCTTCGGCAGTAGGTTCGAGAGAAGTGTCGCGGAAGGTGTCCGCGGCCTCGCTGACGAAATGGAGCTGACATGACCACCGGAGGTACACCGACGGGGGACGGTTCTCACCATGACCCGAACAACACCGGGATGAACCACGAGGGCTGGGGGCAGCCACAGGGTGGCCAGGACAATGGTCAACCGGGATATGGCCAGCCAGGTCAGAGCTACGGCCAGCCAGAGCAGCCCGGACAGCAGTCTTATCCCGGCGGAGGCTACGGCCAGCCCGGACAGCAATCCGACCCGGGCAGCAGCGATTACGGCCAGCCGGGCCAGGAGTCTTACCCGGACAGCGGCAGCTACGGCCAGCCCGGACAGCAGCCCTACCCCGGTGGCGGCTACGGCCAGCCCGGACAGCAGTCCTACCCCGGTGGCAGCTATGGGCAACCAGGGCAAGAGCCCTTCCCGGGCGGCGGCTACGGCCAGCCCGGACAGCAGCCCTTCCCCGGTGGCGGCTACGGCCAGCCCGGACAAGAGTCCTATCCCGGCGGGAACTACGGCGACAGCTTCGGGGGGGCAGGTGCCGCGGGCGCCGTGGTGACCGCCGGAAAGATCGACGCGCCTAACGTGATCTCCACTGCGTGGAATCTGTTCAAGAACAATCCGGTGCCCTGGATTGTTCTTGCCATTGCGATGTTCGTCGCCAACGGGATTGCCAGTTTCATCTCCCAGTCGGACATGCTCGGCGTTGCTTTCCTGGGCTCCCTGTTGTCCATTGCCGTTAGTTTCGTATTCCAGGCGTTCTTGATCCGAGGTGCACTGCTCGAGGTTGACGGGCACAAGCCAGAGATCGCCGACTTCTTCAAATTGACGAATTTCGGCGCATTTGTCCTGGCGTCCGTCATCATCGGCATCGCCACCTTTATCGGCATGTTCCTTCTGGTCATCCCGGGTCTTGTCGTGATGTTCTTCCTCTACTGGACGCTTCACTTCGTGATCGACCGCAATATGAATGCGATCGACGCACTCAAGTCGAGCTTCAACGCCATCAAGTCCGACGGTGGAAACCTCTTCGTCCTGGCCCTGTTGAACGTTCTGATCATCATCGTCGGCTTCATCGCGCTGTTCGTCGGACTTCTGGTCGCGATGCCGATCGTCATGCTTGCCTCAACGGTGGCCTACCGCACCATCACGGGCCCGAGCGATTTCTCACGAGCCGAGAAAGCCGCGGCCTGAACACTCCTGACTCCTCAGGTTGAAGTGGAAAATACGAACAAGCCCCGGCGACCAACACTGGTCACCGGGGCTTGTCTCGCTCGGCTAAAAAACAGGTCGCGGCGACCTAGCCTTTGCCATCATCGAGCGACGCATCGTCCGCCATGGAAGGTCGCGGACTAGCGCCAGACTCTCCCGCGCCACCATCGCCCGTGGCTGCCTCCGCTCCAACAGCTTCTGCGTCCCGGGCGACCTGCTGGGTCTCGCCGTCAACTGGCCTCATGGGCTCGTCAAGTTCCATCGCACGGCGCACGGCCCACACGGTCACGAGGAATGCCACCAACGCCAGCGGCCATCCCATCCCAATGCGGGCAGCTCCCAGCCACGTGACCTCATCGTTGAGATACAGCGCGTACTGCAGGACCGCTCGAATGGCGAACAAGGCGGCCCAGGCCCATGTAGCTACCGCGTACCACTTCCGTGCCTGACGATTCTTGCGCCAGGCCATTCCCCTCTTGTCGAGGAATGACCAGATGACTCCGACCAGGGGCCATCTGACCAGCGCAGAGATCAAGAACACTGCACCATAGACGGCTTGGGTGATGATCCCGTAGAGGAAATAGCCCTTCGCATCACCAGTCCGCCAGGCGATGAACACACAGATCGCGACGCCGATGAATCCGGAGATGGCTGGTTGCGGATTCTGTCGGCGGGCCAACGACCAAGCCAGCATTGCCACGGCCACGCCCAGCGCCGCCCAGATAGCAGCGTCCAGTCCCCAGAACGAATTGACGGGGACGAACGTGAGGATGGGGATCGACGAGAACACCAGCCCCCGAATGCCACCCATCTGCTCGATCAATGACGCGTCGGGGTCGCCGAATGCCGGTCGACGGGCAGGAGTCTCGCCCGTCTGCTGTTCAGGCTCGCTCATGTATTTCCTCCACCAGTGCGACCCGGCTGGCCGATGAGCAGCTCATAGCGCGGGTTGAACATGATCTTGCGGCCGTGTCGGATCCCGACGCGGCCTTCGACGCGAATATATCGGCCGGTATCAATGCCAGGAATCGATCCGCGGCCCAACCAACAGACCTCGATGGCTCCGGTGCCGTCGAATACCTCGGCGGTGACCCCGAGATGGTCGTCACCTCGACCGGTCACAACAGTACGGATACGCCCGGTCAAAGTGGCCCGGTCTCCCCTGTCAACGTCAACGACGCACCGGGCACCGGAGCCGGCGATCCGGTCGGCCAGTTCCTCGGCGTCGAGAACCTCGACGGGATCGGTCAGGCGTGACGATATTCGTCTCAACGCCCGGGACAGCGGAGACATCAGCTTTTCGGGACCCGGGGAAGGATCACAAGTCGTCGTCCTCGCGCAGTCGGTCCATTGCGCTGGCATCGCGGCGAGGTGCAGCTGGCTGCTGTGCTGGCTGCGCCGGAGTCGATCCGCCCTGAGCCTGCTGGGCTTGCTGCACCTGCTGGGCTTGTGCCGCCGCGGCCTGAGCCTGCGCCTGCTGGGCGGCCGCACCTGCCGAGGCGGAGCCCTGAGCCGGTTGCTGTGCCCCACCGGCCGCCATCTGCTGTTGGTATGCCTGCGCCTGCTGCTGGGCCGCGACCTGCTGGCGAGCCTGGGTCAACGCCGCCTGGATCTCGTCCGGGATGGTCAGCGCGAGCTGCTCCTTCGCCGGCATCGGGCCGTCGCCGCGGTTGATGATGAGGTGACGGAAGACTTCACGCCCCTCTTCGGCGGCCGCGTCCGCGTTATCCGGGGTGGCCATGACGCGGATCTCGGCCGTCCAGCGGTGTCCGTCCATACCGATGGCACGGAACACCGCGCCGGGAAGTTCAGCCACCAGTTCCCGCCCCCACGGCCCGTCCACGACGGACACGTCCGCGCCCTGCTTTTCGAGCTGTTCGCGCATGTCGGTGACCATCGTGCGCCACTGTCCGGGGGTCTTCGGGGCGGCAAATGCCCGAGGAATCACCCTGGACACCTGAGTGACGACGTGGAACTCGGGCTGGCCCTTGGGATCCAACGCAACGTTCAGATCGCGCCCCTGCGGTACGCCGATCACAAGTGAACCCAGATCGATGTGCCCGTATCCGAGGTCGGAGAAGTATTCACGCACGTCCGGGACCACCGAACGGTCGTGCGGCCCTTCCGCGGGAGGGGTGGCCTCTGCAGAAGCCTGCGCTGCGGCGTCGCGGGCCTCGGTCGCCGCCTTCTTACGTCCGAACATGGTGGAAATCCTCTCCCCGTGCGCCCCGGCCCCGGACAGGACCGTCTGGGACGACGCTACCCAACGTCGCCGACCCCGGTCAGGTCAGGCGGGCGTGTCCGCCGGTGGATCCGTGACCTCCCGTGCCGCGATCGGTCTGGTCCAGTTCCTCGACCTCCGCCACATCCCACAGCTCGACACGCTGGATGAGGAGCTGAGCGATCCGGTCACCGCGCGCGATGTGGACCGTATCGGTCGGATCGAGGTTGATGAGATTGACCTTGATCTCACCTCGGTAGGCCGCGTCGACCGTGCCCGGTGCATTGACGATCGACAGTCCGGCACGCGCGGCCAGACCTGACCGGGGGTGCACAAGTCCGACGAAGCCGGCGGGCAAGGTGATCGCCACCCCGGTCCCCACAAGCATGCGATGCCCCGGGGCGAGGTTGCAGTCGTGTGCTGCGTGGAGATCGATGCCCGCATCGGTCGGATGTGCCCGGACAGGCAGAGGCAGGTCGGCGTCCAGTCGCTGCAATCGCAGCACCGGGGTCGATCCGCTCGCGTCGTGACTGTTGTCCATGGTGTTCATGCCCTCCTACCGGCTCAGACCCGGATGGTAGATAGTCTGTCTGGCGTGACCGAAGAAGATCTCCGCCCACCCCGCGATCGCGCTCCACGTCCGGTTCACTCGGAATCTCTCCGGGTTCCCGTGTGGTGGTGGCTGCTGCTGATCGCGATCACCGTGGTGGCGGTGGTACTGGCTGTCACCATCGGCGCTCGCTGGTGGATGTGGATCCTGATCGTGGTCCTCCCGGCCCTGTTCGCGTGGCTGTTCGTCACGGTCAGCCGCGAGAAGGTCGAGGTCGAGTCCGACGGCCAGGGTGGCGGAACCCTGTATGCGGGCCGGGCACGTCTGCCGTTCGACGCCATCTCGAGGACGGCGGTGGTCCCGGCATCGGCCAAGCAGGCGGCGATGGGCCGGCAGCTGGATCCGGAGGCCTTCGTGGTCCACCGCGGGTACATCCCCACCATGGTGATCGTCGTCCTGGACGACCCGCTGGATCCGACCCCGTACTGGCTCATCAGCACCCGCGATCCCGAGGGGTTGGCCGCCGCGCTTCCGGACAATCACTACTGCTGATTCCCCGACGTCGATCCCGGGACCCCGAACGGACGGCAGCCCGGTACTGACAACTGCGGCGGCTGACCGATGATCCTCGGCCAACCGCCGCGAGGCCACTCAGCGCGGCCACCTGCCACCGCCACAGCCGCCCATCTCGGGGGCTGTGGCGCCCGGCGTCAACCCGCGCAGTCCACGCAAATCGACAGACCGTCGCGCTCTTCGGCGAAGCGGCTGCGGTGGTGCACGAGAAAGCACTCGCCGCAGGTGAACTCGTTGTCCTGCTCCGGCACGACTCGTACCGTCAGCTCTTCACCGGACAGGTCCGCGCCCGGGAGTTCGTAGGATTCGGCGGTGTCCGTCTCGTCCACGTCGACCTCGCCGGTGGCACCCTCAGCACGTCGGGCTTTGAGCTCTTCCAGCGAATCGCCGGCGAGCTCGTCCGCCTCTGTCCGGCGGGGTGCGTCGTAGTCGGTTGCCATGAGTCTCTTTTCTGCGGGGTCCGGGTCGAGGGTTCGCGCATCGGTCGTGGTGCGACCGGCGCACGCATAGTAACGGAATCCACACGGAATTTCATCCGCCGATTCGTCCGTGTCCCGGCGACGGTCCCACCGCGGGGACCTCTACAGTGTTGCCACAGGGCTCGAACGGGCCGTGCACTCGCTTACCTGCAGGAAGGCCGTCGATGGTCGCGCACCTCAGCACCCAGACCACTCCGAGCCCGACCCCCGCCCGGGGGGTCGGACGTCTGCGCACGCCGTATGTGCTGTTCGTGGTCGCGGTCCTGGTTCTCGGGGCCGCCGTGTGGGTGTTGGCGCTCCGAGGGGACGACGCCGCGACCCAGGCCGTGGCGTGCCCGATTCCGGAGGTCGCCGAGCAGGCGGGACTGCAGGATCAGCAGGTCGACGCGCTCGACGACGTGGAGCCGGCGGTCCTGGACACCACCCGCGTGAGGGTGCTCAACGCCAACGGACAGAGCGGCCAGGCGGGCGCTGTGGCCGCGCAACTGGCCGAGCGCGGATTCCAGCCCGCGGGCTCGGACGCGACCGGCAACGACCCGATCTACGGCCAGGCGCTCGAGTGCCACGGCCAGATCCGGTACGGCGAAGCAGGCGAGGCCAGCGCCCGGTCACTGTCCCTCGCCGCCCCGTGCATGCAGCTGGTGACCGACGGCCGCGAGGATGAGAGCGTCGACCTCGTCCTGGGCACCACGTTCTCCAGGCTGTCGGATTCGGTGTCGTCGGTCGGCGCGCTGGACGAGCTGAAGGTGGGTCGCCAGCCGATCTCCAGCGAGCTCGAGGCCGCGCGCGCGGTCAGCTGCTAACTCGAACGCAACACCGGTAGAGCACACGACACCGGTAGAGCCCGCCGGCAGGTCCGGAGCTAGAGGGCCCCGCACTCCCGCAGGGCCTGACGGAACGCCTCGGAGACGCCGGGGCCCGCGGCGACCGTGGGCACCGCGTCGTCGTCCGAGGTGGTGACGATCGCGCCCGCCTCGGCCGCGATGAGCGCCCCGGCCGCGTGGTCCCACGGCTTGAGGCACCGTTCGAAGTACGCATCGAGGCGGCCGGTGGCGAGCATGCACAGGTCCAACGCCGCGGAACCGCACCGCCGGATGTCGCGGACGCGCGGGAGCAACGCCGCGACCACCGCGCCCTGCTCGGAGCGCACCGAGGCGTCGTAGGAGAACCCGGTGCCGACCAGGGCGAGGGACAGGTCGACGCAGTCGGAGACGCCGAGCGGGACCACGTCCCGCTCCGGGGCCCGCAGGGTGGCCCCACGGTCGCGCGCGGCCGTCCAGGTCTCGTGGGTGACGATGTTGTGAACCGCTCCGACGACGACGACACCGTCGACTTCAGCCGCCACCGAGACGGCCGTGAACGGAATTCCATAGAGCAGGTTCACCGTCCCGTCCACGGGGTCGACAACCCACCGGACCCGGGTACCGCCTCCCGTGCCCCGGGTCTCGCCGGCCTCCTCCCCCAGTACGCCGTCCCCGGGCCGGGCCGCGGCGATCCCCCGGCGCAGGTGCTCCTCCACCGCGGTGTCGATGACCGTCACCGGGTCGGTGACCGAACTCTTGGTCTGCGCCCCGGGCCCCTGCCCGTCAAGCTCGGCAAGCATCCGCCGGGCCACCTCGCCGCCCGAGGTCGCGAGATGGACGGCGAGCGCCCGCAGACCGTCGATGAACTCCGGGCCGGACTCGTTCTCCCTGGCCGATGCCGTGTTTCCGTTCATGCGATCCCTGCTCTCGTCGTCGTCGCGATTTGATCTTGCGCCGTCAGGCGCGTGGCCTTATCGCGCCGTGAGGCGCGTGGCGCGGATACCCTTGCGGGCGGGTCACCACAGCCCATACTGCCCCGTCCCGCGGGGCTCCTTTCCAACCGTGACGCGAACCTCACCCACGCCGCCTGCCGCGGCCCGTCCCCGGGAGCACCCATTGGCCAGCACCACCACTGACCCCTCCGGAACCGCGCTCGTCGGACTGGGGGTGGACGTCGGCGGCACGGGGATCAAGATCGGCCGCGTGGACCTCGCCGACGGTGAGCTGCTCGACGAGCGGCTCATCCGACCGACCCCGCAGCCCGCCACGCCCGACGCGATCGCCGAGACCATCCGGGAGATGATCGACGAGGTCGGGTGGGACGGCCCGGTGGGCGTGGCCATCCCGACGGTCATCCACGAGGGCACCGCACGGATCGCGCACAACATCGACGAATCGTGGATCGGGTGCGACGTGGTGGACCTGTTCGACCGACACCTGCCCGGTCGCACGGTCGTCATGCTCAACGACGCGGACGCGGCGGGCCTGACCGAGGTGCACTACGGCGCCGGCGGGGGCGTCGAGGGACTGGTGATCCTCCTGACCTTCGGCACCGGGATCGGTTCCGCGCTGATCCTGAACGGTCAGCTCATCCCCAACACCGAGTTCGGTCACCTCTTCGTCGACGACATCGCAGGGCGGGGATTCGACGAGGCGGAGCACCTGGCCTCCGCGATGGTGCGGGCGCGCGACGATCTGTCGTTCGACGAGTGGGCCCCCCATGTCTCCAACGTCCTGCGCTCGATCGAGGACCTGCTGTGGCCGCGCGCGTTCGTCTTGGGCGGCGGTGTGAGCGAGGCCGCGGACGAGTGGTTTCCCCTGCTCGAGAACCGGACGCCCGTGCGCGCGGCGGTCCGTCTCAACGACGCCGGAATCATCGGTGCGGCGCTGTATGCGGCAGCACATGACGGCGCCGTAGACCTCGGACAAACCCTGGGCGTTTCCGATAACTGACGCGGTTAACTCTCGGTTAACCCCGCCGGATGCGACCTCCAGGCCGGTTCCTCGTTACAATGGCGCAGGCCGGGATCAGCTACCGGCCGGGGACGGGCCCGGTACCGCATGGCGGACGGCTCGAGTGTCTGCAGAAAACGCGGCACCGTTCCCCGATTCCCATCGAGTAACCGGTTGTGAAGGGGCGTTTGTGGCAGCCACGAAGACCACCAGTTCGGATCCCGCCGAGAGCGGCGATCCGTCAGGCACCGAGGTCACGGGCGCGGCCCCCGCCAAGAAGACCGCGGCCAAGAAGGCCCCCGCCAAGAAGACGGCGGCCAAGAAGACCGCCGCGAAGAAGGCTCCCGCCAAGAAGACGGCGGCCAAGAAGACGGCTGCGAAGAAGACCGCCGCCAAGAAGACGGCAGCCAAAAAGGCCACCGCCGCGGCGACGCCCGAGTCCGATGAGGACCAGACCGACGAGGCCCCCGAGGCGTTGGACGCCGAGCCGGACACCGCCGAGCTGGAGGACGTCGAGGTCGAGGACGTCGAGGATGACGAGGAAGCCGACGAGGAGACCAAGGAGGAGCCGTCCGCGAAGGACAAGGCCTCCGGGGACTTCGTCTGGGACGAGGAGGAGTCGGAGGCGCTGCGGCAGGCCCGCAAGGACGCCGAGCTCACCGCGTCCGCGGACTCGGTCCGTGCCTACCTCAAGCAGATCGGCAAGGTCGCCCTCCTCAACGCCGAGGAAGAGGTCGAGCTCGCCAAGCGCATCGAGGCCGGTCTCTACTCGACCTGGTTCATGGCGCAGGTCGCCGAGCGTGGCGAGAAGCTCACCACGGCCCAGCGTCGCGACTACAAGTGGATCGAGCGGGACGGCGTGCGCGCCAAGAACCACTTGCTCGAGGCCAACCTCCGTCTGGTCGTCTCCCTCGCCAAGCGCTACACGGGACGCGGCATGGCGTTCCTGGATCTCATCCAGGAGGGCAACCTCGGCCTGATCCGCGCGGTCGAGAAGTTCGACTACACCAAGGGCTACAAGTTCTCCACGTACGCCACCTGGTGGATCCGCCAGGCCATCACCCGCGCGATGGCCGACCAGGCCCGCACCATCCGTATCCCGGTGCACATGGTCGAGGTCATCAACAAGCTCGGCCGTATCCAGCGTGAGCTGCTCCAGGATCTGGGCCGCGAGCCCACCCCGGAGGAGCTCGCCAAGGAGATGGACATCACCCCGGAGAAGGTGCTGGAGATCCAGCAGTACGCCCGGGAGCCCATCTCGCTCGACCAGACCATCGGTGACGAGGGCGACTCGCAGCTCGGTGACTTCATCGAGGACTCCGAGGCCGTGGTGGCCGTGGACGCGGTGAGCTTCACGCTCCTGCAGGATCAGCTGCGCTCGGTGCTCGACACGCTGTCCGAGCGTGAGGCCGGCGTCGTTCGCCTGCGCTTCGGCCTCACCGACGGTCTCCCCCGCACCCTGGACGAGATCGGCCAGGTCTACGGCGTGACCCGCGAGCGGATCCGTCAGATCGAGTCCAAGACCATGTCCAAGCTGCGCCACCCGTCGCGGTCGCAGGTGCTGCGGGACTACCTGGACTAGATCGCCTGCCGGGTCTCCCGGCCCGCAAGAATTCCCGACTCACGCCCCTTACCGGACCACCGGCAGGGGGCGTGAGTTCATTTATGACGCTATGGCTGCACGGGATGACGCACCGTCAGTACAGCTGAGGCTGCCGGCCCCGGTGCGTCCACTGCCCTGATTCACCCCGGTGCCTCACCACGAACGCAGCGTCGAAATGCGCTCCCGGATCTGCTCGGCCGAAGCCATCGGCACCGGCGGTCCACCGCAGGCATTGCGCAATTGCGTATGGATCGCGCCGTGGGATTTGCCCAGGCGTCCCGAGTACACCGACACCAGGGTGTTCAGCTGCCGGCGTAGGTCCTTGAGCTCGGCGGCGGATGCCACCCGCTCGGCCGCGGCACCGGCGTGGGAGCCCGGGCCCGCCGCATTGCCCGGCAGCGTTGTCCCGGACATCCCCGGGTCGGTGCCCACCACCGAGATATTTCCCGCTGCGGAGGCCTGCGCTGATGACGAGCGTTGCTTGACCTGTTCCTTCTCACGCTGCCTAAGGAGCGCCTTGACGTCATCAGCACCAAGGAGACCGGGCAGGCCGATATAGTCGGCCTCTTCCTCGCTGCCGGCAAAGGTCGCGGTGCCGTACGAGGAGCCCTCGTACACGATCTGGTCGAGTTCGGCGTCCGCACCAAGCGAGATGTAGCCGCGTTCTTCCTCGTCCTCGGTGTTCTCGTCCTGCTGCTGGTTGGCCTTGGCCAGGAGTTGATCCTCCAGCCCCTCCTCCCGGTGAGGCTTGCCCAACACGTGGTCGCGCTGGGCTTCCATCTCCGAGGCCAGCTTCAGCAGTACCGGAACCGACGGCAGGAACACCGACGCCGTCTCCCCCTTGCGCCGGGAACGCACGAAACGTCCGATGGCCTGCGCGAAGTACAGCGGGGTCGACGCGCTGGTGGCGTAGACGCCCACGCTCAGGCGCGGGACGTCCACGCCCTCGGAGACCATGCGGACCGCGACCATCCACTCGTCAGTGGAGTCGGAGAAGGCGCCGATCCGGCTCGAGGCGGTCGGATCGTCGGACAGGACCACGGTAGGTGCGGTGCCGGTAATCTCGGTGAGCAACGCGGCGTACTCGCGCGCCCGTTCCTGATCGGTGGCGATCACCAGTCCACCCGCGTCCGGCACACCACCGGCGCGGATCTGGCGTAGGCGGGTGTGCGCAGCCTGCAGGACCGCCGGCATCCAGTCACCGTGCGGGTCCAGCGCAACGCGCCAGGCCCGGGACATCTGATCGGCGCTCAGGGGCTCCCCCAGACGCGCGGAGAACTCTTCGCCCGCGTTGGAGCGCCAGCGGGCTTCACCGGAGTAGGCGAGAAAGACCACCGGGCGGACGACTCCGTCGGCCAACGCGTCGGCGTATCCGTAGGAGTGATCGGCCTTCGATCGCTGGTGCCCCTGTCCGTCCGGCTCGTAGGTGACGAACGGGATCGGGCTGTCATCCGAGCGGAACGGTGTCCCGGTCAGGGAGAGTCGACGCTCGGCGTCGTCGAATGCCTCGCGGATGCCGTCACCCCAGCTCTTCGCGTCACCACCGTGGTGGATCTCGTCGAGGATCACCAGTGTGCGGCGTGAGTTGGTGCGCTCGCGATGCTTGAACGGGTGTGCTGCGACCTGTGCGTAGGTCACCACCACACCGTGATATTCCGGCGCCAGGGCGCCGGAGGAGTTGGCATACTCCGGGTCCAGCGCGATGCCGGCGCGAGCCGCGGAGGCCGCCCACTGGTACTTCAGGTGCTCGGTCGGCGCGACGACCGTGATCGTGTCGACCGTCCGGTCGGCCAACAGTTCGTTGGCGACACGCAGCCCGAACGTCGTTTTTCCGGCACCCGGCGTGGCCACAGCGAGGAAATCCTTGGGCCGCGCCATGAGGTACTTGCGCAGTGCGGTCCGCTGCCAGGCGCGCAGCGACGCACCCCCGGCCGTCGGGGTGGTGGGTTCTGCGGTCAATTCCTCGTGGCCCGGGACCGCTCCGGGATCACTCACCAGGCTTCAGCGACTCATAGACGCGCTTGCACTCCGGGCACACCGGAGAGCCTGGCTTGGCGGAGCGGGTGACCGGGAAGACCTCACCGCACAGGGCGATCACATAGGTGCCCATGACCGCGCTCTCGGCGATCTTGCTCTTGTCCACGTAGTGGAAGAACTTTGGGGCGTCGTCCTCCGTCTCCTCGGTCGTAGTGACCTCGGGACGCTCGAGTGTCTTGGTCCGGGTGGTGCTCACCCCCTCATGATGCCGCACCCGGGTGCCACCGCGCCAACGCTCAGGTACCCCTGCCGGAGTACCTTGGGTTCATGGCTCCCGGCTTCCAACGAAAGCGGTCCGGGGATCGGGATGACACCTCGAGCCCCGTCCTCATCACCGAGGCCCGCCAGTCCTACCAGGAAGAACTGGCGGCACGGAAGAAGCGTTACTTCCTGCTGATGAGTGTGCGGATCCCGGCGCTTCTTCTCGCCGCGGGATCGCTTTCTATCTGGAACAACCCCTGGATCGCTCTGGCGATCGTCGCCGTGTCCATCCCGATCCCGTGGATCGCCGTGGTCGGCGCAAACGATCGACCGCCGCTGCCCAAGGGCCAGGCACGCACCTATAACGCGGGCCGCCTGCCCGCACCCCGGACAGTCGCCCTCCCTCCGGGCCAGACCGGAAAAACTTCGTCTCAGTCCTCGACCGATCCCGAGCGCGAGGCACCCGTCGACGACATCGACATCGACTTTGAAACCAATACCGACACCGCCCAGAACGACAACACTGGCTCAGACACAGACACAGCGGAAGGCAATCCGACCCCGTGACCGGTTCCAGCACTTCCCTCGCGACTCTCGCCTCTGATCTGGCCGCGGCCTTTCGTCGGCATGACTACACCGTGGAGGGGCTCGAGCGCGCGCTCGGCGAGGAGGCCGTCTCCGCCCTGGCCCGCTCGGACGCCGCGGTGGTCCGCCGACATGCTCGCGGCGCCGGAGCGCCCGGTGCGCTGCTGAGGCTGTTCGTCCTCGGCGACGCGCTCCCCCGGTCGGAGGTCGAGTCCCTCCTGCCGGCCACCGATGTTGCCGCCGGTGCAGAAGCCGGCCTGTGGGAACCCGCAGGTGACGACTCGCTGCGCGCGCTGATCGATCTGCGCCCGGTCGACACCGGCCACGGCACCCGCTGGGTGTTCGCGGATGTGGACGGTTCAATGGTCCGCACGCAGACCCGCCCGGACCACGTCCTCGGCGTGGGGCAGGCCACGTTGTCGCTGCTGCGCATCTCGCCCGCCTCCCCGGTGGCGTCGGTCCTGGATCTGGGGACGGGCTGCGGGATCCAGCTGGTCCACAACCTCGCCACCGGCGCCGCGGGGACGGGGACCGACATCACGCCCCGCTGCCTCGAGCTGACCGAGGCGACTTTGGCCATCAACGCGATGGAGGCTGAGCTCCTGCGCGGCCCCTGGTTCGAGCCCGTCGAGGGCCGCCGGTTCGAGCGGATCGTCGCCAATCCGCCGTTCGTGGTGGGTCCGCCGGAGACGGGGCACACCTACCGGGAGTCGGGGCTGTCCCTGGACGGCGCGTCCCGCACGGTCGTGTCCGGCGCACCGGAGCACCTCGCCGAGGGCGGTACCGCGGTGCTGCTGGCCTCCTGGGTCGAGAGTGAGAGCACCGACTGGCGATCGCATGTGGCCTCGTGGGTTCCGGCCGAGGGCGTGGACGCGTGGTTCCTGCGCCGGGACTCCTCCGATCCGGGCCTGTACGTGTGGACCTGGCTCACCGACGAGGGGATGGATCCGCGCGACGAGTCCACGTGGCGCGCCGCCGACGCCTGGCTGGACCATTTCCGCGACGAGGGCGTGACGGGGATCGGGTTCGGCTACGTCTACCTGCGCCGGATCGACGGTCCGTCGTCGGTGCTATGCGAGGACCTGACCCATCCGTTCGAGGGCGGTCTCGGCGAGGAGGCGGAGGCCTACTTCGCCCGTACCGAGTGGCTGCGCACCGCCGCCGAGCAGCACGGCGGCGAGGACCTGGCGCTGGATGCGACGGTCTTCACCGTCTCCCCCGATGTCCACCTGCACGTGTCGGAGTCGCTGGCGCCGGGCGGTGTCGACGATCTGCCGTCCGGTCCGTCGACCGTGGTGGTGGAGCGGGTCACCGGCGCGCGGTGGCGGCACGAGATCGACCAGTTCACCGCGACGGTGCTGCGGGGCGCGCGCACGGGGGCTCTGCCGTTGGAGGACCTGGTAATCCTCGCCGCGGCCGCCGCGGGTGTGGATCCGGACGAGCTCGCCGCGCCGATCCGTCGGGTCGTCGTCGACCTGTTCCTGCACGGCTTCCTCGTTCCCGCGGGGGTGCCGGACGTGGTGCCGCCCGGGGTCGACGCGTGAAGGCCGTGGTCTCGCGCGTCACCGAGGCGTCGGTGACGGTCGACGGCACCGTGGTGGGAGCCCTCCCTGGTCCGGGGCTGTTGGTCCTGGTGGGAGTATCTGTCGACGACGACGACGCCGACATCGCCACCATGGTGCGCAAGATCTCCGAATTACGGATCCTGCATGACGAGTCGAGTGCTGTAGACGTAGGCGCCCCGGTCCTCGTGGTGAGTCAATTCACGTTGATGGGTGAGACCTCAAAGGGCCGGCGGCCGTCGTGGTCGAAGGCCGCGCGGGGTCCGGTCGCCGAGCCGATGGTGGACTCTGTCGTCCGGGGCCTCCGCGAGCGCGGCCTGCGGGTCGAAACCGGGGTTTTCGGGGCGATGATGCAGGTCCATTCGGTCAATGACGGCCCGTTCACCGTCCTGATCGAGACCCCGAGCTCCCGCTGACCCGCCGATTCCCGGATCTTCGGTACTCGGCGTGACCGAAATCATCTCGCCGGGAACATTCCGGGAACTCCCTCCGTTGTAGGTATACGTGACCGATTAACGGACACGACCCTGATCCGTCCACCAGCGACCGACCGCCGGCCCCGTTTCCGGGCCAGGCAGGAGGAGGAGACATGACGTCAGCCACCACTCGATCGGATCTTCGGACGGAGGCGGATTCGGAAGGTCAGAGCCCCAGCGCTGACCTGGTTCGTGTCTACCTCAACGGGATCGGTAAGACCGCCCTGCTCAATGCCGAGGACGAGGTGGAGCTGTCGAAGCGCATCGAGGCCGGGCTGTACGCAAAGCATCTGCTCGCCACCAAGAAGCGCCTGGGTCCGGTGAAGAAGGCTGACCTCGCGGTGATCGTCCAGGAAGGTGAGGCCGCGCGGGCGCACCTGCTCGAGGCCAACCTGCGTCTGGTGGTCTCGCTGGCCAAGCGCTACACCGGCCGCGGGATGCCGCTGCTCGATCTGATCCAGGAGGGCAACCTCGGGCTGATTCGCGCGATGGAGAAGTTCGATTACGCCAAGGGCTTCAAGTTCTCCACCTACGCCACCTGGTGGATCCGCCAGGCCATCACGCGCGGTATGGCAGATCAGTCGCGCACAATCCGCCTCCCAGTGCATCTCGTCGAGCAGGTGAACAAGCTCGCGCGCATCAAGCGTGAGCTGCACCAGCAGCTCGGTCGTGAGTCCACGCTCGAGGAGCTCGCGGAGGAGTCGGGCATCCCGGCCCACAAGATCGAGGAACTGCTCGATCACTCGCGTGATCCGGTCAGCCTGGACATGCCGGTCGGTGCGGACGAGGAGGCGCCCCTGGGCGACTTCATCGAGGACGCCGAGGCGATCAGCGCCGAGAACACGGTCGTGACCAACGTCATGCACTCGGATGTCCGGGCGGTCCTGTCCACACTTGATGAGCGGGAGCAGCAGGTCATCACTCTGCGTTTCGGCCTCAATGACGGTCAGCCACGCACTCTCGATCAGATCGGTAAGCGGTTCGGTCTGTCCCGTGAGCGTGTCCGTCAGATCGAGCGCGAGGTCATGGCCAAGCTCCGCGAGGGGCGCCGCGCCGACAAGCTGCGTTCCTACGCCAGCTGACACCCGCTCGTGCAGAGAACGGCCCCGCTTCCCAGCGGGGCCGTTCCTCATTCTCGGCTCGTCCAGCTCCCCCAGCGCGTCTGCGCTCAGTCCGCGCGTCGAATTTCCTCAACCCACCCGCTCTGTCAGCGCGTCTGATCTGTCAGCGCGTCCGCTCCCAGTGAGCGGAGGCGGCGTGGGCCTTCGTCGCCGCTGTACAACGGCGGGGGTCCGAGCGTCACGCTGGCATAGAGCACAGACAGTCCTTCGGGAGCGACGAGCCCGGGATCCAGTGACAGCCGACGCAACTCCGGGATGTCCTCCGCCAAGCACGACACCCTGCCCATCAGTTCGACTAGCGCCTCCCTGTCCACCGGTGCATCTCCCGCGTACCCGTCCAGGATCGGTGCTGCCCGGGGACGGTCGAGCAACGCGGCCGCCTCTGACGGGGTGATCGGCAGGGTGCTGAAGGCCCGGTCAGCCAACAGGTCCGAGAGAATTCCGGACAGGCCGAACGAGATCAGCGACCCGAAGATCGGATGGTCGGCCACTCGGATGGTCACCGCGACCCCCTTGGTCGCCATCTTCTGCACATGCAGTGATCGCGACCCGGTCGTGGACTGCAGGTAGTCGAAGGCGTGCCGGACCGCAGTCGCATCAGCCAGATCCAACCGCACCCCTGATTGGTCGCTCCGGGTGCGCCACTCCTCACCCATCGCCTTCACCGCGACCGGGTAGCCGAGCTCGTCGGCCGCCATCACCGCCTGCTCAACATCTGTAGCAACGCGGTAGTCGATGATGTCGATGCCATAGCACTCGAGTAGCGCACGGACCTGGCCCTGTGTCAGAGAGAACGCATCGACGCCAGCATTGAGCTGGCACAACGAGTCGACCAGTTCCCGTGCCCGCTTCCGATCGATATCCGCGAACTCGGCGGGCTCCTCGGCGGGCTGATCCAGCCATTCGGCGTAGCGCCGAGCCCTCACGAGCGCTGACACAGCTCGCTCGGGGTACGGGTAGGAGGGAATCGACCCACGTGAGGCGACGCCGGAGTCGTCGGTCACCGTCAGCCCTTCGGGAAGCCCCTCCCCCGCGAGGAACGTACTCACGACGGGTTTCTCACTTCCCGAGGCGGCTGCCTGGATCGCTCCGGCGTACGCATCCGGTTCGGTGGCCACGGGCGGGACGAACACCGTCAGCACCGAGTCCACCTCGTCCCGTGCCAACGAATCCGAGATCGCTGTCCGGAACTCTTCCGGGCTCGCGCCTGCCCCCAGGTCGACCGAGTGGGCGACGGTGAACCCCTGCATGCGGGCCGCGTCGCCGCCGAGACGTGCGACGGCGGACGAGTTCCCGACAATCGCCAGCCTGCCCCCGGCTGGCAGTGGCTGGTAGGCGAGAAGCGTGGCGGTGTCGAACATGTCCGTGATCGAGTCGACCTGGATGAGACCGGAGTCGCGGAACAGGCCGCGGATCGCGTTCGCGGTGAGTCCCTCGACGCCGGACTCGAGATCATCCGATGCGCGCCGCACGACCACTACCGGCTTGTTGCGGGCGATTCGGCGAGCGATCCGGGAGAACTTTCTCGCGTTACCGAAGCTCTCGAGATAGAGGAGCACCACTTCCGTGGCCGAATCGGTGTCCCAGTACTGCATCAGGTCATTGCCGGAGACGTCCGCGCGGTTTCCTGCGGACACGAACGTCGACAATCCGAGCCTGCGTCTGGCCGCTGCGGCCAGAATCGTGATGCCCAGTGCACCGGACTGGCAGAAGAACCCGACCCGCCCGGGTCCCGGGACGAGTTCGGCGAGAGTGGCATTCAGCCGGACATCCGCGGAGCTGTTGATCACGCCGAGCGCGTTCGGACCCACCACCCGCATCCCGTGAGCCCGGGCTTCACTGACCAGGCGTCGTTCCGACACCACACCCGCGCTACCGACGTCGGAGAATCCCGCCGAGATGACGACCAACGTCGACACGCCCTTGGACAGGCAGTCGTCCAGTACCTCTGACATCGATGCGGCAGGCACTGCGACAACAGCCAGGTCCACCGGGTCAGGAATATCCCGGACGCTGGCATAGGCACGCACCGACTGCACGGAGTTCGCGTCCGAGTTGACCGGATACACCGGCCCGGAGAAACCGTTGGCGATGAGGTTGCGCAGCACGGTGTGACCGATCTTGCCCACCTGGTCGGAGGCGCCGATCACGGCCACCGAGCCGGGATTGAGGACCCTGGCGACGCTGCGCGCCTCGGCGGCCGCCTCCCGCGAGTTGCGGACATTCGTCAACGCCTCGGTCGGGTCGATGGCGAACTCGAGGTGCAGGCTCGATCCGTCGAACGACCGGGAGATCTCATAGCCGGCCCGGCGGAAGACCTGGATCATCGACCGATTCTCGGAGAGGACCTCGGCCTCGAAATGGTCGATCCCGCATTCCGCGGCCGCACCGGCGAGGTGCTCGAGGAAGATCGACCCGAGGCCACGTCCCTGGTGCTGGTCCGAGATGGTGAAAGCGACCTCGGCGAACGTGGAGTCCGGTAGCCGCTCATAGATCGCCATACCGATGATCTCGGCACCGAGTTCGGCCACGAACGCCATGCGGTCGCGATAGTCGACGTTGGTCATCCGGTGTAGCTCACGATCAGACAGGACGTCCCGTGAGCCGAAATAGCGCAGATAGCGCGTACGGTCCGACAAGCTCGTATGGAACCGCGAGACCTTCTCCGAGTCTCCCGGCACGATGGGCCGGATGCGAACCGCCCGGCCGTCGGATCCGAGCACATCCGCCGCCCACTCGTGCGGGTACCCCTCCGGGTAGACATCCACTGACGTGTCGGTGGAGGCATGCTCCGGTGGCTCCACCGCTGGTGCCGCAGCGGCCTGCGAGGCCGGGGGCGTCGTCACCGGAGTTGTCGTCGTGGTCGGTGTCTCCGGATCACTGGTGGAATCGTCACCGGGATTCGTCATGGGATTCTCCATCGAGGGGATCGGTCGGTCGGTCAACGGTCATGGTGATGCGGTCGTGAACCGTCGATCAGTCCCGGGGATCGTCCGGGTCGAGTCCGTGAAGGGGAAACACCGACCGGCGTGTGTCCAGAATCGATTGGTCCAACCTCGCCAGCGACCGATCGATCTCGACTCCACGGTCCGCACCGGTCGGCTCCCACGGCGTGAACTCGGGCAACTCACCGTCGGTCATGGTCTCGGGCACCCGTTCCGGCACCGTCAACTGCCTGGCCATCTCGCGCCACTGCTCGGGAATCACCGTGTCCGGGGCCACCGGCGAACCGAGCACCGCACCGATGAGATGCGTCCAGGACCGTGGCACGACACGGACCAGCTCGTAGCCGCCGCCCCCGATCGCGATGAGACGGCCCTCGCAGATCTCGTCGGCCAACGCGATCACATCGAGGTAGGACTGTCGGTGCCCGTCGACACTGAGCGACAGGTCCGCGAGGGGGTCCTCGCGATGCGAATCGCATCCGGCCTGCAGGACGATGATCTGCGGTTCGAAGGTGCGGAGCAGGCCGGGTACCACGGCGTGGAATCCGCGAAGCCACAGGCTGTCGGTCGCCGCGGGCAGGTAGGCGAGGTTGACGGCAGCGCCCTCGGCCCGGCCGACTCCGATCTCGGAAGCCCAGCCCGTCGACGGCCACAAGGTGGCGGGATGCTGATGCAGCGAGACCGTGAGCACCCGCGGATCCTCATAGAAGGCCGTCTGCACCCCGTCACCGTGGTGAACGTCGATGTCGACATAGGCGATGCGGTCATATCCGTTGTCGAGCAACCAACTGATGGCGACCGCGGCGTCGTTGTACACACAGAAGCCAGCTGCTGCCGCCGGCATCGCATGGTGCATGCCGCCGGCCACCGAGATCGCTTTGTTCGCCACACCGTCGGCGATCGCGCGGGCGGCTGCGAGAGTTCCACCGGCGACCGCCGCGCTGGCCTCGTGCATCGCCGGGAAGGTCGGATTATCGGCCGTTCCCAGTCCGTGACTCATCCCCACGTGCTCACCGGGCGGCAGATCACCCGCCGCCTTGACCGTGTCGATGTAGCGCGACGTGTGGACCCGCAGAAGTTCCTCGTCGGACGCCGTGCCGGGATCGAGCAATTCGACCCCTTCGAGAAGTCCGAGTTCGGTAGCCAACGACATCGTCAGATCTAGCCGCCGCGGACTCATCGGGTGGTCCCTCGAGTGGCGGTATTGCAGCAACGACGGGCTCCACACCACCTTCGCCGCGACTCCGTCCCGGATGCCCGACATGGTCACCGTCCTCCCCATATCGCCGGGTGGTTCCCGGCCCCGCGCCCCCGGGCTCTCCCGAGGAATGCGTCTTCCGCAAATCTACGCGGCACCCGCCACCCAGACCCCGGATTGCGAGGCCTCCACCCCGGTTCGTGCACCGACGGTAGGCTCATTGCGAACACTGCGCGCGGGCGTGTCATGCACGCGCATCAGTACGTACTCTCTCAACCGATTTTCAACTCGGAGGACTGCAGCGTGAAGGACCTGGTGGACACCACCGAGATGTACCTCCGCACTATCTATGAGCTCGAGGAGGAAGGTGTCATCCCGCTGCGTGCGCGGATCGCCGAACGCCTCGAGCAGAGTGGACCGACGGTGAGCCAGACCGTGGCTCGTATGGAGCGGGACGGGCTCGTCCTGGTGGCACCGGACCGGCATCTCCAGCTCACACCGACCGGCCGCGAACTGGCCGTGGATGTGATGCGCAAGCACCGTCTCGCCGAGCGACTGCTGGTCGACGTGATCGGCTTGGAACTGGAGAAGGTCCATGCCGAGGCCTGCCGCTGGGAACACGTGATGAGCGATGACGTCGAGCGGCGTCTCATCGAGGTACTCGATGATCCGCTCACCTCCCCCTACGGCAACCCCATCCCGGGACTCGACCGGATCGGGTACGACGCCACGGTTGGTGAACCGCCGACCTACGTGCGGTTGTCCGAGCTCGAGGCGGACGTGCCGCATCAGGTCCGCATTCAGGCGATCGGGGAAAATGTTCAGATCGACATCGAGCTGATCACGGAGTTCCGGGCCACGGGTGTCGAGCCGCTCAAGACCGTCACCGCCACGCGTCGAGGCCACCTCGTGGAGCTCGATTCCGGGTCGGGACAGACTGTCGAGATCGACGGGGATCACGCCCACGCGATCCAGGTCGAGATCCTGTGAAGCTTCTCGTCACCGGTGGGGCCGGCTACGTCGGCGGCGTCTGTGCGACCGTCCTGCTCGAACGCGGGCACGAGGTCGTGATTCTCGACGATCTGTCGACGGGTAATCGCGACGGGATCCCAGAGGGTGCGACCTTCATCGAGGGCGATGTCGCAACGAAGATCGGGGATGTCCTCGACTCGACTTTCGACGGGGTTCTGCACTTTGCGGCCCGGTCGCTCGTCGGCGAATCGGTGGAGAAGCCGGGCGAGTACTGGCAGGGCAATGTGGTCACCTCGCTCACCCTGCTCGACGCGATGCGGAGCACCGGAGTGGACAATCTGGTCTTCTCCTCCACCGCGGCGACCTACGGCGAGCCGGAGCAGGTTCCCATCACCGAGGACATGCCGACCCGGCCGACCAACACCTACGGAGCTACCAAGCTCGCGATCGACCACGCGATCACCTCGTACGCCAAGGCCCATGGACTCGCAGCCACCAGCCTCCGGTACTTCAACGTGGCCGGCGCATACGGATCTGCTGGCGAGAACCGCGTCGTGGAGACCCACCTCATACCCCTGGTGCTGCAGGTGGCCTTGGGGCATCGCGAGGACATCAAGGTGTTCGGTGACGACTGGCCGACGCCGGACGGCACCTGCGTCAGGGATTACATCCACGTCGCCGACCTGGCCGACGCCCACGTGCTCGCCCTGGAAACAAACTCCGCCGGGGTGCATCGCATCCTCAACCTCGGCAGCGGGGAAGGCTTCTCGGTCCGCGAGGTGATCGACGTCTGTCGTGAGGTCACCGGACATCCGATTCCGGACGTCATCGCGCCACGCCGCGCCGGGGATCCCGCAGTGTTGGTCGCATCGAGTTCCAAAGCCATCGACGAACTGGGCTGGTCGCCCTCCCGGACGGACCTGCGAACGGTCGTCGAAGATGCCTGGGCATTCACCTCCAACCTCGGCGATCGCGCCCACTCGGCTCCTCGCTGAACGCTCAACGCTGAGGGTCTTGCCTTCGCCTTGCCGAATCCGCCGGACGCCCGCCCCACGGGTGTCCGGCGGATTCACCTTCTCACTGGCCTCCGCGTCGCCGCTCGGCCCTCATGCCGCGGCTGAGGCCGCCCACCGGAGACGTTCCGGCGGAAAGCCGGAATCCAAACCATCCTTGAGGGTCTGGGCAAACGTGTTCGCCGGATCAGCCTCAAGCGCCGCATCGAAGGCAGCCCCCGCATGCACACCCGCGCCGTCGAAATACGAGGCGGCACCCAACAGGAGCAACGCCACGGACCGTTCCCTCGCGGGCCGCCGGCGGGCCAGAGCCCACCACAGCATGCGGCGGCCGTCGACCTCCTCCAACAGGTGCGACGCCAACCGCCGATACACCTCGTCACGGACGGACACCGACAGCAGTCCCCTCCCGATGACGGCCAGCTCGTCGTCGTCGATCTCTCCACCCGATTCCAACCGCAGGGCCGCCCTGTCGTGACGGATGACCATCGCCTCGGACGCCGACCGTGACATCACAGAACCGGCGAGCCGATCCCTCGCCCGCCCCGGCGCCCATTCGGCCTCCTCGCACGCATCGGAGTCCCTCTCTAGATACATCTGCACGATCTCGTCCCTTGACGTCGCGACCGTCCGACCCAGAAACGCATTCGCGGCCGCGATGTGGGTGGACGCAGGATCGATCTGCACCCCGCTGCCCATCCCGAGGAGGTCCACCCACAGTGCGCCGCCCTCGAACTCCTCGACACCGTACGCAGCTACGACAGCCGTGCCGGCCAGCTCGAGGAGGTAGACGGCCGCGGCCGCCGCATCGATCGCCTGCCGGGCGGCGAGCGCATCGGACGTACAGTTCTCGCGGACGACGACCACGCTCACACTCTCCACCCCGGCACGAGCACAGAACCGCGCCAGCCCCTTCATCGGCTCCCAGTTGAAACTCCCGCCCGGGATCCCCATCCCGCCTTGGGCGTCAGATGAGGGATCATCCGGATCGTCGAAGTCACGGAAGTCAGCAGACCCACCGAACAGCTCGTCATCGCCGGGGTCTAGGGCTCCGTCGTCCACCAGCCCCGGAACATCCACCCGCATCACCGGTCCGCGGCTACCGTCAATCATCCGTTCGCACACCATCACCACCGACCCCAGCGGTGGCGGAAACCCGAGCAGGTGCGGAACTGAGGCGATCAATTCCTCCATGGTCTTGATCACCACATGTTCGCGCTCGTCCGTGCCCTCCTCGGCGTTCTCGTCCCCGAGTCCTTGCCGTGAATCCATTTGTCGTCCACCCGTTTCTCTCCTCGCGCGGCCCCGCCTCATCAGATCGAGACGCGGTCCGCAGGTGTCCTCCACCGGCAACAACACTCGGGCATCGACGGGGCCGAAAAGCCCGCACGGCCCCCTCACGCCGCTCCCCTGTGGAGCGCGCCAGAGTTTGCGGGGAATCATCCGAAGCGGCCTGACGTTGACACAAGCGTGTGCATCCGTCCCGAATGGACGACCGCGCGAGCCCCGTCCACGCTCTGACGAGGTGCGGTAACGAGGTGCGGTAACGAGAGGAGTCGACATGGCCAGGCACAGCGATCTGTACCGACTGATCCAGCCCGTTCCCGATCTGCGGTCCGAGGACGGCCGCGGGCCGGTGCTCGTCCACGGTCTCGAGGGATTTTCTGACGCCGGGCAGGCGATCGAGGGCGTGACCGATCACCTTCGCGACTCCCAGGACGCCCAGTTGATCGTCGAGTTCGATGTCGATCAGCTCATCGACTACCGCTCGCGGCGCCCGCACTTGAAGTATTCCTTCGACCACTTCGCCGGATACGACGAGCCGGCCATCCAGATCCACGCGGTCAAGGACACGAAGGGCGCGTCCTACCTGCTGCTGTCCGGACTCGAGCCGGATCTGCGCTGGGACGGCTTCACCGAGTCGGTCGTCGATCTCGCTGGGGCCTTCGGCGTACGCATGTCCATCGGCCTGGGGTCGATACCTCTCGGTGTGCCCCACACTCGCCCCACCAATGCCAGTGCCCATGCCAGCGACGTGGACCTGATCCGTGGCTTCACCGCCTGGCCCGGCGAGTTCTCGGTTCCCGGGAACGTCGGTTCACTGCTCGAGCTGAGAATGTCCGAGCACGGGATCCCGTCCGCCGGATTCACCGTGCACGTGCCGCAGTACCTGTCCCAGACCGCTTACCCGGCGGCAGTGCTCAACCTCGTCGACAGCATCAGCAAGGTCAGCGAACTCGACCTGCCCACCGGGGAGCTGGAGAAGGCCGCCGAGGATTTCACCGCGCAGGTGAACGCCCAGATCTCCCACAATCCCGAGATCCTCACGGCCGTGGAACAGATGGAGAAGCAGTACGACGAGTTCATGGAGGCCCGTATGGGCTCGGACTCGCTCAACCCCGGCGGCAAACCCCTGCCGTCCGGCGACGAGATCGGCGCTGAGTTCGAGCGCTTCCTCGCGCAGCAGTCAGGTGATGGAACCACCGACGAGGAGTAACCCCACCTCGCAGCCGCCCGGTGCCCCGGCATCGGGCGGCTGTCCCATTTCCACCACGCTTGCGCCCACAGGCCGCGGACCCGAACTCGGTCCCGCCCGCGTCGGCGTGCGGTCCACGGACTCCGCGATCACCACATGCCGATAGGCTCGACCACGTGCATCTCCCCGATCTCCTCGCCGACCTCGACGACGTCCCCGCCGATCTCGTGGAGGAAGCCGTCTTCGACGCGTTCGTCGCGTGGGCCGCGGACCGGGGGATCTCGCTGTACCCCGCCCAGGAAGAGGCGGTCCTCGAGATCGCCGCCGACAGCCACGTCATCCTCGCCACCCCGACGGGGTCGGGTAAGTCACTGGTCGCCCTCGGCGCGCATTTCTCCGCAATGGCCCGCGGCGTCAGGAGCTACTACACCGCGCCCATCAAGGCGCTCGTGAGCGAGAAGTTCTTCTCCCTGTGCGAGGTGTTCGGAGCCGAGAACGTCGGCATGGTCACCGGCGACGCCTCGGTCAACGCCGACGCGCCGATCGTCTGCGCCACCGCCGAGATCGTGGCCAACATCGCGCTCCGCGAGGGTGCCTCCGCCGACATCGGCCAGGTGGTGATGGATGAGTTCCACTACTACTCGGAGCCGGATCGGGGCTGGGCATGGCAGGTCCCGCTCATCGAACTCCCCGACACGCAGTTCCTGCTGATGTCCGCGACTCTCGGCGATGTGGAATGGCTTCAGAAGGACCTCGAGGACCGCACCGGCCGGTCCTGCACCCACATCGGCGGTACGCAACGCCCCGTCCCACTGACGTTCGACTACGCCCTGTCCGGCGTGCACGAATCGGTGGAGATCCTGCTGCGGGACGGCAAGGCGCCCGTCTACATCGTCCACTTCACCCAGGCGGCGGCGCTCGAACAGGCTCAGGCGCTGACCTCGCTGGCGGTGGCCGACAAGGAGCGCAAACGCGCGATCGCCGACGAGATCGGCGGGTTCCGCTTCAGCACCTCCTTCGGACGGACGCTGCGCAAACTGCTGCTCCACGGCATCGGCGTCCACCACGCCGGCATGCTGCCGAAGTATCGGCGCCTGGTCGAGAAGCTGGCCCAGGACGGACTGCTCAGTGTCATCTGCGGCACCGACACCCTCGGCGTGGGCATCAACGTGCCCATCCGCACGGTCCTGTTCACCGGCCTGACCAAGTTCGACGGGCGGCGCCAGCGGGTGCTCAAGTCACGCGAGTTCCACCAGATCGCCGGGCGGGCCGGTCGCGCCGGCTTCGACACCGAGGGTTTCGTGGTGGTGCTGGCGCCCGAGCATGAGATCGAGAACGCCAAGGCTGCGGCAAAGGCGGCGGCGAACCCCAAGAAGAAGTCCAAGTCGGCGAAGAAGAAGCCGCCGGAGGGCTTCGTCAACTGGTCTCAGTCCACGTTCGACAAGCTCGTGGGTGCGCAACCCGAGCAGCTCACCAGCCGGTTCGAGGTGAGTAACTCGATGCTGCTGAACATCATCTCGCGGCCCGGCAGCTGCTTCGAGCACATGAAGCATCTGCTGCTCTCCTCGCACGAGACCCGGGCTCGTACCCGCCATCACATCCTGCGCTCGATCGAGCTGTTCCGCGGGCTGGAAACCGCCGGCATCGTCGAAAGGCTGAAAGAGGTCGACGACGACGGGCGCCATGTTCGGCTGACCGTCGACCTGCAGCGAGATTTTGCGCTCAACCAGCCTCTGGCGCCGTTCGCCCTCGCCGCGATGGAGGTCCTCGACCCCGACTCCCCCACTCGCGTGCTCGATATCGTGTCGGTGATTGAAGCCGTCCTCGACGACCCCCGCCCAATCCTCTTCGCCCAGCAGCGTGAGGCCCGTGGTGAGGCGATCGCCTCACTCAAGGCCGACGGTGTCGACTATTCCGAGCGGATGGAGCTCACCGAGGACATCACCTGGCCCAAGCCGCTCGACGATCTGCTCGCGGACGCCTACGACGCCTACCGCGCCGGTCATCCGTGGGTGACGGGCATCGAGCCCTCTCCCAAGTCGGTTATCCGGGAGATGGTGGAGCGCGGCATGACCTTCTCCGACCTGATCTCCGCGTACGGCATCGGTCGTTCCGAGGGCGCGGTACTGCGTTATCTCACCGATGCGTACCGAACCCTGCGCCAGACCGTCCCCGCACACGTGCGGTCCGAGGAGTTCGACGACCTCGTCGAATGGTTGGGTGAACTGGTCCGGCAGGTGGACTCGAGTCTGCTCGACGAGTGGGAACTGCTCACCGATCCGCAGGTGTCCTCCGAACAGGTTGCGGAGCTCGCGTTCGGCGAGAGTTCCGGCACCTCCAGGCCCGTCACCGCGAACCGTCGAGCGTTCCGCGTGATGGTGCGAAACGCCATGTTCCGCCGGGTGGAACTCCTGGCACGTGATGACATCGAACGCCTCGTCGCTCTTGATGACGACGTACCCGATCATCCCGACTGGGACTCCGAGATAGATCCCTACTGGGACGAGTACGACGAAATCGGGACCGGCCCGGCAGCGCGAGGCCCCGAACTGTTCACGGTGACCGAGTCCGGTCCGGGGGTCGACGCCGGAACCTGGCGGGTCCGGCAGGTGCTCGACGACCCCCAGGGCGACCACGGGTGGGCGATCGACGCGGTGGTGGACCTGGCCGCCAGCGACGAGGCCGGTGAAGCCAGGTTCGCCTCCCTCGCGCTACGCGGGTGAGCGCCCGTCCATGGCCGGTTCACAGTAGGTCCCCGAGAGGGTGTGCGGACGGCACAGTGCACTGATCCGCCAAGGCTAAACGGAGCCTTCTCCGGAGTCCGGTCCGCGAGTCCGTACGATGTCGGTCGGACACCACACTGAACCCTGGAGGCCTCCTGTGACCCCCCGCATCCTTTATAAGCGGCTCGCGCTCGCCGAGATGGTGACCTGGACCCTGCTGATCCTCGGCATGATCGGCAAGTACGCCTTCGGGCTCGAATGGGCGACGACCGTCGGCGGCAGCATCCACGGTTTCGTGTTCCTCTGCTACGCGGTCACCACCGTCCTCGTCTGGGTCGACAAGCGCTGGTCCTTCGGCACGGGTGTCCTCGGACTGGCGTCCGCGATCATTCCCTATGCCACCTACCCCTTCGAGCGGTCCGTCGAAAAGCGTGGACTGCTCGACGGGCCGTGGCGGCTCGGCAGCGACGAGGAGAGCCCGCGCGGCGTGCACGAGAAGCTCGTGGCCTCCGCCCTGCGTTCGCCCGTTCTGGCGCTCATCGTGACCGTGGTCGTCGTGGCCGTCGTGTTCAGTCTCCTTCTGCTCGCCGGCCCGCCGACCGAGTGGTTCAGTTGAGTTCGGCCGACCTGGGCACTGTCGGCGGCGACATGGCCCGCGAGCCCGGCCGCCGCGAGTTGAACAAGGCCGACAAGCAGCGGCGCATCCACAAGGCGGCCAGGGAACTGTTCTGGACCCGCGGTTACGCGTCGGTCACCACCCAGGAGGTGGCCGATCGGGCGGAGGTCGGAACCGGCACGCTGTTTCGCTACGCCCGGTCCAAGGGCGAACTGCTGTGCATGGTCGCCAACGACGATTTCCGGTTGATGGTCGATTCCCTGCCGGACACCGGGGATCCGGTCGAGGACCTCGTCCAATTGTGCGAGCCTCTCGTACGGGCGCTGGAGAACCAGCCCGACAACGTCGCCGCCTACCACCGCGAAACCCTGTTCGGCGAGCCCGGCCCTCACCGTGACGAGGCCCAACGAATCCTGCTGGACCTGCGTGGCCGCATAGCCGAGGTGCTGGCCAGGCACTCCGGGGGAGGCGCGGACCCCGCGCACCTCATCGGCCCCGCGCAGACCGTCTTTGACGTCATGTACATGACGATCGTGAGATCGGGGGTGCGCCGGGCGCCGGACTTGGATCATCGCGGCGAACTGCGCGCGCATGTCCGGCGCGTACTCCACGGGGCTCTCGCCGCAGCATCTGAGTCGTCGCCAGAGCCCGGGTCGACGTCGCACTGAATGACCCGACCGGCGTCCCCCGAGTGGACCCGCATCGGCGCGCACGCACAGCCCGTATCGCCCGGATCAGTACCCCGGTGCGACCCACGTCACCCGTGCGGGCCACACTGGCCTCATGAGCAAGGCTGAGCACGACGGCACGCGTCCTGTGAAGGACGCCTCCACGGTGATGGTCGTCCGCGATTCGGAAGCCGGACCCGAGGTGTTCGTGGCCCGGCGGGTCAAGGGGATGGCCTTCGCCGGCGGGATGACGGTGTTCCCCGGCGGTGGAGTCGACGCCGCGGATGACGATCCGGATCTGGCGTGGACCGGCCCCGCCCCGCAGTGGTGGGCCGACCGTCTCGGCTGCGAGGAATCCCGGGCCCGCCGTCTCGTGTGTGCCGCCGCACGGGAAACATTCGAGGAGTGCGGGGTCCTCCTCGCCGACCATCTGGACGGCTCGCCCGTGGCCGACGCCGGCCGCTACCACGGTGCCCGCGCCGATCTGGAGGCCCACGAGTTGACCTTCAGTCACTTCCTCTCCACCGAGGAACTCTCCCTGGCGGCCGGACGACTGCGCCCGTTCGACCACTGGATCACGCCCGCGGTGGAACCGCGGCGGTACGACACCCGGTTCTTCCTCGCCGCACTGCCGAACGGCCAGGAACCCGACGATCAGACGACCGAGGTCGACCTGACGATGTGGGCACGACCGACCGACCTGCTCGACGACTTCCGCTCCGGACGGTCAATGCTCCTCCCGCCGACCTGGGTGCAACTCCACAATCTGTCCGCGTTCGACGACGTCGCGTCCGCGCTCGCCGCCGAGCCGGACATCTCCCCCGTCGAACCGGAGATCATCGAGCACCGGGGCGGGCTGCGCGTCGGATTCGACGGCTCTGACGAGTACTGGGCGGACTACCAGAGAGGCCACGCGGCGCCGGAAAGCTGAGCACCCGCCACGGACACCGGCGAACCGCTGACGGCGAGTACGACTCGGTGGTTGACTTCGAGGCATGCCGGAATTCGAGTTCGACGTCGATGCGTCGATCGCCGCTGGGTGGGAACGGTTCGCCGTCCGCCTGGCCGGGTTTCTCCGCGACCTCGTACCCGGCGCGACCTTCGATCTCACCGTGCCGGTTCTCGGCGTCCAGTCGAGTCAGCCGCCGTTCATCCGGTTCACCACCTCCGAACCGGACTCCGACGCGACGCACACCGCGGTCCTGCAGGAACGCACACGCCATATCGAGGCCGAGGTGTCCGGAGGCGGCGCAGAAGACCATCCGATCCCGCTCCGCTCCTCTCAACTCGACCAACTCGCCGGACTCGGGTGGGAGGTAACCCACGACCCGGCGGCGGCCACGCGCGCCCGGATTCGGCTGCCCGCATTCGAGGCACCACACCTGTCGCATCTGGTCGCCGGAACCATGGAGAGGGTGTTCGGGATCCCCCACCCGGTGTTCCTCCACGACGTGGTTGACATCGAGCACACGACCGCCGATCCGCGCCCACCTTCCGACGAGCCCGGTGGCGGGCCATCGACGCCTCCGGCCGGTAACTCGCCCTCGTTGGCCGATGATCCGGATTTCCATCCGGTCACCATCACCGACCCCGATCAGGCGACCCAGGTGTTGAGCACCGCTCTGTCCGAGGTCTACAACGATCGCGTGGAGGTCGACGACCATGATGTGTTCACGGTGCCGACAGCCTGCGTCGTCGTGTTCGTCCGAGCCCACCGCTCGATGCCGCTGATCGTGTTCCGGAGTCCCCTGGTCCCCGTCGTGGAAGACGCGGCGGCCGCCGAAACCGAGGTGGCGATCCTCAACCGGGATTCGTTGTGGTGCCGGTACGTCTTCGACGGCAAGGCGATCGTGGCCGAGTCTGAATTCGTCGACAGAGTCTTCGTCCCAGTCAATTTCAAGATCAAGCTCGCCGAGATCGTGGCGGAGCTGGACGACGTGTACCCGGATCTCGCCCGACGCGTCGCCAGCTCACAATGGCGTGACCTGCACTCTGCCGACGATCCGAAAATCGACGATCAGTAGCATGTTGTACTGCCGGGATCGGCCCGGCGCACGACCCGCCCAGGAGCACCCGATGAGACGCGTCGCCCTTGCCGCAGCCCTCATGGCCACGATCGCTGTCTCCGGAGCCTGCTCGTCGTCGGATTCCGACGAGCGTCGCACGCTTCCCGCAACCGCGAACGCCGACACCGGACCGGTGCCCACCTCCCAGCAGTTCGACCGGCCCTTCCCCGTCGCCGGCGATGACTGGGATGCCACCGTGACTCTGTCCAACCTCCGCATCGTTCCGACAAGTGCCTATGCGGACACCGTGTTCGCCGTGGACGTCAGAGCCGTGCAGTCCGCCGGGCAGCCCGAGATCGGGCCCGCCTCCCTCTCCGCCTACTCACCCACAGGGGTCGAGTACGAGCTGATCGAGAACCCCGCGGGCATCGTCAACGATCCTCTGGTCCCCTCGGTGATGACGATGCCCGGCGAACAGATCCAGGGGATGGTGGCGTGGAAGATGGCCGGCGGTGACCGCATCGGCCGCCTCGAGGTCGCCTCTCCGCGCACGCTGGCCTCGATCACCGTCACGCTCCAGCCAGCGGATCCGTCGGCTCAGACCGCCGACGCTTCGGCCTCCTAGTCCTCTCGGGGATCCGTCCCCTCCAGGTACACCCAGCGTCCGCCTCGGCGCCGGAACTCGGACCGCTCTCTCATGTTCTCGACGCCGTCCGGGCCGGAGAATCGCGCCTCGAATTCAACGACGCCGTCGTCGTCGTCCTCTTCTCCTGCGACCACCTCGAGCACGGACAGGCCCAGCCACGTCACCCCGCCGGTCTCCACATTTTTCGGGCGGTAACGGGGGTGCCACGTCCGCCAGAGGTGGTCAGGGTGCCCCGTCGCGAACGCCGTGTAGCGCGAGCGCATGAGCTGCTCCGCGGTACGGGCGGGGACCCCGTCCTCGACCAGGGGACCACAGCACGCGCTGTACTCCCCGCCACCACACGGACATGCGGGCATCGACGTCTCCATTCGCTTCGGACCAGGACAGGCTACCTCCGGCCCTCCCCCGTTCATGCCCACGCCACCGCCCACCTGCTGCTGCCGGGGACTATCCTGGTCGGTGTCATGGCATCCCTCTCCTCGCTGCGTGCGCTCGCCCGCCGAACCACCGACCCCGATCTCGCGCCGCTCAAGGTCCGGTCGTGCCGGGACCTGTGCAACTGGAACAAGACCCCCGTCGAGCGGCGGGGCGAGCCGCTGTTCGCCTGCCGCGGCTGCGGCTCCCAATGGGTACCGAGCGAACACTGGACGCCACGCGAGGCCAGCGGACATATCCCGCCGGAGGTTCTGACACTCCTGCGCGCCGAAGACTGATCACCCCGCCGGCGACTCCCGCGATGGGGCCCCACTAGCACCCTCGTCACCTGCGCCGGGAACGGGGGCGGGACCTGTCTTTCTCGGCATCTGCACCGGGGGCGCCGCTATAGGCTCCGTTCCATGCCCTCAACGACTCTCTCGTCCACCTCGGCCGCCAGCGCCGGGACCGTCGATGCAATTCTGCGCCGGTCGGCCTCCCGGTACCCCGACCGACCCGCCCTCACCTTCGGTGACCGCCGCTGGACCTACGCCGAACTCGACGCCGCTGTCGACCGGGTTGCCGCAGATCTGGCTGGCCGAGGCCTCGAGGCAGGAGCCCGCGTCGCCGCCTACGGAATCAACTCCGATGCCTACCTCATCGCGTTCCTGGCGGTCTCCCGCGCGGGCCTGACCCACGTCCCCGTCAACTACGCACTGACCGGCGGCGAGCTCGAGTACCTGCTCACTGATTCGGGTGCATCGGTCGTGCTGGTCGACCCGGCGCAGGCGGCGACGCTCGATTCCGTTCTCGGCGGGATGCCCGGCCTCACCGCACTCCCTCTCCAGCCCGCGGCAGGCGAGTCCACCGATGGCACCGTCCTCGGCACCGCGCTGTCGTCCGAGGCCACCGGGCGGTTCGACTCCCCCGCCTCCGGCACCAGCCTGGCCCAGCTCCTCTACACCTCGGGCACCACGTCCCGCCCCAAGGGCGCGATGATGACCCACTCCGCCCTCGTCCACGAGTACATCAGTTGCATCCTCGCGCTCGATTTCGATATCGACGACGAGCCGCTCGTGGCGATGCCGCTGTACCACTCGGCGGCGATGCATGTGTTCGCTCTGCCGTACCTGTCCCTCGGCGCCACGGTGCACCTGATGGCCGCCCCCGACATCCCGGAGATCCTCCGCCGTATCGAGGCGGACAAGATCCGGTCCCTCTTCCTGGCCCCCACGGTATGGGTCCCGCTCGCCTCGCATCCCGATCTCGAGACCCGCGACCTATCCAGCCTTACAAAGGCCCAGTACGGCGCCTCGATCATGCCGGTCACCGTGCTCCAGCGGCTCCGGTCCAGGTACCCTGACCTCGGCTTCTACAACTGCTTCGGCCAATCCGAAGTCGCGCCACTCGCCGCCGTTCTCCGCCCCGAGGAGCACGACGCCCGTCCCGCCAGCGCCGGGCGCCCGGTGTTCTTCGTCGAGGCGCGCGTGGTCGACGACAACGGCGCGGACGTCGCCGACGGCGAGCGCGGCGAGGTCGTCTACCGCTCACCTCAGCTGTGCAGCGGCTACTGGAACAAGCCCGAAGCGACCGAGGAGGCGTTCCGAGATGGATGGTTCCATTCCGGCGACCTCGTGGTCCGGGATTCAGAGGGCTTCCTCGAGGTCGTGGACCGCATCAAGGACGTCATCAATACCGGCGGCGTCCTGGTGGCCTCTCGCGAAGTCGAGGACGCCGTCTACCAGGACACCCGGGTCGCCGAGGTCGCGGTAATCGGCACCCCCGACCCGAAGTGGATCGAGGCGGTCACGGCTGTCGTGGTGCTCAAGGACGGCCAGGACGTCACCGAGGCCGAGATCATTGACGGCACCCGCGCGCATCTCGCGCCCTTCAAGGTCCCCAAGCACGTCGTGTTTGTCGACGAGCTTCCCCGAAACCAGTCCGGCAAACTCCTCAAGCGCGAACTCCGGCAGTCCTGACTCCAGAGCGAGGTGACTGATCCGATCAACTGTCGATCGGATCAGTCACGGCATATCAGCACCAGCGCCGGCAACGACGCCGACGTCACCGCACGCGCGCCAATACTTCGGCAGCGACAAGCTCCGGATTCTCTTCCGGAATCCAATGCCCACCACCGGACACCGGCACGAATCGGTAGTCGCCGGTCATGCGCTCGGCTGTGGCCTCGGCGCCACTTCGCGCGATCGCCATATCCTGATCGCCCCAGATGAACGTCGTCGGAACAGACACATCCGGCAACTCGTAGCTCCGCATCGCCCGATACCAGTTCAGCGCGCCTGTCAGTCCGTCGCGGGTCCCCACCACGTCCATGTGCTGCGTCACCAGGTCCTCCGGCACGGCATCGGTGAACATGGCTCGAAGGCGCCGTGCGCCATCGGCGAGAAGGACGTCCTCTGCCTTCCCGGGCTCGCGGAAGAGCGTGAAATACGCGGACCGTTCCTGCTGGTCTGGATCGGTACCGATCGCCTCGGCGAATGCCCCGAGGTGCGGCACCGATATCGCGACGAGCGAGGTGAGACGGTTCGGTTGATGGCCGGCGAGCCACCACGCCACACAGGCGCCCCAATCGTGCCCGACCAGGTGAAAGGCACCGAGCTGCAGGTCTTCGGCCACCGCCAGAACATCCTCGGCCAGGAGCTCGATCGAGTAGTCCTCCACGGCCGTGGGCCTCGCCCCCGGCGAATAACCCCGCTGGAGTGGCGCCACGACCCGGACACCGTTGCGGGCGAGGATCTCCGCGACGGGCCGCCACTCGTTCGCTGACTCGGGGAACCCGTGCAGAGCAAGCACCGTCGGCACGGGTTCATCACCCATGCCGGTCCCGTCCGCATCCCACACGAGTACTTCTAGTCGGCCAGCCTGGACATCGACGGACAATTCGCGGGGGCTCATGCCCGGACCCTAATGCCTCCACGGGCTCGCCATACCCGACTTCGTGCGGCCAGCCGGGTTGCCCCCTGACCGGCCGGCCGCCCCGGCCGACTACTGACCGGGCCTGTCGCGGGGCGTCCGAACGGCGGCGCCCGCCCCGACGGTGCCCGACCTCCTGTGATGCCAATCCCGGACGAGCCACATCTCCACCACGAGCGGATCGACTCCACACTCATTGGCCCACGCCTGGACCAGTTCCAGGTATCGCTGGAAACGGCGCGGGGTGAGGCGGGAAGCCGAGTCGACCTCGGTCCAGCCGGCGTGGATCAACGTCCCGATTCCCGCCGAATCGACCGGAACGATGCGCTGCTCAGACCAGGCCATCGCCAACGACGACAGATACAGCGAGGCCAGCGGGTAGCCCAGATCGGGCACTCCGCGTCCGGCACGCCCCGCCGGAGCGCCGTGCCGGAGCAGGTTCATCGCCTCCCCGGGCGCGTCCAGCCAGTCGACGACGTCATGGAGAACGAGGGGGTAGCCGTGAGAAGAGACCGACCGCCAGCCGGATCTGTCCCGGTCCGGCACCCGGAAATCCGGCACCCCACGCCGGATGCCTGACCGTGTGGGGTGGGAGGACAGCCACGCCGCGCACATGTACAGCGCGACCACCGCCTCCTCCAGGCTGCCCCGCGCCCGACGACCGGCTGCCCACAGGTCACTGCGCCGCAGGTAGCCGGTTCCGGTCTCGACCCGGCCACCGTCTGGTCCGCCACCAACCAGTCGGAGGTCGATCCCCTTCTCCGCGAGGCGGAGATTCCAGAGATCCAGATCGATCTTCACGTACTCGTCAGCTACCAGCACCGCCGGCGGCTGCGCCCTGCACCAGTCGGCGCAGGCCGCGGGAAGCGGTGGAACGTGGCCTGGTCCTGTCGTGGTCATACCCGCACAGTGTCATGCGGGTACGACACGATCGGACCGACGAGCCACTCAGTCCTCCGCGAACGCCTCCAACGGAGGGCACGAACAGACCAGGTTGCGGTCACCGTAGGCGCCGTCGATCCGGCGGACCGCGGGCCACACCTTCGGCCGCCACGACGAACCCAGCGGGTAGCCGGCGACACTGCGCGGGTACGGGTGAGTCCACTCATCCGCAGAGACGCTCTCCGCGGTGTGCGGGGCACCCCTCAGCGGGTTGTCCTCGACCGGCCACTCCCCGTCCGCGACACGATCGATCTCGGCGCGGATCGCCGCCATGGCATCACAGAATGCGTCGAGCTCGGCCAGGTCCTCACTCTCGGTGGGCTCGACCATGAGGGTGTTGGGGACCGGGAAGCTCATGGTCGGCGCATGGAAGCCGTAGTCGGCGAGCCGCTTGGCCACATCGTCGATCGAGATGCCCACCGAATCGATGAGCGGGCGGATGTCGAGGATGCACTCGTGGGCGACCCAGCCGCCGTCACCGGAGTACAGGACCGGGAAGTGTTCGCCGATACGGCGGGCGAGGTAGTTGGCACTCGCGATGGCGGTGAGCGTGGCACGGCGTAGGCCGTCCGCACCCATCATCCGGATGTAAGCCCAGGTGATGGGCAGGATCGACGCTGAACCGAACGGTGCCGCGGACACCACGCCACCGGAACCCAGTCCTTCCACGTGCGGGTGCCCGGGCAGGAACTCACGCAGGTGCTCGGCGACAGCCACCGGCCCGACACCAGGACCGCCGCCACCGTGCGGGATGCAGAACGTCTTGTGCAGGTTGAGGTGGCTGACGTCGCCACCGAACCGACCGGGACGCGCGACGCCCACCAGAGCGTTGAGGTTCGCGCCGTCGATGTAGACCTGGCCACCGGCATCGTGGACGATCGCGCAGATCTCCTCGATGTCGTGCTCATACACACCATGTGTGGACGGGTAGGTGATCATGATCGCCGCCAGCTCGTCGGCGTGCTTATCGACCTTGGCCTTGAGATCCTCGACGTCGACGTCGCCGTTCTCACGGCACGCCACCACGACGACCTTCATGCCCGCCATGACCGCGGAGGCCGCATTGGTGCCGTGAGCAGAGGACGGGATGATGCACACCGTGCGGGAATCGTCGCCACGTGAGCGGTGGTAGGCGCTGATCGCGAGCAGTCCCGCGTACTCGCCCTGGCTCCCCGCGTTCGGCTGGAGACTGACCGCCGCGTAACCGGTGATGTCGACGAGCCACTGCTCGACATCGGACACCAGCTGGCGGATCCCCTCGTTCTGATCTGCGGGGGCGAACGGGTGGAGCTTGCTGAACTCCGGCCACGTGATGGGTTCCATCTCGGTGGTCGCGTTGAGCTTCATCGTGCAGGAGCCGAGCGGGATCATCGTTCGATCCAGCGCCATGTCCTTGTCCGACAACGCCCGCAGATACCGCAGCATCGCCGTCTCAGTGCGGTAGCGCACGAACGCCTCGTGCTCCAGGAACGCACTCGTGCGATCTCCGTATGCCGGATCGACGAGGACCTCAAGGCCGGCCGTATCCGCCACGTCCTCGACGCGGCCACCGAAGGCCTCGAGGACGAGTGCGACGTGATCCCCGGTGGTGGCCTCGTCACAGGAAATGGAGACGTTGTCGTCGTCGACCTTCCACAGGTTGACCCCGCGCTCGGCCGCGGCGGCGAGCACCTCGTCGGCGCGGCCCGGTACGCGCGCCAGGACGGTGTCGAAGAACTCATCGTGCACGACCTCGACACCCGCCATGACGAGCCCGTCCGCGAGCACCGCGGCGTGGGCGTGGACACGTCGCGCGATGGCCGTCAGGCCCTCCGCACCGTGGTACGAGGCATACATCGCGGCGAGCACCGCGAGCAGTACCTGGGCGGTACAGATGTTGGAGGTGGCCTTGTCACGGCGGATGTGCTGCTCACGGGTCTGCAACGCCAGACGGTAGGCGACACGACCGTCAGCGTCGGTGGACACACCCACCAGACGTCCCGGCAAGTTGCGGGCGTGCGCGGTGCGGCAGGCCAGGAAGCCGGCGTGCGGACCGCCGAAGCCCATCGGCACGCCGAAGCGCTGGGTGGTGCCGAAGCACGCATCCGCGCCCTTCTCGCCGGCCGGGGTGAGCACCGTCGCCGACAGCAGGTCGACGCCGGCGGCCACCATCACGCCGCGCTCGTGGCACTCCTCGATGAGCTTGGCGACATCCGCGACCCGACCCGACGCCCCCGGCGTCTGGACGAGAGCGCCGAAGAACTCGCCCTCCGGCAGGCCCCCGTCAATGAGGTTGGCGGTGACGATCTCGATCCCGAGCGGCTCCGCACGCGTGGCCAGGATCGCCGCGGTCTGGGGGAAGATGTCGACGTCGACGGCAAAGCGGGGGCTCTTGGACTTTCGGTTGGACCGACGCAGCATGGTCATGGCCTCGGCCGCGGCGGTGCCCTCGTCCAGCATGGAGGCGTTGGCCAGGTCCATACCCGTCAGATCGGACACCATGGTCTGGAAGTTCAGCAGGGCCTCCAGGCGCCCCTGGCTGATCTCCGGCTGGTACGGGGTGTAGCCCGTGTACCAGGCGGGGCTCTCGATGATGTTCCGGATCAGCACCGGCGGCGTAAGCGTGTCGTAGTAGCCCTGCCCGATCATCGACACGGCGACCGTGTTCCGATCAGCCAGAGCCCGCAGTGCGGCTAGCGTATCCGCCTCCGACAGTGGTTCGGGAAGCGCGTCGATACCGGCGGCACGGCCATCGGACCCGACCTCGTCCACGATGACCGACGGGAATGCCCGCTCTGCGAGTTCATCCAGCGACGACACCCCGATGGTGTCCAGGATGCGGTCAAGCCCATCAGCGTCGGGCCCCAGATGGCGGGCGACGAACTCGCCTCCGGTCCGGGCGGTGTGCGGGGTCGTCGTCACAGGTGCTCCTCCAAGGGCGGGGCCACCCCGATGGGCGGCCGGCGGGCCGGTGCTACCCTCTCCGCTCTGTCCCCTGCCGGTCCGCGCCGGCGCCTGAGAGATTCACCGGGCCCATGTCAGGGCCGGGCTTTCCCCGTGGGCGGGTGGTCGATTCCACCGCTCTCCAGAGGCGTTCGCCGACTACACGGTCCGGGTGCCTGAGAGATTCTCGGAGAGGAGTTGCTCCTTCGGCGCCCGCGGCTGGTTACCGCGGAACTCTCCCGTGAGTCGCGTGAACGCGTCACCGAGTCTAGACGACGTCTCCGCCTTAGCCCGTACGGCGCGAGGCGCGAGCACGGCGACGCGCCGCGAGCTCGTCCTCGACCGGGGCGACGACATCCTCCTCGATGACCGTCTCCGCGGGGAACTCCGAGATCGATCCGGCCAGCTCACGCATCGCCCCACCGATCCCGATCCCGAACACGCCCTGTCCACCCTGCAGGAGGTCGAACACCTCCTCCTTGGAGGTGCACTCGAACACGGTGCGGCCATCCGAGAACAGGGTGATCGTCGCCAAGTCCTGAACGCCGCGGGAACGGATCTGATCCACGGCCTTGCGGATGTTCTGCAGGGAGATGCCGGTGTCGAGCAGCTGCTTGACAATCTTGAGGACGAGTATGTCCTTGAACGAGTACAGGCGCTGGCTTCCGGAGCCCGCGGCGTTGCGGATCGACGGCACGACCAGGTCTGTGCGGGCCCAGTAGTCGAGCTGCCGGTAGGTGATGCCGGCGATCTGGCACGCGATCGGCACACGGTAACCACTGGTACCGTCCGGGATCCCGTCATCCGGGAACAGTCCGGGCTGCACCTCGTCGAACGTGGCCTGGGTGGCCTCGGTCGCATCACCAAAGAGGCTCTCCGTATCGGTCACGACGGTCGGCTCCGGAATCCGGGGGTGATCGGCCACGTTTGCTCCCTCAAGCTGCGGGTGCAGCCACAATTGTGGCCGCACGGTACCGGGCCTGTCAGCCCGAATCCTGGACGCGTGAACACCATCGGTGTAGTTCACTGAGGGCAACGCTATGCCTGCACCGCCCGCCGATCAATAGGACACGCGGTAAACCTCAACCTCAAGTTGAACTTTAGACTCTTAATCTGCCTGCGAAAAGGTAGCCAAGTGACGCAAGTGACTAATAAACCAGCAGGTCACGCACCTCAGGAGGGGGAATCTCCGGGACGCTCTTCCGGACCTCCGCCGCCGAGAAAATCATCAGGACTCACCTGATCCAGGAACTCGCGGAAGGCCTCGACCTCTTCCTCACCCTGCTCGACGAGTGAGATCCCGACCTCGTCGAGCACCTCCTTGCTCACCAACACGGGCGACGAGGTCCGCAGTGCCACCGCCACCGCATCGGACGGCCGGGCCGAGACCCTCGTCGAACCGAACACGAGCTCCGCGATGAAGGTGCCCTCGGACACCCCGACAATCTCGACCTGCTTCAGCTGCTGCGAGAAAGTCTCCAGGAGAGTCGCCACCAGGTCATGTGTGAGCGGCCGACTTGGCTGGACGCCCTGCTGCTGGAGGCTGATCGCAGCGGCTTCGGCCGCGCCGATCCAGATCGGCACGTAACGCCCGCCCTCCTTCTCGTGAAGGATCAGGACGGGCGCGTACTCGGGCTCCTCGAAGCGGATCCCGACCACGTCGACCTCATGCATGTTGCTCTCCATGTTCTCCGCCTCTCGACTTCTCCAGCGTATCCCTCACGGACCCCCGCGCGAGCAGGCGCCGCCGCAGCGGATACCCCCTACCGTCAGGAGTCGAGTGCGTGCCGGACCGCTACGGTCACCAGCGTCGAGTGCAGTGCGACCGACAACGCCGCGATCTCCCTTGCCAGCTCGGCAGCACGATCCCTCGCGTCTGCATCCCCTTGTCGCGCGACCGGCCCCGCAATCTGGGCGATGAGTCCGGTCTGTCGGTCGGCTGCGGTCCGGAAGCCCCGCAGATGACGCACGTCCACGCCGTGGACGGCCAGATCATGGGCGGTACGCGCGATCAACACGGCCTCGGGGTCAAAGAAACCACCAAGGCCGGTGGCGATGAGCCCGGCATCGATGAGAGAGTCGACCAGGTCCGCGTCGACCCCCGATTGGTCGATGACGTTCTCTCGGGTCAGGCGCCTGAGGGTATCGGTACGGAAATCATCCGGCTCCGAGCCCGGAACGCCCTCCGCCCCCGGCCGGGGCCGAAGAGCCGTGGTCGACCCATCGGCAATCGCCGCGTCGAGAGCGTCCAGTTCCTCTCGAATCACCTTGAGAGGCAGGTAACGGTCTCGCTGTGCGGTGAGGACGTACCTCAGTCGTTCCCGGTCCTCGGCACTGAACCGTCGGTACCCGCTCGGCGTGCGTTGGGGCGTGACCAGTCCCTCGTTCTCGAGGAACCGAACCTTGGACACCGTCAGGTCCGGGAACTCCGGAGTCAGAAGTGCGATGACACCGCCGATGGAGAGAAACTCCTCCTTGCCGGCGCCGTGGCCAGCTGCGGTCACTGCCCGGGCGTACCCGTCAGGAACACGAGGCGGAACTTACCGATCTGCACCTCGTCGCCATTGGCGAGAGACGCGGAGTCAACGGGCTCCCGGTTGACGTACGTGCCGTTCAGCGACCCCACGTCAACAACCGTGAAGCTGCCGCCTTCACTGCGGAACTCCGCATGGCGGCGACTGACGGTCACGTCATCCAGGAAGATGTCACTGTCCGGGTGACGACCGGCCGACGTCGTGGCCTGGTCCAGCAGGAAACGGGAGCCGGCATTGGGGCCACGCTTGACCACCAGCAGCGCCTGCCCTTCGGGAAGTCCCTCGATACCGGTGACAGACGAATCCGACTGGGCCGCCTGCTGATCGGTCTCGTTGAGGAGCTCGGCGCGGAACACGGAGGTGGTCTCGGCGGTCGCCTCGGGCATGTTCTTGTTCTCGGTCACGTTCGTCTCTCCTCGTCTGAGCCCGGGCGCAGGGCTCACGGTGCGCTCATCGTTAATTCTAGGCCGGACTGTCCGTCCGCGTGGCCGGGGGCGTGCTGAGAGGTCCGCTCATCACTCCGTGATCGCGGCGTACCCGTCCGAATCCAGGGTCTGCTGGAGCTGTGCCTCCAGGTCATCGACATCCGCGATCTCCAGGACGATGATCCATCCCTCGCCGTACGGATCGGAGTTGACCAGCTCGGGCGACGTCTCGAGGGCGGTGTTGACCTCAACGACCTTGCCGGTGAGCGGCGCGTACAGGTCGGACACGCTCTTCGGTGACTCGACCTCGCCGAAGGGCTCACCCGCCTCCGTCTCGCCACCGACCTCCGGGAGCTGAACAAAGACGATGTCTCCGAGCTTGGACTGCGCGTACTCGGTGATGCCGATACGGACTCGGGTGTCCGACACCCGCTCCACCCACTCGTGCTCATCGGTGTACCGGAGCTGGTCGGGGATGTTCTGGTCGCTCACTGACGTGCCCTTCTCGAGTGGATCGCTACAAATTCCATCTGGCGACATTACACACTGTCAGACGACTCCACATCAGCCGATCGCTTGCCTTTAGGGGGAACCGCCATGGCGATTCTGCGTGCCTGCCAGAGATATATGCCGCCGCTCCATGCGTAGAGGCCCACGCCCCAGTACAGGCACGCCTCCCCGACCACCTTGAGGCCTTCGGCACCGATCAGACCGGCATGGCCTGCGAGCAACAGCGGGAGCGACCAGAACAGCGCAAACGTGGCCGCCTTGCCCAGATAGGTCACCTCGGGTTCGAGATCGCGTCGGCGGTACACCGGGACGGTCGCCACGAGCAGTGCGTCTCGCGCGAGCAAGACCACCACTACCCATACCGGGATGTAGCCGGCGAGGACGAACGCGACGGGGACGACGGCGACGAGGATCCGATCCGCGATCGGGTCCAGTCTCTCGCCCCACGTCGAGCGCATGTTCCACAAGCGGGCAATCTTGCCGTCAAGCCAGTCAGAAACCACCAGGACAGCGAGAATCCACAACGCCAGAGTGGGCGCATCCCAGGCCAGGATTGCGACGACCAGGACGGGAATCAGCGCGATTCGTCCTAGCGAAATGGCATTGGGCAGGGTCCAGAAGCGATCGCTCACACCCGGGTCGCGCTGCGGGCTCTCCTCACCGAGGCCCGGTGGCACGGCCGCCGAGAGATGACCTCCACGCGGTGTGGGGATCTTGGCACCGAGGACCTTCCCCTCACCGGTCCGCCATTCACGCAGATCTGTTTCTCGCTTACCCTCGCGTGCCGCGTTCATCGGAAGGTGGACATCATCCCGGAGAAGACACTGCCGCCGGCCGCCATCGGGTTGTCATGCACCATGTACGTCCACGTCGAGGTCGGCCGGGCCATATCGTTCGCCTCGAGATCCACGCCGTTGTCCGTGAACTCGATCTCGGCGAACGTCTTCTCCGCCTCGGTGACGGCGTCGGAGGCCAGGTCCCGGAAGTGATCGATCGCGATCCGATGGAACTCGTCCAGCGGGTTCTCTCTACCGAGCGCGCGGAGGTGGATCGACTCACGAACGTCGTTCATCGCCTCCAGGTGCTCGGCCCATCCCTTGTCCAGGTGCCAGAGCATGATCTCCCGGCAACCCTGGACGACGACCGCCTCCCCGTGCGCTTGCACCAGCTCCGCGCTACGTTCCGGATTCTGTTCGGTCAGTTCCTCGAACGCCTTCTCCGTCAGCAGTAGAGCCGATCGGCGTTCGGCAAGGATGTCGCGCTGTTCGGCGAGGAGCCTGCTGTAGCGCCAGGTATTGGAGTGGATCTCCAGCATCTGTCCCTCGGTGACGCGTTGTGCATGATCGACGGCGTCGCGACCGCGGTTACCTTTGAGCAGCCCGGACATCCGATCATGCGCTGTCGGTAGCTTCTCCTCTTCCAGGGCAGAGGTGACAACCGGGTCGTCCATCGCCGCGAAGAACACCGAGCTGCCGGGGTCACCCTGTCGGCCAGCGCGTCCACGGAGTTGGTTGTCGAGCCGCTCGGTTCGGTGCCGACCGGTTCCGACGACGTGCAGTCCCCCGAGTTCCACCACGGCATCGCGGCGGCTCTCATCCGATCCGCCCAACCTGATGTCGGTACCCCGGCCGGCCATCTGCGTGGACACCGTGACGTTGCCGATGTCGCCGGCCTCCGCGATGATCGCGGCCTCTTCCTCGTCGTTCTTGGCGTTGAGCACCGCGCAGTCGACGTCCTTTTCCGCGAGCCGTGCTGCCAACTCCTCGGACTCGGCGACGTCATGGGTGCCCACGAGCACCGGCTGCCCGGTCTCGTGGACCGAGGCGATGTGCTCGACCAGCGCACGGGTCTTGCTGTCATTGTCGATGTAGGTCCGGTCGGCCTCATCAAAACGGATGTTGGGCCGATTCGGCTCGATCTGTGACACGCCGAGCGAGTAGAACTCGCGCAACTGAGGACCGGCGGCCAGAGCGGTGCCGGTCATGCCACAGACCTTCGTGTATCGACCGATGAAGGCCTGGACGGTCAGGCTGTCGAGGATCTGACCGGACTCGGAGACCGCGACACCCTCTTTCGCCTCGACGGCCGCCTGGAGCCCGTCCGGCCATCGCTGCAACTCGGCAACGCGGCCTCTGGACGCGTTGACCAGCTGTACCCGACCGTCGCGAACGATGTAGTCCACATCCCGGCGCAGAAGAAAACACGCGTGCAACGCCACGTTGACCTGGACCAATGTCGTACCGACGTGTTCTGCGTCGTAGAGATCGTCGATCCCCAGTTCTTTCTCGATCGCTTCCGCGCCGTCGTCAGTGAGATAGATATTGCGTCGCTCCGAGTCCGTCTCGTAGTGACGTCCCGGGCGCAGTTTGCGCACCGCGGCGAGAACCTCCCCCGTCGGAGCGTCTCCCGAGGCCGAGCCCGCGAGGACCAACGGAACCAGAGCTTCGTCCACGAGAACGGAGTCGGCCTCATCGACGATTGCCACATCTGTTGCCGGCGAGATGAGATCTTCAGGGTTGGTCACCAACTGCTCGCGCAGCACGTCGAACCCGATCTCCGACACCGAGCCGTACGTGATGTCGCAGTCATATGCCGCACGACGCTCCTCACGCGACGACGACTCGGTGACGTGCCCGACGGACAGTCCCAGGAGCTCGAACATCGCCCCCATCCACTGGGCGTCGCGGGCGGCGAGGTAATCGTTCACCGAGATCACATGGACCGTATGTCCCTGCAGGGCGTACCCAGCTGCAGCAATGGCTCCGGACAACGTCTTTCCCTCGCCGGTGGCCATCTCGACCACGTCACCCTCGAACATGCGGAGTGCACCCTGCAACTGGACGTCGAAGGGGCGCAGGTCCACCGTCCGGGTGGCGGCCTCCCTGGCGAGCGCCAGGAAGCGGGCGAGGTCCTCGGCCGACTCACCGAAAAGGCTCAATTCGTGTGCGGCATCCGCGAATTCGGAGTCATCCAGGTCCGCCGCCCATTCATCGAACCCATGGGATGCCTCAACCGCGCTCTGCGCGCGTGAGGTGTCCCGGCCCTGGGTGGAGCCCATCAGCTTCCAGAATCGGTTGGCGATTCCCACGCGCAGTGTCCTTCCCGATCACGAACAGATGCTCCCACCGTACGCAGGCGTGCGCCTTCTCGGTGCCCCGCCCCGCCGGAGGCCGCTCCTACTTCTCTGGGTCGATCTGACCTCGCAACCTGCGCATCGCCTCGGTCGACAGCATCCGGTCCCCCGCTCTCGCTGCCAGGTGCTCGGCTGCGAGATCGGCTTGGTTGGGTTGGTAGTGAGCAGCGGGCGATCTGACCCCGTTATCCCGCGCGATCCCCGCAACCCGGGCGGCCTCGGCCACGGCAACGTCTGCACGCGACTCCACCGACTCCACCAGTTCGCGAAATGCCACGGCGCGTTCGACCACCTCGGCCCACGCCCGGTCGATCGCCGGACCCATACCGGTGAGGGTGCTGAAGCCGTCGGATGAGAAAGACGCGTCAGCCGTGGCGGCCGCCTCGCGGAGTCGGCACAGGTCTCCGGAGAGCCCGATGAGTTCACTTTCCGCGTCGAATTGGAGCCTGATTTCCTCGACAGCGCGCCCACCCCGGAAGTACCCCGCATTCAACCGGTCGTAGAGTCCACCGACCTCCATGAGCATCGCCGTATACATTTCCGGGATCCGCCTGTTATCAGATCGGATCTGCGGTAGCGACGGCAGCGAACGCACCACCGTCTGCATTCGCTGGGGAAGGACAACACGTCCCATCTCCCGCTGCCCGTACGCGGCTGCCACCGTGCCGAGCTCCCCTAGTGTCCTGGGGACAAGTGGAACCGGAGCCATGGTCGGTGTGGAGGCCAATGCGTCGAACAGCCGCCCGCGGTCATCGGTGTCCAGATGGACACCCCGCCTCCTGTCTGCGCGAATGTCCTTGATCTTGTACGCGAACACCCCGGCCCCTCTGGTGAAACCAGAACGAAGAACGAGGTATTTGCGATCGAGTTCCGCCAGGCGGGTGCGGAGCGCCATCTTCAACATCGAGGGGGCTGGCGAGTCGATTATCCGCCGCAGATCGTGCCGCTGTTCCTCGATGACCCGAACCTGGTGAAAACCACCGGTGGTGGGAAATGACAGGTTGCGGTGCAGACGTGTCCGGACGACGTCGACAATTCGAGGCTCGACCAACCCACAGGCCACCAAGAGGGCTGCCCGGTCCGACAGTTCGGCGACCGGAGGCCGTCCTTCTCCGCGACACATCTGGTCGACATCGGAGACGATCCGGTCCCGTGCCGTGCGAGCCTTGTTGTCGGCTGTCATGCGCCCTCCTCGTCGCACCCCGGTGACGGGCACGTCCATGTCACGGGATATCACACCCGGTACAACGATGGGCCAGTCAGAGGTGTTCCCCCGACTGTCCGCGTATGGGCACCTTCACATCCCCACCCGACTCCTCGGTGAGCCTGCGACCTACCTGCACAAATGTCGGCTCCGACACGAAACCGCCAGCGAACAGTGCCTGACCCTGGGCGAATCCAGTAGACCGACGGAGATGTTCTTCTCCCGCGTATCCGAACACGTCCGACAAGTCCGTCAGGTCTCGCGGCGAATTGATCCGCATGAGACCGAGGTTGTCGCATTGAGACAGCACGTTCGGATGAATTTTCCCGGGGCGCTGTGTCGACAGCAACATCCACAGCCCAAATTTCCGGCCCTCTGCGGCAATCTGGATGACCTGTTTGGTCAGCGCCCGCTCCACTTCATTCTCGGGATCGGGCGGGCAGATGTTGTGGGCCTCGTCTATCACGATCAGTATCGGACGCCGTTCTTCCCTTCGCTCCCACAGCTGTTCAAGAACTGCGAGCGCCGCGACCTTCGACTCCGCGGGATGGGTGAATCCACCCAGGTCCATCACTGTCGCTCGTGGGCGCTCGGCGACCACGTCCACCACGGACTCAGTTCCGCGGGCCCACAAATCCCATTTGAGGACGCCGAGGTTTTCCATTCGGTATGCCAGCCGCACCTGGCCTGGGTCCTCCGACGAACGCAAACGCTCGATGATCGTGTCGGGATCGAACTCGGCCACCGAGTAATCCTTGCGGTTGATCTCCGCTCGGAGGAGAACGTTGTATTCCTCGGCGTCAACAATCGGATCCAGCTGAAGAAGTGCGGCTTTCGACGCTGGTGTCAGGTCGAGATAACGCGCCCGGAGTGGCTGGGATGCACCTGCCGACGAGCGGAAGATCCGGAGATCCAGATCCGCGAGCCGCGCGACGGCATCTCGGTGCGCCTCCGGTCGCGTCTGGGACAACCTGACGAAATCCGCGTTCGGATCGAGGATCAGCAGGGGCAGGTCGGTTTCCAGAAGAAGCTGCTCCAGCACCACCCCCAGCGCGTAGCTCTTTCCGCTGCCGCTCTGACCGCACCAGAACGTGTGTCGATTGAATCGTGTGGCGTCCAGCCCTACGACTGTGTCTTCTGCCCCCACTTCGGTGCCGATCGTCAGTGTCGTCGTCATCGTCGTCTGCCCTCACTTCGTGCGGTTCCGCGGCGAGGCCGGCGTCCAACATGCACAGCAGTTGCTTTTCAATCGAGACGTCATCGTTCGATCACGCTCAGCGACTCCTGTGCCCCGTCACTTCTTTGCTGTGGCGAATGCTCGGACGGTTGCGGCCAGCGCCGCGAACTCGTCCTGCTTTCTCGCGACGAATTCGAGCGCCGTCACTCCTGTCGCGATGACTTCGAGTGCAGCGGCCTCGACTCGGACGAAACCATCAGTGACGTTGCCGGCAAGTCCTCCCTCGAGTGCCATCTGCCCGACCAGGTCGAGCTTGGTCGTTCCAGAACTCTCGGTGAAATCCATGTCGTCGAAGTCGACCCAGACAATATTCGGCCTGGTAGTCGACTCGAAGACATATCGCCGATTGGTCAGATCCAGCACCACTTGCCAGATCGTCTGTGAAGCATCGGGTTTGCCCGGCTCCGGGGTACGGAACGGTTGGGCGGCATTTCGAATGATGCTGAACATCGCCGCGATCGCGCCCACCTGGCTTGTGGGCTGGACTTGATTCTCAACGTAATAAGAGGCGCGAGCGAAACGATCCCTGGCTTGAGTCGACCCGGGCAACGGCTTCTCCCCGCCCAACCCCTCGATCTGTGCAACCAACTCCAGCTGCCGGTCGAACGTCGGCGAGTTGGTCATGACCTTGTAATCACGGCTGTGATAGATGGTCGGGGTGCCGTCGACGTACTCGATGATCGCCGAGTCACCGGTGGCGTCATTGATCGCCAGATGCAATGTGGGGACGAGATGACCAGTAGGGTCGAAAAGCTGAGAGATGCCGACCTGCGTTGACTCAGTCCACCTCACGGCCTGTTCAACTGTTTCGAAATTATCGAGGTAGTACTGCAGCCACACGGACTGACTTAGCCAGGTTCCTTCTGGAGAGGGCTTGCCGTAGTCGGACTCGGTGAGCCAGAGGATATGACCTGCGAATCCCTTCTCATTCATCCCGTCGGTCGCAATGAGATCGAAGGCTGTCGCGACAAGACTTCCGTACTTGGAGGTCCATGTGAGCTCACCGAAGACACCGTCGACTCGTTCAACGCCACGGGGAAATTTCCACAAATTGGTGAGCAGGTCCATGTGAAAATCCATGTTCCGACCGACGATTACCGAACCATTGGCATCTGGCCAGACGACACGTGTACACATAGGGACTCCTAGTCCTTATCGAGATGTTCCTGCTCGGTGCCGATTTCGACTGATCGATGTTCCACAATCTTCAATGCCTCACCTGCAGACTATGTGGAATTACGTCGGTTCCAACCAAGTTGCGGAAGTGCAATTGCAGACGAGAAGAAGAAACAAAGTGCGCCGATGAATGTGCCCCAGTTGGCCACATTGGCATTCTCGACAGAGCCATTGGCTAGGACGAAGGCCCCCACCGCGGATACACCGAACGCGATGCAACCGAGCATGTTGATATGAGCGCCCCACCAGCCGGATTGGCTCGGCTCCCACAGAGTGTCCCGATCTCGAAAGTAGGCGACATAGACGAACGCCGCACTGATGAGGAATGCAACGGAGCCGCCAGCGTCCGGATTCCAGACGAATTGCTCTTGCGCGTGAATGGAGCGTGCCGCCAGGGCACCACTGGTGCTGACGTTGAACAGAAGCGTGCCGACGCTCTGGATGAATGCCGCGAGCCACACTGCACGAAACATTCGACCGGTACCGTAATCCACGGCCTTAGTCGGCGCCCCACTGAGAATCGTCTGCATCAATCCGGCCGTGGTGAAGAACCAGGCACCGATGAAGCACAGGACGTTCGTGAGATTTGCGGATCCGAGGTCCCAAATCGCCACAGCTGCGCCGACCGCGAACAGAGTCGATCCGATCATGAACGACCAGCTTTGTTTGGTCAGTGTGGGCACCAACAGCGAATTGTGTCGGTCGGATCCAGATTCGACTCGAGATCGTGTCATGGAAAGTTGCACCTTCCAGTGGGTCGGTAATGGATGTCGGACGGAACGGAAACACCGCCCGGGCCGGCGGTCAGCCGGCCCGGGCGGGCCCGTGTCAGGGTGGGCAATTCTCAGAAAGTGACCGTCATCCGCACGCACTCAGCGAAGGCACGCAGTCCTCTGAAACGGCATGGCCGAGGCCTCCCACCCCTCAGATCAGTGCGCGAAGTTGGTACGCGGCTTCTCACGCGGGATCGGAGCCGCGAGGTTCTCAAGGAAGTCGACCTCTTCCTTGATCGCATCGAGCAGCAGTCCGGCCAGGTCGCGGCTGAGGCCGAGACGGACCACAATGCGCTGGACGACAAGATCTGCCATGTCATCCGGCATGGGGTACGCCGGAACCTGCCATCCGCGCATGCGCAGACGGTCCGCGAGGTCGTAGAGGTCCCAGTTTCGCTTGCCCTCCTTGAGCTTCCACGCGAAGACCGGAATGGTGTCTCCACGGCTTACGAGGGTGAACGGACCCAGTTTCTCGATCTCGGACGACAGATACGTGGCGACATCGATAGAACCCTGCTGCACCGCCCGATACCCCTCACGGCCGAGACGCAGGAACTGGTAGTACTGCAGTAGGACCTGAGCGCCGGGGCGCGAGAAGTTCAACGCCAGAGTCGGCATGTCGCCACCTAGGTAGCTGACGTGGAAGATGAGACTCTCCGGGCACACGGCCTTGTTGCGCCAGATGACCCAGCCAACGCCCGGGTAGACGAGCCCGTACTTGTGACCCGACGTACTGATCGAGTTGACACGGTCGACCTTGAAGTCCCACTCGAGATCGGGCTGACAGAACGGCGCGACCATCGCACCGGAAGCACCGTCGACGTGGATCTTGACGTCGAGTCCGGTGTCCTTCTGGATCTCGTCGAGCTTTTCGGAAATCTGCTTGACCGGCTCGTAGAGGCCGGTGTAGGTCTGTCCCAGGATGGCCACGACGCCGATCGTGTTCTCGTCGACGTACTTCTCCAGCTCGAAGCCGTCCAGAACGAGATGGTCCTCGGTCACGGGGACGTAGCGGGCCTCGACATCCCAGTAGTTGCAGAATTTCTCCCAGACGACCTGCACTCCTGCGGAAAGGATCAGGTTGGGCTTCTCGGTGGACTTACCCTCTTCCTTGCGCTTCTCCTGCCACAGGCGCTTGAGCGCGAGCCCGCCGAGCATGCAGGCCTCCGAGGAACCGACGGTGGAGGTACCGATCGTGTCGTTGGCGTCCGGCACGTTCCACAGGTCGGCGAGCATCCGCCAGCATCGATCCTCGATCGCCGCGGTAGCCGGGTACTCGTCCTTGTCGATCATGTTCTTGTCGGCGGTCTCGGCGTAGATCTTCTGCGCGTTGTCGTCCATCCAGGTGGAGACGAACGTCGCGAGGTTCAGCCGAGAGTTGCCGTCGAGCATGGCCTCGTCGTGGACGATCTGATAAGCCGTATCGCCGGACATCATGCCGTCGGGCATCTTGAACTTCGGCAACGACGTTGCCTCGCCCGGACGGGCGAACACCGGGCTGATCTCCAGCTGGGCGTCGGATTGCTGCTCGGCAGCATTGCGATAGGTCTCAGACACGTCATCCTCGCTTCTCTCGGGGTGCAGGCAGCTCATGAGATGCACAAAGCAGACCGGGCCTGGCCGCACTCCGGCTGCAAGTCAGGCGAAATTGCTGCATAACCAACGCCCAACCCCAGACCGGGTGGCGGACCACTCAAGAGGACAAGCGCACAAGCACGCCGTATCAGCATCCACTTGAATTTTCACCCCCGATGCACATCTCACAGACCAAACGCTACCCAATGAACATAAGTTGCACTTGATATTCTGAGGGACTTCTCGCGCAGATTCGACAGGTGTCACGGGAGGGTGTCGGCGACGGCGCCCGGTTCACCTCCCCGAAACGGGCAGTGGCCCCGCTGTTTACATCATTTGGCAATCCAGTGGGCAATATCGGCGAAAACCATAATCTGAGAATCAGGTTAGACTTCTGTGGGGGTCCCCACCAGCAGACACCCGACATTCGGGGGCCCGCATGCCTGGAGGCCGTTCGTAGAGGTCAGGACGAGGTCAACGCTCGTACCCCCGCCGCGAATCATCCAGAATTCGCGGCCTGTCGAGAGTCGAAGGATCGAGGGCCATAGGGCTGACGTCCCCTCCGAACTCCGTCGCGGCGGCCAACACCCCGGAACGGAGGTATCGCAGCCCCTCGACATCAGGACGAAGGCGAAGCTCGGGTTCAGATTTGCTCTTACCTGCGAGAACGAATCCCCAGTCACCGAAGGTGGGGACGTACGTGTGGTACGGGGTGGTCGACCACCCGGCCGACCCAACCGTCGATACCGTCCGCCAATACTGATGCGGCGTCGAGTAGGGACTTCCGGACTGGACCACCATCAGTCCGTCATCGCTGACGACCCGATCTATCAGGGCGTAGAACTCCTGCGAGTACAGGCGTGCCAGCGCCGCATTCCTGGGATCCGGCAGGTCCACGAGAACGGCGCCGAAACCGCCGTCCGGCACCTCTCCATCGCCGCCACGGCGCAGCCAGGTGAACGCGTCATCCACGATCACGTCCACCCGCGGATCGGTCAGTGCACCTTCGTTATCTTCAACCAGCCGGGTTCTGGCGATGTCCAGCACCGCGGGATCGAGCTCCACCTGCACCACTCGCTGAACCCCGGGAACCTTGAGGAGGTCTCGAGCGGCCAATCCGTCACCGCCGCCCAGCACCAATACCTCTTCCGGACGGTTTGCCACCACCGGCTGGACGAGCGACTCGGTGTATCGGTACTCGTCAAGACTGGAATATTGAAGTGTGCCGTCTAGGTAGAGCCTCCGGTCCGTACGCCCCTTATAGACGGCACTGGTAACGACGATCTCTTGGTATGCGGATTGAGTGTGCGCCACCACCGGATCCGGATACAGCCGGGAGCGAGACCACTCGGTGACACCGTCCACGGCGACGAGGAGTGTCCCCAGAAGCCCTGCGACCAGCAGTAGCACGAGAGCCGAGACGACCGTTCGTACACGCGCCATGAAATGGCGCAGTACCAGGCCCAGCAAGACGGCAGCGGCCGCGACATTGATCAGGCCGGTCACCGCCGCAGCCTGCTGCATCCCCATCGTGGGAAGCAGCAGAAACGGCCACAACAAACCGCCCAGCAGCGCGCCCAGGTAGTCCGCGGCATTGAGATTGGCGAGAGTGCGTCCGGCCTCCTCGGCGTCACTTCGTCGTCCGGTTTGGAGCAGCGACATGAGCAGCGGCACCTCGGCACCGACCAGTGCGCCGATAGCACCGGTCGCCAGCGCGAGCACGACGAGCGACGGTTGAGTCCCCAATGACGTGAACGTGATGTACAGCAGAGTGGCTGAGACACCACCGACCAGCCCTAGCGCGGCTTCGACGGCGACGAACGAGGACGCCGCGCGGTCGACGAACGGCTTGGCGAGAAGCGCTCCGAGGCCCAGCGCCGCGACGTAGCCGGCGACAATGAGGCTCGTCGCGACTATCCCGCCACCCTGGACGGTCGTGGCCAGCGTGAGTAGTGCCAGTTCGTAGATGAGTCCGCATGCAGCACAGGCAGCTACAGCAGCCAGGACTATCGGGCGCCACCATCGTCCGACTGGCGTCGCGACCGACGGCCCCATGCCAGATGACCATTCGGGTACCGCTGATGGCTCCGGAGAGAGAGCCGTATCCGGAGAAGGCTCAGGCAATGGCTGCGGCGTTCACTGCGCCAACCGCGATGAGTGTCGCGGCCACGGCGAGAGACGCGGTGCTGAAGGTGGGGGCGGCAACGAGATCTCGGAAGCGTCCCGGCACCACCAACTCCAGGATCACCAGGGTCACGGCCTGGAAGATGATCCCCAGAATCCCGTATACCGCCACATCAACAAGGCCCAACAGGAGCTCGTCGGAGGCATTGACCATCACCGTCACCACGATGATGGACAACGCGATGGCGGAAGCAGCGTGAAGGGCTGCGGCGTTGGGGCGATGATCGATGAAAACGTGCTGACGCAAGCTCCCCGGAGTCAGTAGATCGAGAACAACGAAGCCGGCAGCCAACACGAGGGCGCCTACGCCGAAGTAGGCCAGGGACACGCCGATTCCGTCGAGCAGGTCAGGGATGTGGTCGCCCATATTCTCCGGATCTCCTTCACATTGTGGCCATCGGGGCCGATTACGAGTGTTACTTGGCTCCGAAGCCGCCGGAGCTTCCGCCCGACGAGCTAGCCGGGCTCCGGGGGCCGAAAGCGCCTCCGAGGAACAGGAATCCGCCAGACCGCAGTGTGCGGGAGTTCTCGTCGAGCTGAACACGGCACGGCAGTGAACCCGAGGGCCCGACGATGATCATGTCCTTGTCATACCGCATGTACTCGGTATCACCCTGACGACTACTCGCGTCGGGGCGCTCGTGATCTGAGATGTCGGCGACTGTTTCATCGACGCTGCCGCGGCAATCATAGGTATTCGCAGACTGAGCGGTCGGAGTGTAGTTGTCGCGCACGTACCGCACAGCGTTGGTTCCGGCAGCTACCAGGACGAGCCCGAGCAGTACCGCCACCACTCCCCCGCACAGGGCGATAACCAACCATTTGCTGCGCTTCACGCCACTTCCTCCGTCACCGCGCCCGCAAACGCCATTTCGAACCCTGATTCAGTCGTCACGATCTCGCCACCGGCCTCCACGGTCTCATCGGCGGGGTAGAGATGCCAGGTGCGCCACTGCCAACCTCTGCTGTGGGCTCTCGCCTCCACCACGGTCAGCGCACCCTCAGCTCCGGGAAACCTGCCCGCGAGAACATGCGGCTCGTTCACCGCACGATCGGTCAGCTCCCGCACCACTGCGGAAAATCTGCCCGATGGCACCGCGTCCACGGCGCCCCTGAGGTGATGTACGCCCTCCGGGCAGGTGTGCGTTTCGCCGGCATGCGGAAGACCTCCCCCCGCGGTCGATGCCCGACAGGACACCTCCTCCGTGATGGAGTCCCGCCCGTCGACGATCACGGTGACCGCGTGGGACGCCCCGAGTATGGCTACCCGGAGCGACACAGGGTGGTGCGGATGTTCGAGAACTGCAGTTGCCAGTGCTGCCGGGGCTGGTTCGAAGTCGACCCGGTACCCGAGTTCCGACGCTGCCACGTCGTCCGGCTGCACATCGAGGTGGTGAAGAGTCACGCGCGGTACCCCGGGGCTCCTGGCGCGGGCGGGGCGGGATAGACGGTCAGCTCCCCCGGCGACATCGGACGACCGGACGAGAGCTCCCAGCCGGAACCGTCCCAGTCTTCGAACGACAGGAGCGAGCTCCCGTCCTGGGTCCGGTAGTCCCGATACCGCATCTGCCCCTGCGGGGGGAGGCCAGTCGTGCCTTCACAGGAGTACTGGGCTGCGCCCGACTCGTCCTCCCGATGAACTCTGTCGTCCAGGACCACTTCGGGGGCCGGCAGGAGTCCGTGCCCCCTGCGGGTGGTCCACCATGTGATCTCAAGTTGCCCCTCGTCCACCTCGACACCGAGCCACTGGGCACCGTCACCCCCGTCGAGAAGGTGCTCCCACCAGACAAAGGAACCCTGATGAAGAGTGATGGTGCCCCGGACCACGTAGTCGATTCCGCCATACGCGACGATCGCGCCAGGGCCGAGGTTCCGGGGCCCGAAGCCCTGAGCGACCTGGTCAGAGGCCAGGGGGTCCCGACGCGAGCCGGGGACTGAGTTCTTTCCGGCTCGCCGTGCGTTCATCACGAGTCCGATGATCGCCACTATCACGATCACCACACCGATCACGATGAGAAATTCCCCCACTTGGCCTTACCCCTCTGCCGGAAAACGTGCCGCACAGTCCCACCCGGACCGGCGGCGTCCACCGGGCCAGGCTAGCGCACATCGCCAGTACGCCCGCGAAAGCGCCAGGGTGTCAGGAGCATTGATTCGGCGGAGATCCCGAGAGCACGCCGATGGGGTGCAAGTGGGGTAAACAACGAGTCAGGGCCGGTTTCCCTTGCAAGGAAACCGACCCTGGCCTGCATTAATCTGTGTCGGGCTGACAGGATTTGAACCTGCGACCCCTTGACCCCCAGTCAAGTGCGCTACCAAGCTGCGCCACAGCCCGTCTTCCGCGGCTCTCACCGCAGCGACTGGAACAGACTATCGCACCTCGGGAGGCATCTCCCAATCGGGGTCACTTCCGCTGTCGGCGCTCCTTGACCCGGACGTTCACGCGTACCGGCGAGCCGTCGAAACCGAAGGTCTCACGCAGTCGGCGCTCGAGAAAACGCCGGTAGTTGGCCTCCAGAAAACCTGTGGAGAACAGTACGAACGTCGGCGGACGGGTGGTGGCCTGAGTACAGAACCGGATCCGCGGCAGGCGCCCACCTCTCATCGGGGGTGGGGTCGCCGCGACGACCTCGTTCATCCACGTATTGAGCGGGCCGGTGGGGATCCGCTTGTCCCACGACTCCAGGGCCGTCTCCATCGCGGGGACCAGTTTCGCCAGGGCGCGACCCGTCTTGGCCGAGATATTCACGCGGTGTGCCCAGGACAGGATCTTGGACAGTTCGCGGTCGATCTCCTTGTCGAGGTCGTACCGGCGGTCCTCGTCCACCAGGTCCCACTTGTTGAAAGCGATCACCAGGGCTCGGCCCGCGTCGGCGACCATGGAGATCACCCGGAGGTCCTGCTCCGTGATCGGCTCCGAGGCATCCAGCAGCAACACCACGACCTCGGCGGCCTCGATCGCGCCCCGCGTACGAAGCGAGGCGTAGTACTCGTGTCCGTACGCCTGGTTGACCTTGCGTCGCAGCCCCGCGGTGTCCACGAAGCGCCAGGTCTTGCCGCCGAGTTCGACCAGCGAGTCGACGGGGTCGACCGTCGTGCCGGCGACGTTGTCCACCACCGAGCGGTCCTCGCCGGTGAGCTTGTTGATCAGACTCGATTTGCCCACGTTGGGTTTGCCGACGAGCGCGACCCGGCGGGGGGTGTCAGCGACCTCGCGCATGGACGCCTTGGACGGCAGCTGGTCCATGATCTCGTCGAGCAGGTCACCGGTGCCGCGACCGTGGGCCGCCGAGATCGCGAAGGGCTGGTCCAGGCCGAGGGCCCAGAACTCCGCGGACTCGAGCTCGGCCTTCTCGCTGTCGACCTTGTTCACCGCGAGGATCACCGGGGTTTTGGACCGGCGGAGAGTCTTGGCCACGGTCGCGTCGCCGGCGGTGATGCCGACGGTGCCGTCACAGACCAACACGATGAGGTCGGCGGTGCCCATCGCGATCTCGGCCTGCTGGGCGATGGACCGGTGCAGCCCCTTGGCGTCCTGTTCCCAGCCACCGGTGTCCTGGACCATGAACGATCGGCCGTTCCACAGCGCCTCGTACGACACCCGGTCGCGGGTCACACCGGGAACGTCCTCGACAACTGCCTCGCGGCGGCCGATGATCCTGTTGACCAGTGTCGACTTGCCGACGTTAGGGCGGCCGACGATCGCGACGGTCGGGAGGATCTCGACCCCCTCGATCTCCGTCTCGATCTCATCGGCGTATTCCTGCGCGATCGACTCCCAGTCGGTGTCGTCGCTCCATCCGTCCTCAATGGTCTCCTCGGCGGGGCCGGAGGGCAGGTCGAAATCCTCGGAATCGGTCACTGTGCGTTCCCTTCTGCGGTGGCGCCCTGCGACGCTGCGGTGGCGCGCTGCGACGCGTCGGTCCCGACGGCGAGCGCGATCAGTCGATCGAGCACGGCCTCGAGGGTGAGGTCGGAGGTATCGATCACCACGGCGTCCTCCGCGGGCCGGAGCGGGCTCGCGGCGCGGGTGGAGTCCTTGCGGTCGCGCTCGATGACCGCGGCGAGGACCTCGTCGTAGTCGGCGTCGCGGCCGGCGGACCGGTCCTGGTCGGTGCGGCGCTGCGCGCGGACCTCGGGGCTGGCGGTGAGGTAGATCTTGACCTCGGCGTCGGGCAGGACGACGGTCCCGATGTCCCGGCCTTCGAGGACCACGGTGCCGCCGCCGGCGGCAAGTCGCCGCTGCAGTTCCACCATGTTCTCCCGCACCTGCGGAACCGCGGACACCGCCGAGACGTTCGCGGTGACCTGGGCGGTCCGGATCTCCTCACTGACGTCCTCGGCGCCCAGCAGAATCCGCTCGGCCCCGGCGTCCGTGCCCACCTCGAGCGGCAGGTCGGAGGTCGCGGCGATCACGGCGTCGGCGTCGTCCGGGTCGATGCCGGCCCGGAGCACCTGCAGCGTGGCCACCCGGTACATCGCGCCGGTGTCGAGATACGCCCCGCCGATGCGCCGCGCGAGAGTGCGCGCGAGGGTGGACTTACCGGTTCCGGCGGGGCCGTCGATGGCGATGCGTCTGGTCGGCTGCGTGGCGTTCACAGGCCCACCGCCTCGTACAGGTCGGAGACCTCTTTGCGGTTGAGCTTGCGGAAGCTGCCCGCGCGCTGATCGCCCAGCGCCACGGCGCCGAAGCGGGTGCGCACCAGCCCCTCGACGGGGTGACCGACCTCGGCGAGGATCCGGCGGACGATGTGCTTGCGCCCCTCGTGCAGGACCACCTTGACCAGCGAGCGGCCGTCGTGGACGTCCAGGAGCGAGAACTGGTCGACCTTGGCCGGCCCGTCCTCCAGCTCGATGCCGTCGCGGAGTTGCTTGCCGACGCCCTTGCCCACGACGCCGGTCACCGTCGCCATGTAGGTCTTGGACACCTCGTACGACGGGTGCATGAGGCGGTGCGCCAGCTCGCCGTCGTTGGTCACCAGCAGCAGTCCCTCGGTGTCGGCATCGAGTCGGCCGACGTGGAACAGCCGCTGACCGGCGTCGATCCGGTCGGCCACGAGGTCACCCACGCAGGGCCGACCGCGCTCGTCGGACATGGTCGTGTGGTAGCCGCGGGGCTTGTTCAGTGCGAGGTACACCAGGGTGTCGTCGAGGACGATTCGCGTGCCATCGACCCGGATCACCGCCGTCGCGGGATCGACCTTGATGCCCATCTCGCGCACGATCTTGCCATCAACCTCGACCCGACCCCGCGCGATGAGATCCTCGGAGGCACGGCGGGAGGCCACGCCCGCCTGCGCGAGGATCTTCTGGAGTCGGACCGGTGCGCCTTCTCGGCCAGCGGATTCAGTCATGGGGATGTCACATCTCTTCGTCGTCGGGTTCAGGGTCGGTCTGGGAGACCGGGTCGGCGTCGGCGTCCACTTCGGCTTCTACGTCAGCATCGGCGTCGGCATCGGCCCGGTCCTCGGCCGCGGGTGTCGCCGCCCGCCGCCGCCCCACCGGGATCCGCGGGTCGTCCGCGGGGTCGTCGCTCATCTCGTCGACCAGGTCGACATCCGGCAACAGCGGGGCGATGTCCGGCAGCTCGTCGAGCGACGCGAGGCCCAATCTTTCCAGAAATAGCTCTGTTGTCCTATACAGCATGCCCCCGGTCTCGGCATCCGTACCGCATTCGACCGCCAAACCGCGCGCCACGAGGGTACGCATCACACCGTCGACGTTGACGCCACGCACCGCCGCGATGCGCGATCGGGTGACCGGCTGGCGGTAGGCGATCACGGCGAGCGTCTCGAGCGCCGCGCGGGTCAAGGTGGAGCGGGTGCCGTCGGTGAGGAGCCGCTCCACGTACGGCGCGAGCTCGCGACGGGTGTAGAGGCGCCAGCCCTCGCCGGTCCGACGCACGTCCATCCCGCTGCCGGCCGCCGTGAGGTCGTCACGCCAGGCACGCAGTTCGGCGTCCACCTCCCCGACCGACGCCCCCGCGGCCGACGCGAGAGCCGCCTCGGGGGTCGGTTGGTCTACCACGAGCAGAAGAGCCTCGAGACGTGCCCGCAGCGACGGCTCATCCGGATCCGCGCCAATGACCTCGTCGTCGTCATCAAAACTCGTCTCACTCAAGTCCATTCATCCCTTCCGCGCGTCACCTCGGTGGCCTCCTCGCCCGTCCAGCTCACCAACAGGTCCCCCAGCGCCTCGTCCTGGGTGAGCGCGACCGCACGCGCCCGGTACAACTCCAACAGGGCCAAAAACCTGGCGACGACGACGAGGGATTCCCCACTCCCCGCGATCAACTCCCGGAAATCGACCCACGTTCCCTTCCCACGGAACCGCAATAATTCGAGGACCCGCCCGGCCTGCTCCGGCACCGAAACCACAGGTGTATGGACGTGGGCCACCCCCACCTCGTCGACCGGGCGCGGCCGAAACGCCACCGCGGCGATGGTGGCCAGCTGTTCTGCGTCCACCCCCAACTCGACCTCCGGCAGCAGTCCGAGGAACTCCTCGTCCGGTCCCGCGGTGCGCGGATAGGCGCGCTGCGCGGTGCGGTCCAGCTCGGCGAACAGCTCCGCGACCCGCCGGAACGCCCGGAACTGCAGCAGCCGCGCGAACAGCATGTCACGGGCCTGCAGCAGCGCCAGATCCTCCGGATCCTGGACCTCGCCCGACGGCACCAGCCGCGCGGTCTTGAGGTCCAGCAGGGTCGCGGCCACCACGAGGAACTCGGTGACCTCCTCGAGCCCGGCCTCCTTGCCCAGCTCGCGGGTGTGGGCGATGAACTCGTCGGTGACCATGTGCAGGGCCACCTCGGTCACGTCGAGGCGGCGGGAGTCGATGAGACCCAGCAGCAGATCGAACGGGCCGGTGAAGTTGGTGAGGTGGACGGTGAACGCACGCTCGCCGTCGGCTGCCCCGTCCGGGACGGACTGCTCGGGACCGGCCACCTCCGGACCGGTGCCCTCCTCGGCTACCGCGTCCGGGACGGTCTCCTCGCCCGCTTCCTGCCCCGGCGGGGTCTCGACGTCGGACACCGCGTCGCTCATCTACCGCGCTGGATGACCTCGCGGGCCAGCGCCCGGTACGCCTGGGCGCCACCCGATTTGGGCGCCCACGTGGTGATGGGCTCGCCGGCCACCGTCGTCTCGGGGAACCGGACGGTCCGGGTGACCAACGTGTCGAAGACCTTGTCGCCGAAGACCTCCACCACCCGGCCCAGCACATCACGCGCGTGCACGGTCCGCCGGTCGAACATCGTGATGAGGATGCCCGTCAGGTGCAGGCGCGGGTTGATCCGGTCACGGACCTTGTCGATCGTGTCGGTGAGCAGCGCCAGGCCGCGCAGCGAGAAGTACTCGCACTCCATCGGGATGAGCACCCCGTCCGAGCAGGCCAGAGCATTGACGGTGAGCAGGCCCAGCGAGGGCTGGCAGTCGATCAGCACGAAGTCGTACCGGTCCAGCACCGGGTACAGGGCCCGGCCCAGCGCCTGTTCGCGGCCCACCTCGTTGACGAGCTGGATCTCCGCTGCCGACAGGTCAATGTTCGCGGGAATGAGGTCCACGCCCTCGACGCGCGTCCGGACGAGCACCTCCTCCGTCGACACCGTGTGGTCGACGAGCAGGTTGTAGACGGTCAGCTCGAGCTCGTGGTGCCGGATCCCCAGCCCCGCGGACAGTGCGCCCTGCGGGTCGAGGTCCACCACGAGGACCCGTCGCCCGTACTCGGCGAGCGCGGCCGCCAGGTTGATGGTGCTGGTGGTCTTGCCGACGCCGCCCTTCTGGTTGCACATCGAGAGCACCACGGCGGGACCGTGCGAGGTTAGTGGCTCCGGTTCGGGGATCGCGGAGAATCCCTCGCCGGCGGCCGGGTCGTCAGCGCCCAGCAGCTCGGCGCGGGAGAACAGTGCGGGATCCATCGCACCAGTGTTCTGCGCCACCCTCGTCTCCTCTCGTCGCCTCCAACCGCACCCGGGCGGTACCTTGCGGCCACGTTACCGTGCCCGAGGGTGACACTCGGCCCAGACCTCGCGCAGGGTGTCGACCGTGACGAGTGTGTACACCTGGGTCGTGGTGACCGACGCGTGCCCCAGCAGCTCCTGGACCACCCGGATATCCGCGCCGCCGTCGAGCAGATGGGTGGCGAACGAGTGCCGGAAGGTGTGCGGTGAGACCTCCTGCGTCAGCCCGGCGCGCCGGGCGGCGACGGTCACGACGTTCCACAGCGTCTGGCGGCTCAGCCGCCCTCCACGGGCGTTGAGGAACAGTGCGGGCCCGCCCTTGACGGCGAGCGCGGGCCGTGCCCGGACAAGGTAGGCGCCCACCGCCTCGCACGCCGGCCGCCCGAGCGGGACGACGCGTTCCTTGCCGCCCTTGCCGCGCAGGATCACCGATCCGCCCTCCGGCCGGTCCAGACCGTCCAGATCGTCCACGTCGAGACTGATCAGTTCGGCCGCACGCGCACCGGAGGCGTAGAGGAGTTCGAGCATGGCCCGATC
>NZ_JAALDM010000158.1 GCF_014144865.1 Dietzia aerolata | reverse complement strand
CGGGTTGTCGGGCCGGGCGACGCGCGCGGCGCCGAGGTGGAGGCCGTTCTCATCGACCCCGCCGCCCACGGTGGGCACCGCGAGACGGACCTGGCGATGCTCGCCCTGTTCGGCGCCCCGCACCTCGAGCGCATCCTGGCCGGCTACGACGAGGCGCACCCGTTGACCGCGGGTTGGCGCGACCGGGTGCCGCTACATCAGTTACACCCGCTCGCCACCCATTCGGCTGGCCACGGCGCCGGCTACGCTGTGGCGCTCACCGACGCCGCCCGCGCGGTGCTGCGGCTCTGAGGCGTAGTCGCTCTGCGAAGCTGCTGCCCAGCAGCCCTGCGCCGCAGCTGGTCCAGCGACTTAGCGACTCTGCGGACCTGCGCGACTGGTTCGGGGGCCGGGCGTCGGCGTTATTCGGCGCCGGGGCTGACCCGGAGGACCTCATCCTGGCCGCTACCGTCGGACGTCGTCACCAGTAGCGAGCCATCCGGCTCGGACGTGATCGAGCGCATCCGGCCGTGCTCATCCCGCAGCAGGGTCGCCATCTCGGTGACCGAGTTGCCGTCCGGGGACAGCTTCAACAGCACGATCTGCTTGGTCTTGAGCATCGCCACCGCGATCGCGCCGTTCCATTCGCCCCACGCCTCGCCATCGAGGAATGCCATTCCGCCGGGCGCGAGCGTCGGCGCGCCGGAGCTCCACACGGCCGGCACCGCGTCAGGGAACGCGCGGGCGTCCGTCATGGGTACGTCCTGGTTGTACTGCCCACCACGATTCGGGTTCCACCCGTAGTTTCCGCCGGCGGTGACGAGGTTGACCTCGTCGTCGACAGACGGGCCATGCTCCGCGGAGTAGATGCGATTGGTGCCGGGCTGTGCGGCGAGGCCCTGCACGTTGCGATGCCCGAACGTCAGCACCGGGGAGTTGGAGGGCGCGCCCGCGATGGGGTTCTTGACGGCGGTGGTGCCATCGCGCTTGATGTGCAGGATCTTGCCGGACAGGGAGTTGGGGTCCTGCGGGGCCGGACCCGTGAACGCGTCGCCTGTACCGATGTAGAGCGTGCCGTCCGAGTGCGCGAGGATGCGGCAGCCGGAGTGGAGCCCGCCTTCGCTGAGGGGGATGTCGGAGACGAGCACCTGCGGGTCCGTGAGTGCCGACCAGTCGTCGGCCGCGGTCCAGGCGGTGATCCGGTTGTCACTGTGGTCAGCGGACGAGTGACAGGTGTAGACCTCGCGGGAGGTCTCGAAGTCGTGCGCCAGCGCGAGACCCATCAGTCCGCTCTCGGCCTCGGCGAACACCTCGCCCAGATCGGCATCGATGGTGGTCCGGGACTCATCAGGATGGATCGCATGGAGTGTGCCGGAACCGCGCTCGCCGGTGACGACGACCCCACTGGGATCGCGGACCACATCCCACGGGATGGTGAGTCCGTCGGCCAGGACGTCCACCGAGACCTCCGGCCCCGGGGCGAGCGGGGTCTCGGGGGCGAGCGAACCGAGCGAGTCGGTGTTGGAGCCGGTGATCGGTCCGCCGCCCGGGAGCATACTCTGCGCACACGCGGTGAGCGGGACCGCCATGGTCACGGCCGCGGCGATTGCCGTGGCGGACAGGGTTCGCGAGACGGCTGAGCCGCGGAGCGGGGTGGTGGAACGGGCGGGCTCGAGCGTCATCGGTACTCCTGGGATGGGAAACGGTCACCGTCCCGTCAAATCTAGGTGCCCCGGAGATGCGGCGACACCGGAACGCTACGGACGGTCTCGCCTTCGCGCGCGGGTAGCCGCCTCGGACTGCAAGTTGCCTATCGGATCTCATCTTGCCTATCCGAATACGAAGTGCCTATGGGGCCCGATAGGTAGGTCGTGACCGGATGGGCAGGACGTCGCCGGATGGGCAAGTCGTGAACAGATGGGCAGGTCGAGGCCGGATGGGTCGATCGAGGGGCGGTCGCGGCGCCCGGCCGACGGTGCGGAGGCGGGGCGGGGCGGAGGCGGGGCGGGGCGGAGGCGAGAAAAGAGCGAGACCGTGACCTCGTCGCGATGACGGGGTCACGGTCTCGGGAGATCACGGCTCAGCCGTGCGGGCTACACCTCAGAGCGCCTCGATGGTGGCCGTGGCGTGCACCGTTCCCAACTTCTTGGGGTTGCGCACCGTGATGGTCCAGGCCGGATCGGCCGCAGCGACCGCGCCGCGGGCGTAGATGCCCAGCTTGGCCGGCAGCACGACCGGCTTACCGAACTCCACCGTGTAGCGGGCCTGCTCCGGGATCGCGCCCTCGACCGTGCCCAGCAGCGTCGCCGCCGTCCACATGCCGTGGGCGATCACGTTGGGGAAACCGAACGCCCGGGCGCCGACGCCGGAGACGTGGATCGGGTTGCGGTCGCCAGACACGGCCGCGTACTCCGCGATCTGCTTCTCGTCGACCGACTGCACCACCGTGGGATCGCCGATCTCATTGGCGGTCGGCGGAGCGGGCTTTTCCGGCCTGGTTGCATCCTTGGCCGGAGTCAGCGAGGTACGGCGCTTGGTCAACATGCTCGCGCGCTGGGTCCAAGCGGCCTCGTCGTCGTCACCGGTTCTGATCTCCGTGACAACGTCGACCAACAGGCCCGACGGGTGCTCGCGCAGGTTCTCCGCGTGCGACCGGATGGTCAACTCGTCACCGACGCGCAGGGCGCGGCGCGAGGTGATCTCGTTGCGCAGGTGGACCGCACCCATCGCCGGGAACGGGAAACCCGGATCCAGCATGAGCTGCATGGTCAGCGGGAACGACAGCGTGAACGGGTAGGTCAGCGGCAGAGCGTCACCCAGGCGCAGTCCACAGACGCTCGTGTACGCGGCCAGATTGGCCACATCCACCTTCACGCCCGAGACCTCGACGCCCTTGGCGGGCAGCGACGTGGCGTCACGGCTGCCACCGACGACCGGAACCGACCCGATCGCGGCCTTGCCGTATTGCGACAGCAGATTGGGGATGGCCGAAAGCTTGGTGTACTCCATGTCAGATCACGCGCCCAGCAGCATCTGGCCACACACGCGGATCGTGTTGCCGGTGATCGCGGACGAGGCGGGGCTGGCGAAGTAGGCGATGGTCTCGGCCACGTCGACCGTCTGACCGCCCTGCTGCATCGAGTTCATGCGGCGGCCGGCCTCGCGGGTGGCGAACGGGATCGCGGCGGTCATCTGGGTCTCGATGAAGCCCGGCGCGACCGCGTTGACCGTGATCTTCTTGGACGCCAGCTCGGCGGAGGCGCCGTCGACGAAGCCGATGACGCCCGCCTTGGACGCGGCGTAGTTGGTCTGGCCACGGTTGCCGGCGATGCCGGACGTGGAGGCGACGCCCACGACGCGCGAGCCCTCGCCCAGCACGCCCTTCTCGACCAGCTCGGCCGTGATGCGCTCCGGCGCGATGATGTTGACCGCCATGACCGAATCCCAGCGGGCGGCGTCCATGCCGGCCAGGGTCTTGTCACGGGTGATACCGGCGTTGTGGACCAGGATGTCGATCGTGCCCTCGTGACGCTCCTTGACGTGCTGGGCCAGCACCTCGGCGGCGTCCGTGGCGGTGACGTCCAGCGGCAGGGCGGTGCCGCCGACCTTGTTGGCGGTGGCCGTGAGCGACTCGCCGGCGGCCGGGATGTCGGCACAGATCACGTGCGCGCCGTCGCGGGACAGGACCGCCGCGATCTCCGCGCCGATACCGCGGGCCGCGCCGGTGACGACGGCGACCTTGCCCTCGAGCGCGCGATCCCACGAGGCGGGAGCGGTGGCCGCGCCGGCGCCCACGGTGAAGACCTGGCCGTCGACGTAGGCCGACTTGCCGGACAGGATGAACCGCAGGGTCGACTCCAGGCCCGAGGCGCCGGTGTCCGCATCAGCGGAGACGTACACGAGCTGCACGGTCGCGCCGCGCTTCATCTCCTTGGCCAGCGAGCGGGTGAAGCCCTCCAGCGCGCGCTGCGCGATGCGCTCCTCGACCGAACCCGTCTCCTCCGGGATGGTGCCCAGGACCACGACGCGGCCGCTCGGGGCGACGCGACGCACGACCGGGTTGAAGAACTCGAACATGGCCTTGAGGTCCTCCGGGCGGCGCGCGGAGGTGGCGTCGAACACGAGGCCCGCGAACTTGCCCTCGGCGTCCGCGCCGGCGATCTCGTAGTCACCCTGCAGCATGTCGCGCACGGGCTCGGCCAGGCGGCCCTCGCCGCCGATCAGCACGGGGCCGTGCAGCGCGGGCTGACCCTCCTCGTAGCGACGGAGCTGCTCCGGCTGCGGGAGGCCGACCTTGCCGGCGATGAACGACCCGGGGGCCGAGGTGACGAACTGGGAGTAGAGGTCGAGGTTGCCCTGTGCCATGGCGATCATCTCCTGGAGAGTTTCGATAGTTCGGGGTCGTGCCGGTGCCGATTCGATGGTATTGATTCGGTAGTGCGGGGTCGACAAGTAACTTACTCGCGAGTAACAATACTCGTTGGGCCGCGCTTTGGGCCACCGGATACCGAGAACAAATAACGGGAGTGACACACGTGACCACCAGCCCCCGCAAGGTCGCCATCGTCGGCGGCAACCGAATTCCCTTCGCGCGCTCGAACGGCAAGTACGCGGACGCCTCCAACCAGGACATGCTCACCGCCGCGATCGACGGCCTGGCTGCCCGGTACAACCTGCAGGGCAAGAAGATCGGCGCCGTCGCCGCCGGTGCGGTGCTCAAGCACGCGCGCGACTTCAACCTCACCCGTGAGTCCGTCATCGGCTCGGTGCTCGACTCCTACACGCCGGCCTACGACGTGCAGCAGGCCTGCGGCACCGGCCTGGCCACCGCGATCCAGATCGGCGACCAGATCGCCATGGGCCGCATCGACTCCGGCATCGCCGGCGGCTCCGACACCACCTCGGACGCCCCGCTCGCCGTGAACGACGACCTGCGAAAGATCCTCATCAAGGTCTCGGCCGCCAAGACCAACATCGACCGCATCAAGCTGCTGGGCGACATCCGGCCGCAGGCGATCGTCCCCGAGCAGCCGCAGAACGCCGAGCCGCGCACCGGACTGTCGATGGGCGAGCACGCCGCGATCACCGCCCGCGAGCTGGGCGTGACCCGCGAGGACCAGGACGCCCTGGCCGCCACCAGCCACCGCAACCTCGCCGCCTCCTACGAGTCCGGCTTCCAGGACGACCTGGTCACCCCGTACCTCGGTGTGCCGCGTGACGACAACCTGCGTCCCGACTCCTCCGAGGAGAAGCTCGGGGGGCTCAAGCCGGTCTTCGGTAAGCGCGACGCCGAGGCCCACGGCACCGAGGCCACCATGACGGCCGGCAACTCCACCCCGCTCACCGACGGCGCCTCCGCGGTGCTGCTGGCCAGCGAGGAGTGGGCCGCCGAGAACAAGCTCCCGGTCCGCGCCTACCTGGTGGACTCCGAGACCGCCGCCGTCGACTTCATCCACGGCCACGACGGCCGCACCCCGGACGGCCTGCTCATGGCCCCCACCTACGCGGTGCCGCGCTTGCTCGAGCGCAACGGTCTGACCCTGCAGGACTTCGACTTCTACGAGATCCACGAGGCCTTCGCCTCGCAGGTCCTGGCCACCCTCGCCGCCTGGGAGTCCGAGGAGTACTGCACCGAGCGTCTCGGCCTGGACAAGGCGCTGGGCTCGATCGACCGCAGCAAGCTCAACGTCAACGGCTCCTCGCTCGCGGCCGGCCACCCGTTCGCCGCGACCGGCGCGCGCATCCTGGCCGCCACCGCCAAGATGCTCGAGGAGAAGGGATCGGGCCGCGCGCTCATCTCGATCTGTGCCGCTGGCGGCCAGGGCGTCACCGCGATCGTCGAGCGCTGAGTCAGTCGCTCGAGTGAGCGCTGAGTAGGGCGCCGGGTCGGGCTCTGAGCCGAGATCTGACCTGAACGCACGGCCTGTCGACCCCATCGACAGGCAGGATGAAAGTATCCTCAGCCGAGGAGGCCACGGGCATAACACGTGGCACTGTGCAGCCCCCGCGTCCGGCGCGGGGGCTGCGCTCATCGGTACGGGTCCGCCATAGTGGACCCACAGTGGTATTGGGGGAGTGCCGGTCGGCTCACACAGCTACCGCCGCCGAAGAACATCGTCGACGCCGGAGCTGCGCCCGGCAGGTGCTGCCACCCGTGAGGAGCGTGAGAGCGCGTGGATGATTCCACCACCCACGACGAGGGCTCGGCCCGCCCCGTCGAGATCGAGGGTGCGGCCCCGATGCCTGGTGCGTCCGAACGGCGCGGCTATCGGGTGCGCTCACGCTGGATTTACACCGCCGTCGGAATCTTCATGGGACTGGCGGTCCTCTACGGATTCGACCTGGTCCACTCCATCGGCCGCGTTCCACGCGGCACCGAGGTCGCCGGAATCGACGTAGGTGGGATGAAGACCGCCGACGCCGAACAACTACTGATCAGGGAACTGGGCCCGAAGGTCGACGACGAGGTGGACCTTCGCGCCGGAGTGGTGTCGACGACGCTGGACCCCCAGGCCGTCGGACTGAGCGTCGACTGGCAGGGCACCCTCGACCGGGCGGGCGAACAACCGCTCAACCCGTTCACGCGTTTCTTCAGCCTGTTCTTCAAGCATGAGGTGGGCATCGCGAGCGTCATCCCGGACGAGCGACTCACCAGCTTCCTCGAGCGACTGGCGCTGCAGGCGGACTTCGAGCCCCGCGAGGGTGCCATCTGGTTCGACCAGGCCGAGGTCAAGTCGGCGATCCCGCTCGACGGGCAGCGCCTGGAGATCGAGAATTCCCGCGAGGCCGTGCTGGAGAACTGGCTCAACGACGACGGCGTGGACCTGCCGGTCATCTACACCCCCACCGAGACCGACGCCGACCAGGTGCGTGCCCTCATTCGGGACATCGCCGAACCCGCGGCCTCCGAGGACGTCACCCTCATGGCGTCGCGGCTCGCGCCCGATGGCACCGAACCGCCTCTCGAGACCATCACCACCCGGATGCCGGCCCCGCCGCCCGCCCCCGGGCAGCCCGCCGCCAACCCGTCCGAGCGCGAGATCGAGATGATCGAGCGCGACGATCCGAACGCCGTGCCGGTCGTCTTCCCGCGGGACCGGATCGGCGAGTACCTGACCTTCGTCCGCGACGGCTCGGTGCTCGCGCCGCGCTTCGACGCCGACGCCGCGAAGGGACTTCTCGAACCGCTGCTCGCCGACACCGAGCAGGAGGGCAAGGACGCCTCCTTCTCCTTCAGCGGCAACTCGGCCTCGGTCGTGCCCGCAGTCAAGGGCCGCACCGTCGAGTGGGGGCCACTGCTCGGAGCACTTCCGGGCCAGCTCACCGACGTCGAGGGCCCGCGGGTCATGCCCGTCAGCTACGTGGGCCGCGATCCGGAACTGAGCACCGAGGACGCCGAGAAGGCCGGCATCCGCGCCCCCGTCGGCGAGTTCACCGTCGCTGTGGGCGCCAACGGCCAGGCCCAGTCGATGATCGCCGCCCTGGCCGGACAGTTCATCCCCGCCGGCGAGACGTTCTCCATGAAGGACGTCACCGGGCTCGTGTCCGGGAACACCTCCGCCGACGCCGTGGCCACCGCACTGTTCAACGCAGCACTGGAGGCCGGCACCCAGGACATTCAGAGCAACGACCGCGGAGTCGACAACCCGGCATTCCCCGTCGGCCGTGACGCCACCGCCTCGTCGGACGTGTCGTTCCGCAATGCGCAGGGCACCGCCCTGGTCATCGACGCCTACGCCACCGGCAGTTCGGTGACCGTCAAGCTCTGGGGCACGCCCGAGTACGACGTCACGATCTCCACCTCCCCGCGCACCGACATCAAGCCGCCGCGGACACGGATCGTCACCACCGCCGGATGTACGCCGACGGACGGCGAGGAGGGCTTCACAGTGAACGTGACCCGCGTCGTGATGCGTGGCGAGGACCGGGTCAGCACCGACAATTTCAGCTCGACCTACCCGCCGAGCGACCGGATCGAGTGCCGGGTGGAAGCCCCGCCGGCGCCCGGGCGCGACGACGACGATGCCCCCGCGCCGGGCCCGCCGCCCATCCAGATCCCGGGCCTGCCGGGAATCGAGATCCCCGGAATCCCGGGCCTGCCCGGTAACTGACGCTCGCCTCGCCTCGCCCCGCGAGTCCTTCCGCCGCGCCGGGCCGCACTGGGTCGCGCCCCGTCCCGTCCGGCCTCAGCTGCAAGACATGCACCGCGGGCTGCATGTCATTTGGTGCGATGTCAGGCTTGGATTTCGTACCAAATGTCTTGCGACTGGGAGGTGATGTCGTGCAACCGCTGGGCGCGGTGGGCATCGCGGGATGTGAGGGCGCTGGGTCAGCGGTGCGGGAGTGAGGCGGCAGTGGGCGTGAGATAGCAGCGGGCCCCGCGTCGGTGTCGACGCGGGGCCCGGTGGCTCGCTCAGGCGCGGGGCCTGAGCAGGGTGCGCTGGATCAGAACGCGGCCTCGTCCAGCTCCATGAGGTCGTTGCTCATGCCGGCGACAATTCCGCGCGTGGCGGTGAGCAGCGGGAGCTCGTTCGCGGCGAACCAGCGGGCGGCCGCAATCTTGCCGTTGTAGAAGGCCTTGTCGTCGTCGTCGGCACCCTCGAGGGCACCGAGCGCGACCTCCGCGCCCTCCAGCAGACGCCAGCCCATGACCAGGTCGCCGAAGCCCATCAGCACGCGCACCGAAGCGAGGCCGATGGTGTAGAGGCGCTTGGGGTCCTCCTGCGCGGCCATCAGGTGCTCGAAGCAGGTGGCGATCATGGCCTCGACATCGGCCATGGCGGTCGCGAGGAGCTCGCGCTCGGCGGCCAGCTGGCCGTTCGAGGCGTCGTTCTCCAGGAACTTCTTGAGCTGCGCCGACACGTGGCCCACGGCGGTGCCGCGGTCACGGGCGATCTTGCGGAAGAAGAAGTCCTGCGCCTGGATGGCCGTGGTGCCCTCGTACAGCGAGTCGATCTTGGCGTCACGGATGTACTGCTCGATCGGGTAATCCTGCAGGAAGCCGGAGCCGCCGAAGGTCTGCAGCGACTCGGTGAGCAGCTCGTAGGCCCGCTCCGAACCGACGCCCTTGACGATCGGCAGCAGCAGGTCGTTGACGCGGTGGGCCATCTCGGCGTCGGCGCCCGAGACGCGCGCGGCGATGGTCTCGTCCTGGTGGGCGGCGGTGTACATGTACACGGCGCGCAGGCCCTCGGCGAACGCCTTCTGGCGGATCAGCGCACGGCGGACGTCCGGGTGGTGGGTGATGGTGACGCGCGGGGCGTTCTTGTCCGCCATCTCCGCCATGTCGCCGCCCTGGACGCGCTCCTTGGCGAACTCGAGCGCGTTGAGGTAGCCGGTCGACAGCGTGGAGATGGCCTTGGTGCCGACCATCATGCGGGCGTGCTCGATGACGTCGAACATCTGGCGGATGCCCTGGTTGAGCTCGTTACCGCCGACCATCCAGCCCTTGGCCGGGACGCCGTGGCCACCGAAGGTGACCTCACACGTGGTGGAGACCTTCAGGCCCATCTTGTGCTCGACGCCGGTGACGAACACGCCGTTGCGCTCGCCCATCTCGTTGGTCTCGAAGTCGAAGTGGAACTTCGGCACGAAGAACAGCGACAGACCCTTGGTGCCCGGGCCGGCGCCCTCGGGGCGGGCCAGCACCAGGTGGAAGGTGTTCTCGAACATGTCGTCCGCGTCGGCCGAGGTGATGAAGCGCTTCACGCCCTCGATGTGCCACGAGCCGTCATCCTGCTGGACGGCCTTGGTGCGGCCCGCGCCCACGTCCGAGCCGGCGTCCGGCTCGGTCAGCACCATGGTGGCGCCCCAGCCGCGCTCGACACAGGTGGCGGCCCACTTCTTCTGCTCCTCGGTGCCGTTCTCGTACATCACCGCGGCGAAGGACGGGCCGGCCGAGTACATGTAGGCGGCCGGGTTCGCGCCGAGCATCATCTCGCCGGTGGCCCAGACCAGGCTGCGCGGGGACGGCATGCCGCCGAGGTCGTCGGGCAGGCCCATGAGGGTGTAGCCGGCGTCGTACCAGGCGGCGAACGACTTCTTGAAGTCCTCGGGGATCGACACCGAGTGCGTCTCCGGATCGAAGACCGGCGGGTTGCGGTCCGCGGAGGCGAAGGATTCGGCAACCGGGCCCTCGGTCAGCGTCTGGACCTCGGCGAGGATGCCCTTGGCGGTCTCAGTGTCCATGTCGCCGAACTCGCCGGCGTCCAGTGCCTCGTTGATTTTCAGGACCTCGAAGAGGTTGAACTCGAGATCCCGGACGTTGCTCTTGTAATGACCCATAGCGGTCTTCTCCGATCGGAGTGCGGTGTCATGCAGTTGGTCGTGCTGGCCGGGTTCGCGCAGGTAGCGGTGCAATGCCGGAACCTACTGGCCAGTAACAAAACAGATGTTAAACCGTTGTCGGTCAACAGTCCAAGGTGAGGGAAGGCTCTGTTTTTCCTGATCCGACAGCATGCTACGGAGAATGTGAGACGTCTGTGCTGGTCATGCGAGAGGTCTATGTGGGGCATCATCGGCGTATGGCAGAGATTCAGCCCCGGTTCCCGGGCCCGTCGTCCGTTGTTGGTGCGGCGACCAGGCTCATCGCGTGGGAGATCCGGGTCGCCCAGTACATGCTGTCCATCCCGGCCCGCATCGCGCTCCTTTTGGAGGACGCCGAACTGATCGTGGCCAGGGTCAATTCGATCGTCGACAACGTGGAGCGCGCCGTCGCCGCGGTGGATCAGCTCATCCTGGCCGCCGCGAAGTCCGTGGACGAGGTCGACGAGACACTCGCCCGCGTCGGGCGGACCGTCTCCCGCGCGGAACTTGCGGTGGGTGCTGCCGAGGTGATCATCGGCAGGGTGGAGATCGCGGTGGACCGGGTGGAACCGGTCGTCGACCGGGTCGAGCCCATCGTCGGCCGCGTGGAGACCGTGGCCGGCGCTGTCGAGGGGCTGGTGCTTCGTGTCGAGTCCGCGGTCGGCGACGCCGAGGGCCTCGTGGTGCGCGTGGATTCCACCGTCGGCGACGTCGAGCAGCTGGTCCAGCGGGTGAGTGAGACAGTCGGCACCGCCGAGGGCCTGGTGCTTCGCGTCGATTCGGCGGTTGGTGATGCCGAGGGGCTCATCGTCCGAGTCGGAGAGACCGTTGGCACGGCGGAAGGCCTGGTGCTGCGGGTGGACTCGACGGTGGGCGACGCCGAGGAACTCGTCAAGCGGGTGGCGACGACCGTCGGAGACGCAGAAGGGCTCGTCCTGCGAGTGGGCGACACGGTCGGCGCCGCCGACGAGCTGGTGCTACGAGTCGACTCGACTGTCGACGACGTGGGAGGCCTCGTACTGCGGATCGGGTCGACGGCCGATGGTGCGGACCAGCTCGTCCATCGGGTGGGCGAGACGGTCGGCACGGCCGAAGGCCTGGTGCTGCGCGTGGATTCGACCGTCGGCGACGCCGAGGGGCTCGTGCTGCGGGTCGGGTCGACCGTCGGCGATGCCGAGAGCATGGTCGTGCGCGTAGGCGAGACCGTGGGGGAGGCCGAGCAGCTCGTCGCACGGGTGGCACCCTCACTCGATTTCGTGGAGTCCACTATCGGCGCGGTGCGCCCTGTCCTCGAGGAACTGCTTCTCGAGGAGGGCGTACGCGCCGAGCAGGCGAGGGTGGTGGCCAACCGGGTCACCGAACTGCTGGTGGTGGCCGACGACGTCTCGACCAAGCTCGTCCCCGTCGTCACCCGGGTCACCGACAAGGTGGACACGAAGGAATTCGAGGCGGTCCTCGAGGTGATCGACAACCTGCCGGCGATCATCCAGTCGGTCGAGTCGGACGTCCTGCCGATCGTCAGGTCGCTCGATTCGGTGGCGCCGGAGCTCTCCGAGATCCTGGTGGTGGCCAACAACTGCCTCGAGGCATTGAACGGCATCCCGGGATTCCAGCGCCTGCGCCGACGCGGTGGAAGTAGCAGTGAGGGCAGCAACAGGCTGACCTAGCCGATCGGCCGCGCAAAGCAGAAGTCCCGGACCTTCGCCACTGCGAGGATCCGGGACTTCTTTCTGGAGCCGATGACGGGAATCGAACCCGCGCTGTCTGCTTGGGAAGCAGAAGTTCTACCATTGAACTACATCGGCATTGTGCATTTCACGTGCGGAAATCGAGCGTTGATGCCATCGATCACAGTGCCCGTGAAGGCTGGTTCAGGTTAGCACGGCCAGCCGGCCGCGCTGCGCCGGCGGGGCCATTGGCGCGGGCGAGGTGCGCCGGTGCCGCCTACTTGTGACCCGCGTCCGGCTTGGGGTCGGCGCTCTTCTGCGCCCGGGCCTGGGCCTGGGCCGCCGCAGCCTTGCGACGCGCGCCCGCGGTCATGGGCCGCTTGGGCTGGTTCAGTGACGCACGCGGGACGAAGCCGAAGGCCACGCCACCGATCACCGCCATCGCGATTCCGCCGATGATCCACGGAACAACGGACATGTAGCTGGTGACGCCCATCAGCACGATGAGAACACCCAGCCCCACGCAGACCCACGACCATTTGGTCCAGCGCCACACGTACTTGGAGGGCTCTTCCCTGAACTCGTCCATGGGCTCATTTGACCACGTCAGCATGGGTCGGTGCACATCAGCACCCCGTGCCGGGGCCAGTGATCGCCGCTGGCGGGCCGGTGGGTGGGCCGGCGGATGCTCGCCGCGGGGTGGTCGGAGGGCTCGCCTCCGACTCCGCGTGTGGCCGCCGGATAGTCGCTGGAAAACGCTGTGTGGCGCGCAGGGAACGGGGGTGTGTCCAGGTTCACCAAAGGTTTAGTTACTGGCGGGTAGCATTTTGGGTCGCCAGGGCGCTTAATAGATGTGGACGTACGTATAGGGAGCCGGACAGCCGGCCAGCGGACACCAGCGGAGCCCAGGAGGAATCCGATGAACGACGTGACTGCGCGGCCCATCGCCGAGCGCGTGCGCACGGTTCTCGCCCGTGGCGCGTCCGGGACGGTCGAGGCCGGAATCCTCCGTCGACCACTGCGCTCGGCACGGGTGCGGGACGACGGCGTGGTGGTGCTCGTCGTGGACGTCAGCGGCATGTCCCGCGAGGTCGGAGACGGGGCCCGGATGGCAGCCGTCGGTGCCTCGGCGACCGTTGAGATCCCCGACGCCGTCTGCACGGGACGCTGCCGGAAGTCGGCCCCGCGACCGTCGTTCGCGCTGGACGGTCGGCACGTGGCACGGCCCGAAGGGTGCGACGACGACTGCAGCGTCGTCCGCGGAATCGTCACGCTCTCGGGAATCGTCACCGCGTCATCCGATGCACGACGACGTCTCGTGGCCGCGGACGGTGGCCCGATGGGGGCCGGCGGCGACCTCGGCTCCATACGGCTGAACGAACTGCAGCCGCTCGAGATCACCTACCTCGGCGCCGAGGGGGTGGACATGGTCTCCCGCACGGATCTCGCGGCGGCGGCCGTCGATCCGATCGGTGTGGACGAGCAGGTGTGGCTGCGCCGGATCGGCGCGGACGACGGATTCGCGGCCCGGCTCGTGCTGCGGTCCGGTCGGCAGATCGCCGGCACCGACCCGCGCGTGATCGGGATCGACGGTCACGGCCTGGACCTCGCCGTGGACGCCTCCGGAGGCGGATTCCGCGACATCATCCGCGTGCCGTTCTCGCAGGTCTGTCGCGACACCGAGTCGCTGCGACACGAGCTGGCGCTGCTCGGCGCCTGAGGCGATCACGCCCGCACCCGACCGACTTTCCGTGGCCGGCCTCCCGCACGAGCGGGGGCCGGCCACGCGTCATTTCCGGAGCGTCCGCGAAAAATTTTTGGACTGATTTCGAGGAAGCTCTTGATTTATAGGTGAGCCTTACCTAAGTTGTTTTTCGCGGGTAGTCACGTCCCCGCCCCCGGACCGTTCCGGCGCCAATCCCTGAGGCGCCGGGACGGGCCGGGAAATGCTTTCAGGAGACGTCAACCACGAGAGGGGCTCTACCCCATGCGATCACTGGTGGGGCCCGTCCCCGAACCCGCCGAGCGCGCCGGATCCGCACTCCGCCGCTGCGCCCGCGCGATGCTCAGCGCCGGGACCGCCGCCCCGATCGCCACCGTGCACCTCGCCCATCACGCCCCCGGCACCAATGACTTCTGGCTAGCAATAGGAATGGCCGACGCGGCCACGATCACCGCCGGGGGAGTGCGCGCCCGGCTCGAGGTCCTGGACGTCATCCTCGGAGGGGTCGCGGACGGGCGGTGCCGCCGCGTCGTCGTCGTCGAAGGCCGGGTCGAACTGCCGGGCACGCACGCACAACGCCACGTCGCCACCCACATCGCGGTTGATCTTCCCGACCATTCCCTCCTCGGCATCGGCGACGACATCGCCCTGGTGCGGCTCCGCGCCGAACAGATCGTCCTCACCGACCACGACGGCGTCACCACCATCGAGCCCGACGACATGGCGACCTCCGGCCCCGACCCCTTCGCCGACCTGGAGGGGCACTGGCTCGACCACCTCAACGACCCGCGGTGCCGCATCGTCCCGCGGATCGCCATGCGCGTGTGCCGCTGCCTGCCCGCGCAACGCCCCCTGCTGGTCGGGATCGACCGCGCCGGCGTGGACCTCGAGTTCACCGACCGCGACGACAACATCCACCGCCAGCGGATCCCGTTCGCCGAAGCCTGCAGCGAGGTGGGCGAGTTGGGGACCCAGATCCGATTGCTCGCGGGCGGGCCCCGGTACCCTATGGATCGTGCTGCTCTCCGACCGTGACCTCCGATCCGAGCTCGCCGACGGACGGCTCGGGATCGACCCGCTCGACCCGTCGCTGATCCAGCCGTCGAGTATCGACGTGCGGCTCGACAACATGTTCCGCGTGTTCAACAACTCGCGGTACACGCACATCGACCCCGCGCAGCAGCAGGACGAGCTGACCGAGCTCGTCGAAGTGGCCGACGGGGATCCGTTCGTGCTGCACCCGGGCGAGTTCGTCCTCGGCGCCACGCTCGAGCGGCTGGAGCTGCCCGATGACCTGGCGGGGCGGCTGGAGGGCAAGTCCTCGCTCGGGCGGCTGGGGCTGCTGACGCACTCGACCGCCGGATTCATCGACCCCGGCTTCGGCGGGCACATCACGCTCGAGCTGTCCAATGTCGCAAACCTGCCCATCACTCTGTGGCCCGGCATGAAGATCGGCCAGCTGTGCCTGTTCCGGCTGTCCAGCCCCGCCGAGAATCCGTACGGCAGTTCCGCGATGGGCTCCAAGTATCAGGGGCAGCGCGGGCCGACCGCGTCGAAGGCGTACCTGAACTTTCAGTAGAGCGTGGGCGGGCACGGGCCGGCGCGTGCCGGCGCGGGCGGTGGCATGCGTAGGCGGTGGTCTGCGCTCGATTCAGTGCCGGCTTCCGCGTTGATCGCGTCGCCAAGTGGGTTCGGCCTACATCGGCCGAGTAGGGCTGTGCCGAACTCACTTCTCGATGCGCGCGCGGTTCGGTGAGGCGATTTCTGGCGCGCCCGTGGCAGCGGCGTCCGTGGTGGCGGCCCCGTGTCGGCAGTCCCGTGTCGGCAGTCCCGTGGCGGCGGCGTCACGGGGAATTTGGCTTGTTGAACAGCAGGTGAGGCAGCGTCCCCAACCCGGCCCCGAACTCTCGTCCGGCGTTCACCGAGCTTTTCCTGGGCCGTCGCCTCAGACCGATAGACAAGCGTTATGCGTATGACCGTGTTCGGGACCGGATACCTCGGCGCCACCCACGCCGCTTGCATGGCCGAGTTGGGCCACGAGGTTTTGGGGGTGGATGTCGACGAGGCGAAGATCGAACGATTGCGCCGGGGCGAGGTGCCGTTCTACGAGCCGGGACTGCCGGAGATCCTGCGCAAGCACGTGGACTCGGGCCGGCTGAAGTTCACCACCGACTACGCGGAGGCCGCCGAGTTCGCGGATCTGCACTTCATTGGTGTGGGCACGCCGCAGCGCAAGGGTGAGTTCGCCGCCGACACCACCTACGTCGAGGACGTGGTTGCGCGGTTGTCGCCGCTGCTGACCCGCGATGCGGTGCTGGTGGGCAAGTCCACGGTACCGGTGGGGACGGCGGTGCGGCTGCAGGGGATCGCAGACTGGCACGTTCGCAGTGGCGTGCGCGCGGAGGTCGTGTGGAACCCGGAGTTCCTGCGTGAGGGTTTCGCGGTCAAGGACACGCTGACCCCGGACCGGATCGTGATCGGACTGCCCGGTGGCGAGCAGGAGCAGAGCCTGGCCCGTGAGCTGGTCGACGAGGCCTACGCGCCGATCCTGGAGTCCGACCCGTGCCCGGTGATCGTCACCGATCTGGCCACCTCGGAGCTGGTCAAGGTCAGCGCGAATGCGTTCCTGGCCACCAAGATCTCCTTCATCAATGCCGTGTCGGAGGTGTGTGAGGCCGCGGGCGCGGATGTGACGGTGCTGGCCGATGCGATCGGGATGGACCCGCGGATCGGGCGCCGGTTCCTCGGTGCGGGACTGGGCTTCGGCGGGGGCTGCCTGCCCAAGGACATCCGGGCGTTCATGGCCCGCGCCGGCGAGTTGGGGGCGGATGAGGCGATGACGTTCCTGCGTGAGGTCGACTCGATCAACATGCGGCGCCGCGAGCGGATGGTTGACCTGACCGTCGAGGCGTGCGGCGGAACGCTGATCGGTAAGACGGTCGCGGTGTTGGGTGCGGCGTTCAAGCCGAACTCCGATGACGTGCGCGATTCCCCGGCGCTGAACGTGGCCGGGATGCTCTCGCTCAAGGGCGCGCAGACAGTGGTGTTCGATCCGCAGGCACTCGACAATGCCCGGGCGCTGTTCCCGACTCTGGGCTACGCCGAGTCGGCGCTCCAGGCATGCGATGGCGCGGACGTGGTACTGGTCGCGACCGAGTGGGCCGAGTTCGTGGAGCTCGACCCGGCCGCGGTGGCCGAGGTGGCGCGCGGGCGCATCCTGCTCGATGGCCGCAACTGCATGCCCGGCGACACCTGGCGCGAGGCCGGCTGGACCTACCGCGCACTCGGACGCGGCGTGCCGGTCCGTGCTGGCAGCGGCACCCCGGCGCGCGCGGGCCTCGTTACCGCCTGAGCGCGAGAGCAGCCGCCTGAGCGGGGGTCGCTGGCAGGCTCCGGCCCGAGGCCGCCACTACTGCCGGTACGAGCTGAGGAAGTTGCCGATCCGCTCGATCGCCGTGCCCAGGTCGCGGGCCGGCGGCAGGGTGACGATCCGGAAATGGTCCGGGTCCGGCCAGTTAAAGCCCGTGCCCTGCGTGATGAGGATCCGCTCGCGCTCGAGCAGGTCCAGGGCGAACTGGCGGTCGTCGTGGATCTCGTGGACCTCCGGGTCGAGCCGCGGGAACACGTACAGCGCGCCCATCGGCCGAACGCAGCTCACGCCGGGGATGGTGTTGAGCTTCTCCCAGGCGATGCCGCGCTGCTCGTGCAGTCGCCCGCCGGGCTCGATGAGCTCATCGATCGACTGGTACCCGCCCAAGGCCACCTGGATGGCGTGCTGCGCGGGCACGTTGGGACACAATCGCGTGGACGCGAGTAGTTCCAGGCCCTCGAGGAACCCGGCGGCGTGCGCCTTGGGGCCGGTGATGGCCACCCAGCCGGCGCGGTACCCGGCCACGCGGTACGTCTTGGACAGGCCGTTGAACGTCAGCACGAGCAGGTCCGGCGCGAGGGTGGCGATGGAGGTGTGCTGGGCCTCGTCGTAGATGATCCGGTCGTAGATCTCATCCGCCAGGATCAGCAGACTGTGCTCGCGGGCCAGGTCGACGATCCCCTGCAGGACCTCCCGCGAGTACACCGCGCCCGTCGGGTTGTTGGGGTTGATCACCACGATCGCCTTGGTGCGGGGCGTGATCTTGGAGGCGATGTCCTCCAGCGACGGGTTCCAGTCGTCTTCCTCGTCGCAGAGGTAGTGGACCG
>NZ_JAALDM010000157.1 GCF_014144865.1 Dietzia aerolata | reverse complement strand
GCCCCCCCCACCAGCTCCGTCGTCCCACGAGCCGCCGCCCGCCAGCCCCCACCAGCCGCCGCCCCGCCAGCCCCCACCAGCCCCCTCGAGCCACCGCCGCAGCTCCCGGCCACATGTCGCGCCGGTCATCGAGCAGTGGCATAAGCCTGGCGGACCAGCCTGAGCAGCTCGTTCCTGTTCTTGTAGTACAGGTGCTTGGTCACCACGATCACGGTCCAGCCGGCGGCGATCAGTCCGTTCCGCCGTTCGGTGTCGTGCCTGATCTGGGCCGGGCTGTCGAAGTGGCCGTCGCCGTCGTACTCGATGGCGATCTTCCGCGCGACGTCTGCGAGGTCGATGCGGCAGCGCAGTTCGGGCAGTCGCACCTGCGGCACCAGGTCGGTGAAGCCGGCGTCGTAGAGCGTGAGCCGGAGCCGGGTTTCCATCGGTGACTCCGAATCCATACTGGCTGCGGCGAAGACTCTCCGGGCGCGCGCCGCACCCCACCTGCCGCTGAGCGAGGGCAGCATGTCGGGGACGTCCTCGAGTCGCAGATAGTGTCCGTGCGCGAACTCGACCGCGATCACCGCATCCTCGAACTGCAGGAATCGGGCGAGGTCGAACACGGTCCAGAGGGGCGTTGTGACGGCGGCGTCGGCTTTGACCGTCACAGCATCGGGCGGGATCGGGTATCGACGGATCGTTACGCCCGCGCGGCGTCGCATGCTCGGACCCACACAGATCTCGGGCGCGGCGTCTCTGGGCGCCTGCCCGCCGTGAACTGCGACCGCGGACCATCCGCACAGGACGCCGTCCGGGTAGAGCTTGCTCAGTGCGAGGGATCGCGCTCGGAGGTCATCGGGGTGGTCGACCGGGAGGACCAGACCGGTGGTGATGCTGCGATATTGGTCTCTGCGTTCGGCTCGGGTGAGGCGGTCCAGCGCCGGGCCGTGGAGCGCGGGCGAGGGGATCAATGGTGAATGTCGGGGCCACGGGCGCTTGGGGTCTTCGATGTACACGTCTGACACAGTGGCGTCTCCGATCTGTGCCCTCGCGCGGATCCGAGGCTCGGCGGGCTCTTCCTGTGGAGGCGCCCGGCCGCTGGGGGACGACGGTGTTGCCTGGTAGCCGCCGTAGTCACCGACAAATACGACGACGACGCCCGCTCATTCGCCCCTCCGCAGGTCTGCATCGTCATTGGCGCGCTTTTGATGCGCAAGCGACTGTCCGGCGGTCTAGAAGGATGCGCAAGTCGGGAGGGTGTGCGTAAGCCGGAGGGTGGGTCGGGTTGGCGGGGGTGCGCTTCTTTTGGGGCGCGGTGTGGATGCATAACCCGGTGCGCGGGCGGCTGAGGGGATGCGCAAGCCAGAAGGAGGTGCGCAAGCCGGGTGGCGCGGGCGGTCGAGGGGATGCGCAAGTCGGGAGGGGGTGCGTAACCCGCAGGGGCGCATTACCCTAGCGGGGCTTGAACGCCCCCGACCCCTGCCCGCGCAGCCACACCCGGTCCCCGGCGGGCTCGGCGCCGAGGGTGGTCAGATCGCGGGCCCGGAACTTGAAGCTCGCGGTCCGCGGCAGCGCCGAGGTGATCCGCAGCAACGACGGCCACTGCTTCGGCCCCAGATCTGCCTGGCCTGCGAGGAATTCGCCGAACCCCTCGGCGAACCAGCAGGCCACCGCAGAACTCGCATCAC
>NZ_JAALDM010000156.1 GCF_014144865.1 Dietzia aerolata | reverse complement strand
GCCTCTGGCGCTCGGCCGTCCGTCTCCCGCGCCCGGTGGCCCTGGAGCTGGCGCTGCTCGGCGACGGACTCCCCGCCGCGCGCCTGCATGAACTGGGACTGGTCAACACCCTCGTCCCCCGCGGCACCGCCCTGGAGGCCGCGATGGACACCGCCCGCCGGATCGCCGCCAACGCCCCGCTCTCGGTGCGTGTCGGCAAGCAGATCATCGACGAAGCGCCCACCTGGGCACCCGAGGTGGCGTTCGGGCGTCAGAGCGAGATGGCCAGCCCCGCGCTGCTCTCCGACGACGCACGTGAGGGTGTGGCCGCCTTCGCCGAGAAGCGCGAGCCCCGCTGGACGGGCCGCTGACCGACCCCGCTGGCCGGCTCCTCGCCGGCCCGGCGGGGGTCTCACGCTCAGAAGACGAGCACCGGTTTGACCACCGTGCCGGCGGTCACCTCCTCGACCGCCCGGTTGATGTCCTCGAACGGATAGGTGGTCACCAGCTCGTCGAGCGGGAGGTCCCCTGCAGCGCGCATCTCGAGCAGTCGCGGAATGAGGGTCTGCGGATCGGCGTCGCCCTCGATGCAGCCCTGGACGCTCTTGCCGTTGTAGAGCAGGTCGATCGAGTCGACCGGGAACTCCGACGCACCCAGCCCCACCACGACCATGCGGCCGCGGGCGGCGAGTGCCTGCACGCCCTGCTTGATGACCTGCGGGACGGCCGTCGTGTCGACCGCAGCGGTGGCGCCACCACCGGTGAGCTCACGAATCTTTTCCACCCCGCCGACCTCGGGCAGCGTGGTGGGGTTGATGACATGGGCTCCGAGGGCCGCCGCCTGCTCGAGACGGGAGTCCTGGGTGTCCACGGCGACGACCGTCTCGAGGCCGAGCGCACGGGCCGCGGCGACGGCCGCGAGGCCCACCGCGCCGACACCGGAGACCAGCAGACTCGACCCTGGCTCGGGGTCGATCGTGTTGAGCACGGCACCCGCGCCGGTGAGGAAGCCGCAGCCGAACGGCGCGGCGAGCGTGAGGTCGGTGGACGGGTCCACCACCACCACGTTGTCCGCGTAGCCGATCGCCAGTTCGGAGAAGCTGGACTGCCCGAAGAACGAGCCGGCGACGGGCTGCCCGTCCCGGCTGTACGTGGTGGAGCCGTCCGCGCGGTAGCCCATGTTGTTGAGAACCATCGCGTTCTCGCAATAACCGAAGTCGCCGTCTGAGCAGTGGCCGCAGTCGCGGCAGGACCGGAAACTCATCACCACGTGGTCGCCCGCCTTCACGCCGGTGATGTCCGAGCCCACAGCCTCCACCACGCCGGCCCCCTCGTGGCCGAACACGCGCGGGAACATCTCCGCAGGCAGCATGGACGCGACGGTGAGGTCGGTGTGGCACAGGCCGACAGCCTTGATCCGTACGAGGATCTCGTCGGCGCGGGGCTCGTCCAGATCGAGCTCGGCGATCCGGAACGGCTCCCCCGGTCCCTCGACGACGGCGGCACGGGTCTTCACAAGCGGATCCTCTCGGGGTCGGTGGGCCCGCCGCCGAGCACATTCGGCTCGAGCGCGACACGCGGCGCGTCCGTCCCGGCGGGCATCCGCTCGACACTAACCGCGGCAGCCGCGCAGCGGGGGCGGAACCCACGACCAACTCGACAGGTGTCTATCGGGGGCGTCCGCCAGCCTCGCCGCGTGCAGACCGGGCGCATCCCGAAATGCATTCAGGCTCGGAGTCCGTGGACTCCGAGCCTGAACGTTGGTAGCGGGGACAGGATTTGAACCTGCGACCTCTGGGTTATGAGCCCAGCGAGCTACCGAGCTGCTCCACCCCGCGTCGCCAGTCCGCCACGGCGGGCGAACTCTCCGAACATGCTGGCCAGAAGCAATTTCCAGGCCGTCGATGTCGGAGTCCCTACCGTATCAGAGGTACTCGGAGCTTCACGAATCGGGCGCTCGGGCAGGCTCATCAATCGCCGGATTCGACGACCCTCTTGATGGCGGCGAGGGTCTCGGGGATCCCGGTGAAGGCGGCGGCCCGGCGCTTCTCGATCTCCTCGGCAGCCGAGTCTCCGTACTTCTCCACGAAGAACTCCTGGCCCTCCGGCGTGAAATCCCACGACTCGGTGAGCCGGGTGCTGGCGCCATCAGCCTCCGGCTGCATCGAATAGGTCCACACGACCCTGCCGCCGGCCACACTCCAGCTGAACTCGCGGCCCGGATCCGCGACGACGACCTCGGAGCGGGTCTCCCAGGTGCGGTCGGGCGTGACGTTACGCCCGGTGAAATACGCCCCCACCACCGCGCCACCCCCCTCGTCCCACCAGCACTCCCGGCAGACAGGCGACCACTCGCCGGTGCGGGTCACGTCCGAGACCGTGTCATAGACCCGGTCGGGCGAGGCACTGACAGAGATCGACTCCGAGTGCGTGAGCGACACAGTCATGGGTGCAGCCTATGGGCACGCCCTGTACGCGGTGCGGCCCGCCGCGCGCGGGACACGATCCGCAGCGACGTGATCCGCGGCAACGTAATCCGCGGCCACACAATCCGCTACCCTCCGTCGACATCCGCTACCGCTACAGGGCTAGCGGATCCGCAGGGAGAGTAGCGAATTCCGGGGGCTGGGGGCTGGTAGGCGAAATGACCTCAGGCCCGGCTCCTCGAGAGGAACCGGGCCTGAGTGCGTGGTAGCGGGGACAGGATTTGAACCTGCGACCTCTGGGTTATGAGCCCAGCGAGCTACCGAGCTGCTCCACCCCGCGTCGATTGCGTGTATGACACTACGTGCCACCGCACGGACAATGCAAATCGGTGAACGCGAACTGGACAGAAGGTGACCGAACACACAGGGAAAGTCATATTATCGCAGGTCAGCGCAGCTGACGCTCGTGGAGAAACAGGACCGCCCGGGTCGGCTTCCCGAAGGACTGCCGGCCCGGGCGGGACCGCTACGCGGCGGCTGGCCAGCGCCACCGGCGGCCACGACCGGCCGCCGTTACGGACGGTCGTGGCAGTGTGGCGTCAGTTGCCGTTGCCGAGCGCCTGGTAGGCGTCGACCGCGGCCTGCAGATCATCGAGTGCCTGGCCGAGGTCGCCGAGGTCGCCACTGTTCTGCGCCGACCGGACCGCGTTGAGCGCCGAGTTGATCTCGTCGATCGCCGCTCCCCGCTCGGCCTCGCTACCGCCTCCGCCACCGGACGGTGCGGACGGGCGCGGGGCACTCGACTCGGACTCGGGCCGGTCGCTGCCGCCCTCTGCCTCGGCCTCGGCTTCTGCCTCGGCCTCGCCGCTCTCGTCGATACGCACCAGGTTCGGGTCGGTCTCGATCCCCACCTGCTTGAGCGCCTCGTACAGTGTGGGCGCATACCCCACGGCGCGGTCGTAGCTCACCATCACGCGCAGCAGACGCGGGTACGCCGAGTCCTGGTCCTTGCGCTGGGTGTAGATGGGCTCGACGTACAGCACCGAGTCATCGGCCAGCGGCAGGGCGAGGAGGTTGCCCTCGGTGATCTCCGCCGTCTCGCCCCACAGTCGGCGATCCTCCGCGATCGCAGGGGAGGCGATCATGATGTCCTGCGCCTGGTTGGGGCCCTGCGCCAGCGGCTCGATCGGCCGCTGCACGCGCACCGTGATCTCACCGTAGGTCTCCGGGTCCGAACTGGCAGACATGTGCGCCGACAGAAACTCACGCTCGTACCCACGGAAGGCGGAGATGAGCTGGAACGTCGGCTCATCGGATTCCGGATCGGTGGGGTCCGAGGTGATCACGTAGTAGGGCGGCTGGCTCGGCCCCTCACGCTCCGTGGACTGCGCCCCGCCCGCGCCGCCACCGGTGTTGCCGGAGGCCGGACCACCCAGCGGACCACTCGCGGGCGGGGTCTGCGGGTTCTGGATGGACGAGGTGACCGTGGGATCGGACGGCACCGACCAGAACGCGTCATTGGTGAAGAACTGGCCCGGATCGTCGACCTGGTACTTGGCCAGCAGTTCACGCTGCACCTTGAACAGATCCTCCGGGTACCGGAAGTGATCGCGGAGCTCCTCGGAGATCTCGGACTCGGGCTGAACGATCCCCGGAAGCGCCTTCATCCACGTCTGCAGCACCGGATCCGACTCGTCGAACGCGTACAGGTCGACGGTGCCGTCGTAGGCGTCGACGGTGGCCTTGACCGAGTTACGGATGTACGAGACCTCCTCGTCCACCTGCACCCGACCGCCGAGCTCGTCGGTCGAGTCCGCGGTCATCGCCTCCAGCGAGCTGAGCTCGGCATAGGGGTAGGTCTTGAGCGTGGTGTACCCGTCGACAATCCACTTGATGCGCCCGTCGATCACGGCCGGGTACGTGTTGGTGTCCGTGGTGAGCCACGGGGCCACCTTCTGGACACGGTCGCGCGGATCCCGGTCGTAGATGATCTTCGAATCGTCCCCGATCAGGCCCGACAGCAGGATGTTGCGCTCGGCGAACTTCAGCGCATACGCCGTGCGGTTGACCCAGCCGTCGACGGGGACACCGCCGGAGCCGGTGTAGGTGTACTGCGTGGTGTCCGTGTCGTACTCGCGCGGGCCGTCACCGTTGTCACCGACGATCGCGTAGTCCGGATCCGACTGGGCGATGAGCTCACCGAAATAGATCCGCGGCTGCGTGACCGGGATCATCATCTCCTGGTCATTGTTGATCGTGTCCAGGTCCGAGACCTGGAAGTTGGGCAGGCCGCCGCGGTCCGAACCGGCGTCGTCCGCGATCTCGTTGACCCGGTTCGCGGGCGCGGCGACGAAGCCGTTGCCGTGCGTGTAGACGGTGTGCCGGTTGATCCAGTCCCTCTGGTTGGCCTGCAGCGCCGACGGGTCGAGCTCACGGGCCGCCACCAGGAAGTCCTGCATCTCCCCGTCGACCGTGTACCGGTCCAGGCTCAGCGTCTCGGGGAAGCCGTAGAAGTTACGCAGCTGCTGCAGCTGCGTGAACGTGGGTGACAGGACGTTGGGGTCCAGGATGCGGACGTTCGACAGCGTGGTGGTGTCCGAGGCAGCCTCGCGCGGGTTGGGGCTCGCCGCGCCCCAGTTCTCGATGTAGGTGACCCGGTCATCACCGATGTCATATGCCGCCCGGGTGGCCTCGATGTTGCGGGAGATGTACTCGCGCTCCTTCTCGGCACGGTTGGGGTTGACCGAGAACTGCTCGACGGCCAGCGGCCAGGCGGAGCCCACAACGAGCGCCGAGAACAGCAGCAGCACGGTGGCCAGCGCCGGGATCCGCAGGTCCTTGATGACGATCGCCGAGAAGAACGCGATCGCGCAGACCAGCGCCACGGCGAACATGAAGATCTTGGCCGGCATCAGCGCGTTGACGTCCGTGTAGCCGGCGCCGGTGAACGTGGAGTTCTCGCGGAACAGCAGCTCGTACCGGTCCAGCCAGTAGGCGGCCGCCTTGGTCAGGACGAAGAGCCCGGCCAGGGTCACCAACTGGATGCGGGCGGCGCGGGTCAGCGAGCCCTCACGAGCCCCGGGACGGATCCCGCCGACGAGGTAGTGCGTGATGAGGTTGGCCAGGAACGCCACCACCACGGCCACCATCACCCAGGTGACCACCGCGCGCCACATCGGCAGCTCGAACGCGTAGAAGGAGATGTCCAGCCCGAACTGCGGGTCGGTCTGCCCGAACTCCGTGGAGTTGAAGAACGCCAGGACGGTCTGCCAGCCGGTCTGCGCCACCGCGCCGGCCAGGACGCCGACCACGATGGGGATCCACACCACGGACTTGCCGGGCGAGGTGCCCATGGCCGCGCGGTAGCGGCTCAGCGGATCCTGCAGTCCGCCCTGCGCGAGGAAGACCGGCCGGAACCGGAAGGCCAGCAGGATGCCGGCCGAGATCGCGGCGCCGATCAGGATCGCCACCACGAAGAACAGCCCCAGGCGGGTGAGGATCTCCGTGCGGAAGACACTGGTGGCGTCGACACTGCCGAACCACAGCCAGTCCGTGTAGGCCGAATTCAGCCGGGGCAGAACCTGGATGAGGATGATGAGGACGACGACGGCGATGGCGACGGCACGACCACGACGCGACATCGTGAGAGGTCGGCCGGGCGGATTGCCGGGTGGGCGGACGGACACCGGTGATGCTCCTGGACTGCTGGGGCGGACATGCTCGTTGGTCCCACCTTACGGAAATGCCACCCGTCAGCCGCAGGTCGGTGGCTCACCCCCGGAAGCGGCCGTCTCCAGCGCCTCCAGCGCGCCCGAGAGCGTGGACACCTCGATGAGCCTTATCCCGTCCGGGGTGCCCTGCACAGCCTCCGCACAGTTGGCCGCCGGGACGAGGAACTCGGTGGCCCCCTCCTCGTGCGCAGCGCGGATCTTGTGGCGGATCCCGCCGATCGACCCGACCTCACCGCTGGGCCGGATCGTGCCGGAGCCGGCCACGTTCGCGCCGCCGGTGACCTCGCCGGGCGAGAGTCGGTCCACGATTGCCAAGGCCAGGATGAGTCCCGCCGAAGGACCGCCCACATCCGGTGCCACCGAGATGGTCACATCGGTGCCGTCCGCGGGGGTGTCCCCGACGAGGATGCCGAGGCGGCCCTGCTCGGGATCGCCGTCCGGCCCGGCTCCTGTCAGCGTTGTTGTCGTCGTCCCCTCTACCCCGTCACGCACGTACCCGAGCCGCACCTCATCGCCCGGGCGATGCGCGCTGACCTGCTCCACCACCTCGGAGGCGTCAGAGACCTGCTCGCCGTCGATCGAGGTGAGGATGTCGCCCTCCTCCAGGTGGCCCGCCGCCGCACCGTCGGGGTCCACGCCCTCGACCCGCGGCTGCATGGGGATTCCCAACTGGCGGTAGGCGGCCGCCTCCGCGCTGTTCTCCGACCCCACCATCTCCGCGGCGTTGGACTCGCGCACCTCCTCGCGCGAGGACTCCGGCGGGAACACCTGGTCACGCGGCACGACCACCTGCGCCGGATCCAACCAGAACCGCATGGCGTCCAGGAGGGTGAGACGGTCCCGCACGGCGACGGTGGTCATCCGCAACGAGCCCGTGGTCTCGTCGGCCTCACGCCCGGTCACCTCGATGACCGGCACGTCCTCGACGTCCCCGTCCTCGTTCTCCACCTGCGCCTGGCCCAGGGTGTCGTACGTGGGGCCGGGGCCCATCGCGACCAGCGGAACCGTGCCCGCGGTGGCGAGGACGAGCAACAGCACCGCCGGGACCAACGCGGCGAACAGAGTGAACAGGCGGCGACTCACGCAGGACAGGGTAGTCCGCTCCCCCGCCGAGTGGCGCCGCGACCGGACCCGGGGCCGTCGCCGCCGGACCCGAGGCCCCCGCACGCTGTACCGTTGTGGCATGAACCAGCCCTTCGGTTTCTCTGCATCCGACGACGACGGGCGGGACGACGACCGGCACAGCAACTCCGGCGGGTCCGGTGGCTCCGGCGGGTCGAACGGCCCCGGTGGCCCGGGCGGGCCCGGCGGCTTCGGCTTCGGTGGCGCCGGCGGTTTCGACCCCTCGCAGTTCGGTGACCTCGGCAAGATGATCTCCCAGTTCGGGCAGATGCTCGGCAACATGGGTTCCGCCATGTCCGGTCCCGGCAGCTCCGGCCCCGTCAACTACCAGCTGGCGCGCACCGTCGCCCTCCAGGCGCTCGGCCGCACGCCCGTGGTCACCGACGCCTCCCGCACCGCCGCCGAGGAGTCGGTCCGCCTCGCCGAGCTGTGGCTCGACGACACGACGGTGTTCCCCACCGGCGTGCACCGCACCGAGACGTGGACCCCCCAACAGTGGGTCGAGCAGTCGCTGCCCGCCTGGGAGAAGATCTGCACCCCGGTGGCCGAGCAGATGAACTCCGCCACCATGGGCGCCATGCCCGAGGAGGCCCGCCAGATGGCCGGGCCGCTGCTGGGGATGCTCGACCAGATGGGCGGCATGGGCTTCGGGATGCAGCTCGGGCAGGGGCTCGGCAAACTCGCCCCCGCCATCCTGTTCTCCTCCGAGGTCGGACTGCCGTTCGGTGACGACGGGGTGGCCGCGCTGTGCCCCGCCGCGATCGACGCGTTCGCCGACGAGCTCGAACTGCCCCGGCAGGAGGTGGTGGTGTTCCTCGCCGCCCGCGAGGCCGCGCACCTGCGCCTGTTCGCCGGCGCCCCGTGGCTGCGGGCCCGCTTCCTGGCCACCGTCGACGAGTACGCCCGCGGCATCCGCGTGGACACCTCCGCACTCGACGACCTGGCGTCCGGGCTCGACCCGTCGATCCTCCAGGACCCCGCCAAGCTGCAGGAGATGTTCGCCGGCGGCGCGGGCGCGATCGGCCCCAAGGTGACCAACGTCAACGAGGCCGCCCTGGGCCGGCTCGAGACGCTGCTGGCGCTCGTCGAGGGCTGGGTCGACGCGGTGGTCACCGAAGCAGTGGGCGACCGTCTTCCCAGCGCCGACAAGCTGCGCGAGATGTGGCTGCGTCGTCGCGCCACCGGCGGCGCCGCCGAGCAGGCATTCTCCTCGCTCGTCGGACTCGAACTGCGGCCACGCCTGGCCCGCGAGGCCGCCGAGCTGTGGCGGCGCGTCGGCGAGGCCGTGGGCACCGAACGTCGTGACGGCCTGTGGCATCACCCCGACCTGCTGCCCGTCGGCGACGACCTCGAGAACCCGGCCGCCGTGATCGACCGACTGCTCGACGAGTCCACCGAGGACTCCAGCGGCGTCGACGAGATCGAGCAGTTCCTCCGCGAAGCCGGTGGCGGTGGTGCCTCTGACGACCAAGACGGGCCCGGCGACAAGGCCTGAGATGTGATGCACGGCGACGGGCCGGCTGCCTGGGTGGCGGTCGTCCGTCGTGGCCTTGTCGTCGTCGTAAAATTCTGGGCGGTGACGCCCCTATGCGGTGCCGTCGTCGATCAGGTCCCCCACGCCCTCGCCGGGCCCCTCCCCCGACTCACCGCCGGGCGCGCCGGGGGCTCCGGGCGCGCCCGGGCGCAGCACCCGCGAGTAGGCCTCGAGGTAGCCCATCGCCCGCTCGGTCCGGGGGAACCGCCGCACCACCCGCCAGAATTCCGGCGGGTGCCCGCCCGGGACCACCAGGTGCGCCAACTCGTGCAGCACCACGTAATCCAGGACGTACGGCGGCACATCCCGCAGGGCCTCGCTGATCCGGATCTCGCCCGAGGCCTGCGTGCACGACGCCCAGCGCGTGGTCATCGCGGGCACCCACCGCACCGACGTCGGCACCGCGCGACCGTCCAGCCACTCGCGGGACAGCCCCTTTGCGCGCTGCATCAGCTCCGCATCGGATGCGCGGGTCCCCCGCCGCCGCCCCGACCGGGCCAGCTTGCCCAGCATGTCCGAGATGAGCCGACGCTCCTCTGACCTGGGCAGACCCGCCGGCATGAGCACCACTACTGTGTCGCCCTCGATCCTGGCCGAGACCGTCCGCTTGCGTCGCCTGGAGCGGCGCACGTCGATCCGGGGGTCGTCGGGGGACGTGGGCAGCCCTAAGGGATCGGGGGTCGCCGGATCGTCGATTGCGGGGGTGGGTGGCACGGCGACCACCGTAGACGACCTGCCGCGACGCGATTGTCCACAGCCTCTATCCGGTGCCGCAGCCTGTGGATAACTCCTCCTCGGCGGGGCCTGGTGGGGGTCGGGGCGTGCCACGATGGGCCCCATGAGCACCCCCACAGCACCGCCCGCCAAGTCCGCGCCGGTTCGTGCAACGCTGCGGCCCGGCACCGTGGTGGTGCTGCGCGATCACGAGTCGGTGCAGGTGGGACTGGCCCCCGATCGCGCGATGGTGGTGCGCGCCCCGCGCCGCCTGGGCGCGCGCGGGTTGGCGGCGCTACTCACCGGTCTGACCGG